>JAXITL010000012.1:0-33979 GCA_034680125.1 Chitinophagaceae bacterium
GGATAACGAATAATCCAGTTGAATTGTTTGCCTGTAATCTCCACAACCGCGGCATCTTTTGGCGCTGCAGAAGTAATGTTCATCCAGTTTCTAAGTCCAATAGCCACGAGAACCGCCATAACTATTGCTGGAATGGTTGTCCAAATTAATTCAAGTTTGTTGTTATGGGCTAGGAAATATGATTTCTGATTGTCGTTTGTAGCTTTATATTTGAATGCAAACCAAAACAACAAGGCATGAGTGATCAAGAAAACGATACCCGTTACGATAACGGTCACCAAAAACATAGAATCATATGCCTCGCCTTGCTTTGAGGCAGAAGTAAGCAACAGCTGACCTTTTAATTTGTCGTGACATAACCAAATCGCATATAAGCCCGCAAAGAAAAACAATACCAATAAAATGGCCATTGTTTTGTTCGTACTTTTCTCACGTTCTTTCTCGGTACCACGCAATGAAGCTGCGTATTCACTTGCTTGTGCTATCTGGTAAACTATCATGAGCACCAGGAAGGTAATTGCTACTGTTATAAATATAGACATCTTTTTAAAATCACTTATGTTTACAAGTATTGTTTCTGTTCAGGTCTTTCCTATTGTTCAACCGCTACAATTAGCTGATATGAATAACTGTTTCTTTAAGTAAAGGATTGTTATGCGGAATAAGAGAAGCTTTTGATAAGGTGTTGGAAACGGTAAAAATCATTAATCCAACAAATCCACACAATAGACCAATTTCATACCATCCGATTGTCCAATGTTCGCCAATCGGGCCGGGCATCATCATTTGGTAAAAATCTAACCAGTGGCCGAAAATAATAATTAAGGCCATAGTGGTCACGGTGAAATAATTTCTTTTGCTAGGACGAGACATCAAAATGATGATAGGCATACAGAAGTTAATAATAAAACCTCCATAAAATAAGATGCTGTAAGGACCATGTTGGCGTGTAATAAAATAGGTTGTTTCTTCAGGAATGTTGGCATACCATATCAACATATATTGAGCGAACCATAAGTAGGTCCAAAACACAGAGATGGCAAACATAAATTTACCCAAATCATGGATGTGCTCCTTGTTTACAATCGAGAGATTGCCATTGTTTTTAAGATACACAACCCACAACAATATCATGGACATGCCCGCAACCAATGAGCTTGCAAATACATACCAGCTAAACAAAGTTGAATACCAGTGAGCATCAATACTCATGATCCAAATCCAAGGAGTAGTGCTCATCATCGTTAAGGCAAATACAACAAGGAACAATGCAGCCCAAATCATAAATTTGAAATAACCTTTTGTACTGTTTTTGGCAGCAGATTCTTGAGCAATCGAAAGTGATCTAAACTTGCGGCCGAAGAATCCCCAAAGCGCAACTGTAACAACAGTAAAACCAATTACCATTCCTTTGTTTAAAAAAGCACTTTTACCTTCAAGAATCTTATCTCCGTCAGGATGTACCCAATGGTAAATTGGGTTGTGACCATGGTGATCCTTAAATACTAATATAGTCAGGATGACAACTAGCGCAGCGATAGATCCAAAAATCCAAGCATTCGCGCCAATTGCTTCAGGAACACGGCGGTAAGCAACTATCCAGCCACCATGTGCAAGCGATGATGCCGCTTGAATAAAGACACTGATGATTGCAATAAATGCAAAATAAACAGAGTTGTGCAGCAAACCGGCCCAAAAACGAGTGTGATCTGCATCGGTAGAGTGGCTACCCATCAAGGTAAAGAAGGCAATAATTAGTGCCAAAACACCAACGCCTATTAACAGCAAACTAGTGCTGCGTAAACGGGCTGGTACTTCAAAACGATCGTTCATTTGTTCTTATTTATAAAATTCTTTAATGCTATTGTCGTAAACTTAAATTTAGTGTTTTTCAGCCTGCGCTGTATCTGCTGGAGCTGTTGCTTCTGTTGCAGTAGAAACGCCCAATGCAAAGGGAGCACCACCATTTTCAGATTGAACCTTTTTGATATAAGCAATAACCTGCCAACGCTGCTTTACATTCAATTGGCTGGAATATGCGCCCATAAGGTTTTTTCCGTACTTTAAAGCGGCATACATGGTGCCAATACCCATTGCTAGGTATTTTTCGCCTTTAAAATTTGCAGGCATAGCGGCAAACTTACCACTTGTATACAGAGGGCCATTCCCATCCAATTCAGCACCATGGCAAATGCCACAATAAATCATGTATAAGCGACCGCCTTCCTTGATTTCTGCTTCATTAAATCTATAACTAGTAGTCAATGTTTTGTAGGCATTGGTATCGCCTTCTACAAGATGATCTGGCAAGTCATGTCCAACAGCAATGGCTCCTTTAATGGGCACACGGCTTGTTTGTCCATCAGCAAAATTTGGATTACTGGTGTAGGCGTCATATGCACGAGAATAGGTCATGTCTGGTGCATAAATTTTACCAGGATTACGACGCATATTTCCGCTGTTGCAAGAAGACATCAAACCCACACTGGCCAAAAGGCTTGCTAATACTATGCTTCGGGTCTTATTCATAATAATGTTTAAAAAATCTTTATCTACGTTTAATTTGAAAATTGAATTTCAAAAATTTATTTTGCCAATTCGTATGTCTCTTCCTCATCCCAACGGCCATACCACCAACCTTCTTCGGCTATTTGGATATTGGTTTCCAAAGCTCCAGTAGTTCCTAAAAACGCTAAAGCCTCTTGTTCAGAGCTATGTTCGTTCAATTCTAAAACCACTACAAAATAATCATCTGTTTGGCGAGGGTGAAAAATATGTTTTTTGACACCTGGCATGATTTGGTTAAGGTAACAATAGGTCAACACCATACCCACCGCAGCAAATAATACTGTAAGTTCAAACACAATGGGCATAAAGGCTGGTAAAGACCAATTGGGCTTGCCACCAAAATTAATGGGCCAGTCTGAAGTGAAGATCCAAGACATGAAACCAACTGCCGTGCTCGTGCCCGTCAATCCAAAGATAAAACCAGCAACGTGCAAATCTGTTTCTTTCAAACCCATCGCTACATCCAATCCATGAACAGGGAAAGGCGTGTATACATCGTGTAATTTATAACCGCTGTGGCGAACTTTATCTACTGCTGGAAACAAGGTGTCCTCAGTATCGTAGCAAGCAACCGCAAATTTTTTTATAGCCATTGTATTGTCAAATGAAAAATGAAAAATGAAAAAGGGAATTCTTTCGAAATCGTTTTTCTGTTTTACGTTTATTGTTTATTGTTAGTGATGACTGTTCTCGTGAACAAATTCTTCTAAAGATTTCTCATCTTCTTTTGCCATCTCTCTCTTATAATTATCTCCTGAAGTCTTCAATACAAACTTAATCTCGGCTACGGCAACTACGGGGAAATATTTTGCAAATAAGAAGAAGCAGGTAAAGAACAATCCGAATGTACCAATGTAGAATCCTACCTCTGGCCAAGTGGGGCTATAATAGGTCCAGCTACCAGGCAAGTAATCTCTATACAAAGAAGTAACGATAATTACGAAACGCTCGAACCACATACCAATGTTAACCACAATAGACATGATAAAGGTAAAAGGAATGTTACGGCGTAGTTTCTTGAACCAGAATAACTGTGGAGAAACCACGTTACAAGTCATCATCGCCCAATAGCTCCACCAATAAGGACCAATAATACGCCAGTTGAACGCATCTTGCTCATATACAACTTGGCTGTACCAAGCCATAAACAATTCAGTTAAATAGGCAACCCCAACAATTGAACCAGTCAAAACAATTACTTTATTCATCGCTTCAATATGACCCAAAGTGATATACTCTTCAAGGCTCAAGATTTTACGCACCAATATCAACAAGGTTTGTACCATCGCAAAACCAGAGAAAATCGCACCCGCAACGAAATAAGGGGGGAAGATTGTTGTATGCCAACCAGGAATAACGGATGTTGCGAAGTCAAAAGATACAATCGTATGTACAGAAAGTACAAGTGGTGTAGAAAGACCCGCCAATACTAAAGACAATGACTCGAAACGTTGCCAGTTTTTTGCAGTACCCGTCCAACCAAATGAAGCCAAACCATATGCACGCTTGCGGAACTTGGTTTTGGCACGGTCGCGAATAGTTGCAAAATCAGGCACAAGACCAGAGTACCAGAATAAAAGCGAAACGGTAAAATAAGTAGATATCGCAAATACGTCCCAAAGAAGTGCTGAGTTAAAGTTAGGCCATAATGGACCACGAGTGTTCGGATAAGGCAATACAAACATCGCATCCCAAACACGACCCATATGGAAGATCGGGAATTGACCTGCACACATTACCGCAAAGATAGTCATCGCCTCAGCAGCACGGTTTACACCAGTACGCCATCCTTGGCGGAAGATTAAAAGAATCGCAGAGATCAATGTACCTGCGTGACCAATACCTACCCACCATACGAAGTTGGTGATATCCCAACCCCAGCCTACAGTGCGGTTAATACCCCAAACACCAATACCGAAATATACCTCCCAAAACACCGAAAAGGCACCAAAGCCCAACAATATTAGTGAGATAAAAAATCCGATATACCACATCTTACCCGGCTTCTTTTCAATAGGGCTAATAATATCCTCGGTTACTTGGCGATAGGTTTTATTCCCATCAACCAACGGCTCGCGAACTATGGATTCGTACTTTAAGTGCATAATTGCTTTTTATTTTTTATTGACGACTCTTAAAACTATTTTAATCGTCGCTTGTCAATGTGTGCTAAATCTTTAATAAATCTTTTATTTCGAATACTTTTCGATCAACTTACTTTTATTGACCATCATATCGTCTTTGCTTTTTGCAACTACTTTATCTGCGTTTCTAATTTTAGAAAGGTAGTTTACATTAGGCAATACGTGTAACTGCTCCAAGACATAGAACATACGTTCTTTATCTTCGCTATGACGGATTTTGTAAATTTCGCTTTCTGGGTCATTTGCATTACCAAATTTGATACTGTTAGAAGCACAAGCTTGTTGACAAGCTGTTTTCACGGCATCTCCTTTAAATGGCTCACCCGCTTTTTTAGCTTCTAACTTGCCTGCTTGTAGACGCTGTACACAGAAAGAACATTTTTCCATCACACCACGGCTACGAACGGTAACGTCTGGGTTTAACACCATGCGTGTCAAATCATCATTCATATCGTCACGGCGACCATCCTCGTACAAGTTGTCATCGAAGCAATCTGCACCATTCCAATCCATCCAGTTAAAGTGACGTACTTTATAAGGGCAGTTATTGGCGCAATATTTAGTTCCGATACAACGGTTGTAGGTCATTTGGTTTAAACCTTCTGAGCTGTGGCTGGTTGCATTAACAGGGCAAACGTTTTCACAAGGTGCATTGTCGCAATGCTGACACATCATGGGTTGGAAAACAGTTTGAACGCTGTCTGGATCGTTTGGATTACCGCTGAAATAACGATCAATACGAATCCAATGCATTTCTTGTGCTTTTAAAACGTGTGTTTTACCAACAACAGAAATATTATTCTCTGCTTGACAGGCAATTACACAAGCCGCACAACCCGTACAGGTATTCAAGTCGATAGACATTCCCCAATGGATGGCTTCGTGACTTGGTTTTTCGGTATGATCAGGGTAAAGGGTTCCTTCGTCACGGAATTTCGCATCCATTTCAGGATCATATCCTTTAGAGGGTGCGTCATGGTGTTCCCAAGGCTTGGTGGTGTAATGACCAATTTCTGCATAACGCTCTTTAAGCAATGCTTCTGGATCTTTACTAAATTCTTCAAGCGTATATTCGTGAATGATAGCACGGCCTTCGTAGCTATGATGCGTTTGCGTAATCGCAACTTCATGACGAGAGCTGTCTGGAGTAATTTTTATAGCGGTATTTGCGTAATCAAATGTTTGACTGCTTGTATTGAAACGCACAAACGGGAAGGCGTTTTTACCACCTATCAATTTGCCGTTTTTGTCTACACCACTAGCTGCAGCACGACCAACACCTTTGTCGCGGCCATAGCCAAATGCAATAGCAACAACATCATTGTGCATACCCGGAACGACCACTATTGGTAACAAAATTTCTTTGTTGTTCCAAGTAATTTTAGCTTGTATTTTATTGGCCTCAACTTCAGTTATTGAAGTAAGTTCTGCATCAAATTTTTCCTTTGCAGTCTTTGGAGACATGCAAATGTAGTTGTCCCAAGTAGCTTTCGTAATGGGGTCGGGCATTTCTTGCAACCAAGGATTGTTGCTCCAAGCACCACCGCGTCCAATGGCTACAGTAGGATAAAGCACCAATTCCATTTCAGAAGCTTTTGGAGCCGCTGCAATAGCGGACACTGCTGCTGATACATTACCTGCAAAAGAAGCACCGCCAACATTCATTGTTGCTGGTTCGTAAACACCATTTTGTAAAGCCGCATCAAAAGCTGATTGACCACCCAATTTTGCCGTCCAATAATTAGACCACATCGTTTGGTAGCTCGTTGTATCACCAGACCAAATCAATAAACTATCTTGAAAAGATCTCGTTTTAAACAAAGGAGCGATTGAAGGCTGCATAAAGCTGTAATAGCCCGTTTTAGGCTCAGCATCACCCCAGCTTTCCAACCAATTGTTATCGGGTGTTACAAGCTTTGATTTTTGTGCGGTTTCATCCATTCTGTCTGCAAAAGAAACAGAAAGAGCCACTTTTGATAATCCTGCGATAAACTTATCCGCTTCGCAATAATCGTATGCAGGATTGACATCGTGCATCAATAATGCGCCCACTTTATCGGCATTCATATCAGCAACAAGGTTTACCATATCGGCATCGATACCTTGTTTGTAATGACTTTCTACAGCCCAGTTAATCGTAGTACCATTAGCGCCAATTGCACTATTGATAGCGTTAACCACTAGCTGAACGTTTTTGTCATTGCTGCCACAAACGACAAGGCCGTTTCCTTTTTTAAGATCGGCCGCCGCTTTGTTCAGCAATTCATTTAAATTTTTTCCTAGCTTAGGCGCTGTTCCGTTTGCTATTAATGCATACAATGCAGCGGCTACTTTACCCAATTCCGAAGGGCGACAAGTAGCACGATAATCTGCTGCAGCACCCGAAAGGGTATGTGTTGGCTCGATTTGGTAATGACGCGACATGCTCAAATGTTTCGCGTTCACTTTACGGCCAGCACTATATTGTTTTGAAAATTCAATTGGAGACAACCAAGTGCCTAAGAAATCGGCATCAAGGCTGACAATTGTTTTGGCTTGATCAAAATGATAGGAAGGCAATGATCGTTTACCATAGCTTTCGCTGTTGGCCAACAACATTCCTGAATAAGAAATAGCATCGTAAGTAACGTGTTTGGCGTTTGGATATTTTGCCAAGAATTTACCAACAACCTCTTTGGTGGTTGGACTCATAATTGTAGAAGTCAATAGGTAAATGGCTTTACCGCTCGCGGCTGCCAAGCCCTCGCTCACCATTTTGTCAATGTTGGTAAAGGTTTCTTCTTTACCATTAGCCATCGGCTGGCGAAGACGTGTTTTGTCGTACAAATTCAGAACTGCCGCCTGTACGCGTGCAGAAGTAGAGCCGCCCGTGATGGAAGATTTTGTATTACCATCTAGTTTGATTGGACGACCTTCGCGTGTTTTTACCACTACAGCACAATAATCACCACCATCTACAAAAGTTGATGCATAATAATTGGCTATACCGGGCTGTATATCTTCGGGTTTGATCGCATAAGGAATTACCTTACGCACAGGCATTTCGCAACTTGCCGCCACCATTGCAGCTGCAGTGCTAAAACCTAAAAACTTCAAGAAATCGCGGCGAGGCGTCTCTGCTTGTAGCAAACCGCCACTTATATCAAACGGCAAATCTTCTTTAAACTCATTGGCAACAACCTGTTGGTGTTCAGGCGTTTCGTTAAGCTCTTCAAGACCTTTCCAATATTTTTTCTGACTCATACTATTTTTTACAAATTAGCGGTTATTGATTTTACTCTTCGCTTTTTGAACAAATATTTTATTAGAACTAATCGATTTTAAACTATTGCATGCACCTAACTAGTAGTGACATTTTTGACATTCCAATCCGCCAATATCTTCAACAGTGACACCAGTACGCTTGCCTGCTTTCAACTCAGCATGATATTTAGTGTATAGACTGTAGTAGTTATTGTTTTCAAATTGAACATTCGTTTGACGGTGACAATTGACGCACCATCCCATAGACAAAGTGCTGTGTTGGTAAACCTCGTCCATCTCTTCAATTGCACCGTGGCAGCGCTGACATTGAATTTGACCTACAGCAGTATGTTGTGCGTGGTTGAAATAAACGTGATCAGCAAGGTTGTGAATTTTTACCCATTCGATAGGCTTAGCAAGGATATTGCCATTAGCATCGCGTTTGTATTCTTTTTTAACCGGATCCCAACCTGCATAGTCATATAATTTTTGAATTTCGGCAGTACCGTCTATTTTCTTGCCTTCTGCAGTTACTAAGGGATGTTCTGCAGCACCTGTGTATTCAGCAATACCTTTGTGGCAGTTCATACAAACGTTTGAAGAAGGAACCATAGCTTGTTTGCTTTGTTGTGCACCAGAGTGACAATACAAACAGTTGATTTGGTTGATGCCTGCGTGAACTTTATGTGAGTAGAAAATGGGTTGTTCAGGCATATAGTTTTGTTGACGACCCATTTGAATACCGCCATTTACAACAAAGAAACCTGCGCCAATAAACAATACGATGGCTCCTAATGCGATTAAAACTTTGTGACGATAAAAAGGTATTTCTTTTTTAACAGGCAATCCTTCATTAGTAGCTGCTACGCGACGTAAGCTTTTGTTCACTCTCCATAGGATAAGCGCCAAACCTAACAAAGACAAGGTAATTAGTGGATATAACCAACCAGACTCTTCTGTGTTGTCAGATGCAGAAGCATCATCTTTCTTTGCGGCAGCAGGCGCTTTAACGCTATTTACATAAGTAACGACAGCATCGATGTCTTCATTGCTTAATGCACCAAAAGCGGTCATTTGGGTTTTGCCCCATTTGTTGTAAATATCATTTGCATATTTATCACCAGATGCAATAACGGCTGCTGGGTTTTTTACCCATTTGTACAACCACTCTTTGCTCGGAACGCGCTTGTCTACACCCTGCAATGCAGGTCCGGTTGCGTCTTTGAGCGGGTTATGACAACTCGCACAGTTGGCTTTAAAAATGGCCTGCCCATCTGGGGCTGCGAAGGCTGAAAAATTACTGAGCAATAGGATTACAAACAGCGATAAGGCGCTTTTTGTAATTTTTCGAATCAATAGCATAATATTATCTGACACCTGTGAATATGATTAGAATTAACATTCCTTTACACGAAAACGAAGCAAAAGTACAATACAAAAATGAGATTTTATACACATTTTCAAAAAAATATTTCTCAATATTGGCAAGGGTTTCGAGCCCTTTATGATATTTATTTTTTCTTATTTGTCATTCGATTGTCAACAACTTGCTTTGAAGAAATGGCAAATCGGTGACAATTCAGAAAAAGCACATCAAAATCAAAGCAATAGGCCTTTTTACTTTCTGATGACAAAATTGATGCATTATGGCAACATACACTATCAATTCTTAAAGAATGCTAATTGTTTTACTCGATATTTGTTGCTTTCTGTTTATTCTAACAATATATCATTGAAATCCATGATTGTTTTTGTGAGCGAATTGACCAGCAAGAAAATCCTTGCCAATCAGCAAGTGAATCACAAACCAGATGTTGCATCATATACAGACTACCAAACCCACGAAAAGCTGCCATGAGAAAGCTTTTGAACGGTTCCGTTGGGCAATTGTACTTGCAAAAAACCTTGCCTACTCACCCCTAAAATGATAACGTCTATTAAAGAGCCTTCTATTCTGATCGATTGCCTTTCATTGTTCTTAAATAACAATCGATTATACTCATCTACACAGTCTTCATTAGGCGCACCTACTACCCTTTCTACAATTGCTGTGCGCATTAAGACCATCAGCTCTTCTACAGAAAAAGCCTTTCCACTTTCCATTAGCAACGAGGTAGCCTGAGGCAAATCCTCAAAATTGCTTTGCAGCACATTGATGCCAAGACCTATAATAGCGTGTGTCCAATGATTGCCCCGCAGTGAATTTTCAATTAAAATGCCTGCTGCCTTTTTGTCATTAACGATAATATCATTCGGAAATTTTATGCGCACCCTTAAGCCTTGGTCCAAACTTTGGATAGCCTGAGTCACGGCTACGGCCACCGTTGACAAAAAGACAAACTGTTCATCAACAGGCATTGAAGGCCTCAAAACAATACTCATCAATAGGGATTGATTGTGCACATCCTTCCAAGAATTTCCTCTCTGACCACGCCCCGCGCTTTGTTCGCGCGCAACGATTGTCAGACCCGCTTGTGCCTTATCGGCATCTATTATTTCTGCGGCATAATTGTTGGTGCTCTCTAGAATGTCGAAGCGCAATATGGGTGCTTGTAGCACATCTTTAACGTTTGATGACAAAGTTTTCTTTAATTTTGAAAGATAAAATTACAACAATTCGTCTTTTTAAGATTTAATTTCATTTAAATAAACCTACGCTTGAACAAAACCAAAATCGACACGCTGGACAAAGCAACCACCGACTCGAAAGCTACCGAAAAACGTAGCCCTCGCCTCAATACCAATAGCAAATTATACAAAACCATTATTGCAGCAATAGAAGACAAAAAAGGTGAAAATATCATCAGCCTCGACCTGCGCAAAATCGACGAAGCCGTTGCCGATTATTTTATCATTTGTGAAGCACAATCACACACACAGATTCACGCCATTGCATCCAATATCGAAAAAGAAGTAAAAGACAATTGTGCCGAAAATGCTTATCACACGCATTATGGCCAACACTGGACCTTACTGGATTACGTAAATATTGTGGTCCATGTTTTCGACCGAGAGCAGCGTAAATTTTACGACATCGAAGGCCTTTGGGCTGATGCTGTACACAAAGAACTAGGCAAATAAAGCAGCAAATTTTTACAGTACCTTATTCATTTTATCAAAGGCAAAAAGCCTCCCGTACAATGCAAGAAAATCAGAACAACAAAACAACGCCCGACGGCAAAAACATTCCACCCAAAGGACCCAAGTTTAATATCTATTGGATTTATGGAATTATTGTAAGCATCGTACTCTTGATGCTGCTATTTGGCAACAACAACTTTAATGCGTCCTCCGACACCCATAGTTTTTATGACTTCCAAAACAAACACCTCAACGAGGGCCATGTGGAGAAAATTACTGTTGTAAATCACGAAATCGCTGAGGTAAAATTAAAGGCTTCTGCCAGTACTGGTGCAACATCTCCCTCTTCGGCATTAAGCGCGGGAAAAGAAGAATTGTACTCCTTCCCGATTGGCTCTGTTGAGCAGTTCAATAAAGACCTTGAAAAGGCTTACGAAACAAACCCTACGCTGCAACGAGTACCCGTCATGTATGAAACCAGAGGTAGCTTTATGCGGGAAATCGGAGGTCTTATATTGCCCTTAATCCTTATTGTAGGCATGTCTTTTATGATCATGCGCAAAATGGGCGGCGGAATGGGCGGCGGCGGCGGCGCTGGTGGTGGCATTTTCAACATTGGCAAATCAAAAGCGCAGCTGTTTGAAAAAGGGACAAAGGTCAATATTACATTCAACGATGTTGCGGGCCTTGATGAAGCAAAAGTAGAAATTATGGAGATCGTTGATTTCCTTAAAAACCCTAAAAAATATACTGCTTTGGGCGGTAAAATTCCTAAAGGAGCTCTATTGGTTGGCCCTCCAGGCACCGGTAAAACCCTTTTGGCCAAAGCGGTTGCTGGCGAAGCGCAAGTTCCTTTCTTCTCGATGTCGGGTTCCGACTTTGTGGAGATGTTTGTAGGTGTGGGCGCTAGCCGTGTGCGCGATTTATTTAAAACCGCTCGCGAAAAAGCGCCTTGCATTGTGTTTATTGATGAGATAGATGCCATAGGTCGTGCAAGAGGCAAAAACATGATGATGAGCAATGATGAGCGCGAAAACACCCTCAACCAAATGCTGGTAGAAATGGATGGTTTTAGCGGCGAAACGGGCATTATTGTTTTAGCAGCGACCAATCGCCCAGATGTGCTGGATGCGGCTTTGCTTCGCCCAGGTCGTTTTGATCGTCAAATTTCAATTGATTTACCAGATGCAAAAGGACGTGAGCAAATTTTTGAAGTGCATCTTGCACCCATTAAAAAATCTACCGCTCTTGATGTTAAAAAACTAGCACAACAAACACCGGGTTTTGCGGGTGCCGATATCGCCAATGTTTGTAACGAAGCGGCATTGATTGCGGCAAGGAATGGCAAAGCTGCTGTGGATATGCAAGACTTCAACGACGCTATTGACCGTATTATTGGCGGCCTTGAAAAGAAAAACAAAATCATACAACCCGACGAAAAACGCGTTATCGCTTATCACGAAGCAGGACACGCTGTTACAGGTTGGTTTTTAGAAAATGCACACCCTTTGGTAAAAGTTACAATTGTACCAAGAGGTACGGCAGCGTTGGGTTTTGCCCAATATTTACCCAAAGAAAAATACCTTACCTTAACACAAGAACTAGAGGATGATATGTGTATGACCTTGGGTGGTCGTGCTAGTGAAGAAGTTTTCTTTGGTAAAATTTCTACTGGCGCCCTTAGCGATTTGCAACAAGTAACGCGCACCGCCTATGCTATGGTGAGCATCTATGGTATGAACGATAAGATTGGCAACATCTCTTATTACGACCCACAAAGCGAAGGTGGTTTTCAAAAACCATACAGCGAAGAAACAGGAAAAGTAATAGACCAAGAGGTAAAAAAATTGTCAGACATCGCTTACCAGCGGGCCAAGGCATTAATTGAAGAACACAAAGAAGCCGTAAAAATTATTGCTGAAGAATTGTTGAAAAAAGAGGTTCTATTCAAAGATGATTTGGAAAGATTAATTGGCAAGCGCCCCTTTAAAGAAGACAACAATGACGGTGATATTATCCTTGCTGAAAGCATTAACGAAAACACTTCAGCTGAAGATGCTGAAATCGTTTCAGACGAAATAGTTTAGTACAAGCAAAAGACACATTTTAAATAAAAAGGCGGCCAATTTGGTCGCCATTTTTATTCGTTTTACTATTATTGAACATGAGCCAAACAATGGAAGACCATTATTTTGAGGGCCGCGAATTTAGTGGTGAAGTATTAAGCGAAAACCCTTTACCCAAAGGGGAATACGAAAACTGCAGCTTCGTGAATTGCAATTTTGCGGCTTGTAACTTATCCCAATATATTTTCGATCGCTGCACTTTCGACAATTGCAATTTTAGCTCGGCAAAACTTGGACAAAGCGCCCTGCGCGAAATATCTTTCCATAATTGCAAAATGCTAGGCATTCATTTTGATGCTTGCAATCCCTTTCTGTTTTCCATCTATTGCGAAGGATGCCTACTCAATCTTTCTTCGTTTTATAAAATGAAATTAAAGGGCGTGAAATTTATTTCTTGTAGCCTGCAAGAAGTTGATTTTTCTGAGGCCGATTTATGCAGTGCCTCATTTACAGAATGCGATTTGATGGGGGCCATTTTTGACAATAGCCTTTTAGAAAAAACTGATTTTAGAACCGCTCGCAATTATTCCATTCACCCCGAAAAAAACAAGTTGCGCAAAACCAAATTCTCTAAGGATGGGCTTTCTGGACTTTTAAACCATTTGGACATCCAAATTGATTAAGAAAAGACCACAAGAGATATTAATCTAAAAATAGATTTTTTTAAATTAAATATTCTGTTTGGTACTGCATTTCATGAGTTGTTCACATCCCTGTTATTAACTTTTAAGGGCGATAAAAATTGCTGTTTGTATCATTGCATAAGTTCTTCGCAGAATTATGTTTTTTATACCAAAAGTCATTTTTGAAAGCAGGAGTAAATACAATTTTCAAAAGAGCCACGGCACAACAGGTCGAGTAGAGATTTTTAGAAAAAACAAGTCAAGAGTACCCAAAATCAAAACAATTTTTAGCGAAGCCTGCGTAGGAATGCGGGCAAACGCAATACAACACAAAACCTAAGTTGCAAAACTTTATTGGATAGTGTGTCGGCGTTTGTTCCAAAAATTTATGAGTTTTAAATTATCGATTAAATAGCAAGTAATGAGCACTGAGAGCAACGAATTATTATTGAGAGAAAACAAAGACAGGTTTGTCATTCTGCCTATTAATTATCCCAAAATTTGGGAAGCCTACAAACGCCATGAAGCCAGCTTTTGGACGGCAGAGGAAATAGATCTGAGCGACGACATGAAGGACTGGGAAAAACTGAACGATGGCGAACGTCATTTTATCAGTCATATCCTTGCATTTTTTGCCGCTAGCGACGGTATCGTCAATGAAAACCTTGCGGTTAACTTTATGAGCGAGGTGCAATTGCCCGAAGCGCGCTGTTTTTATGGTTTCCAAATAATGATGGAAAACATACATAGCGAAACCTACGCCTTGCTTATCGACACTTATATCAAAAACGCGGAAGAAAAATATAAATTATTCCACGCGATTGATACCGTGCCTGCGGTAAAGAAAAAGGCTGAATGGGCTCTTCGTTGGATTGACAATGGAAGCTTTGCCGAAAGACTCGTTGCCTTTGCGGCAGTAGAAGGCATTTTCTTTAGCGGTAGCTTTTGTTCCATTTTTTGGTTGAAAAAAAGAGGCTTGTTGCCCGGACTTACGTTCAGCAACGAACTCATTAGCCGCGACGAAGGGATGCATTGCGAATTTGCATGCCTCTTGTATAGCATGTTAGAAAACAAGATGTCCAAAGAGTCGGTTGAAAAAATCATTACTGATGCTGTAGAAATTGAAAAAGAATTTATCACCGAAGCCTTGCCTGTAGACCTGATTGGAATGAATGCCAAATTGATGCAACAGTATATAGAATTTGTGGCAGACAGATGGTTGAGCGAGCTAGGCAATCCGAAATTTTACAATACGGCTAATCCTTTCGACTTTATGGAAATGATATCATTACAAGGCAAAACGAACTTCTTTGAAAAGAGAGTTGGCGATTACCAAAAAGCTGGCGTAATGGGCAACAACAACGAAGAGAAAAACACATTTTCACTCGAAGAGGACTTTTAGGAATGATTGATATGTGATTGGAGCGATGGGAAAAATGGTTGGCGCTAATTACAGAGCAGCTTGCAGGGCGAAATCAAATGCAGGCTGTATTTACAAATAGAAATAATAATAGAAGAAGCGGACGAAAGTTTATATTGATTGGAAGTGATGGCAGAGCTTGGGTTGAAGGACAATATGAACACCGAGCGATTAATTAAAGACGCTAACGAATTGGTAAGCACATTCGTAGCAGCAGTAAAGAAAGTAAACGCAAAAAATACTAAATAGATATAAGATTGCTGATTACAGATTTTTGATGGAATGGTTACCCATTACCGTCCTCATTAATTCAATCAACGTCCCACTATCATAAATCAAAATTCATAAATCACAAATCATATTTTATGTACGTTATCAAAAGAAGCGGTAAACAAGAGTCGATTAAGTTTGACAAGGTAACGGCCCGCTTAGAAAAATTATCTTACAGCCTTAGCCCTATAGTAAACGTAATAGACGTTGCGAAAAAAACCATTGAGGGCATTTATGCTGGCGTACCTACCACAGAGTTGGACAACCTTGCTGCCGAAACGGCGGCATCGCTCACCATCACGCATCCGGATTATGCGATTTTGGCCTCACGCATTGCAGTGAGCAACTTGCACAAAAACACTTTAAAGTCTTTTTCGGACACCATGCGCAATTTGTATCATTATATTGATGATTCAACAGGCAAGCACTTGCCCCTAATTGCAGATGATGTAATGGCCATTATCGAGGAGCACGCAGAGCTTTTAGATAGCACAATCATTTACGACAGAGATTTTGCTTTCGATTATTTCGGATTCAAAACTTTAGAGAAATCATATCTATTGCGCATCAATGGCAAAATTGTAGAGCGTCCCCAACATTTGTATATGCGTGTTGCTGTTGGTATTCATAAAAATGATATCGACAGTATTATCAAGACCTATCATTTGATGAGTGAGCGCTGGTTTACACATGCTACACCAACCTTATTCAATGCGGGCACACCCAAACCCCAAATGAGCTCTTGCTTTTTGCTAACCATGAAAAGCGATAGCATAGACGGCATTTATGACACCTTAAAACAAACGGCAAAAATCTCACAAAGCGCCGGCGGTATTGGACTGGCTATACACAACATACGCGCTACCGGTAGTTATATCGGCGGCACCAACGGCACGAGCAATGGCATTATCCCTATGTTGCGTGTGTTTAATGATACGGCTCGTTACGTAGACCAAGGTGGTGGCAAGCGCAAAGGCGCATTCGCTATTTACTTAGAGCCTTGGCACGCTGATGTATTTGAATTCTTAGACTTGCGCAAAAACCACGGAAAAGAAGAAATGCGTGCAAGAGATTTATTCTATGCGCTGTGGATTTCTGACCTGTTTATGAAGCGCGTTGAAGAAGACGGAATGTGGAGCCTCTTTTGCCCCAACGAAGCTCCAGGATTGAGCGATTGCCATAGCGAAGAGTTTGAAAAATTATATACACAATACGAAGCAGAAGGTCGCGCAAGAAAAACAATAAAAGCGCAAGAGCTCTGGTTTAAAATAATGGAGTCACAGATTGAAACGGGTACTCCATATATGTTGTACAAAGATGCTGCAAATGGCAAAAGCAATCAGCAAAACCTAGGCACCATCAAGAGCAGTAACTTGTGTACAGAGATCATGGAGTTTACTTCACCTGATGAAGTAGCGGTTTGTAATTTAGCCTCTTTGGCTTTGCCGCGCTTTGTTATCAATGGCAGTTTCGACCATCAACGCCTTTATGAAATCACTTACCAAGTTACCAAAAACTTGAACGCGGTTATTGACAACAACTATTATCCTGTTGAAGAAGCGCGCAACTCTAATATGCGCCATCGCCCTGTTGGTCTTGGTGTTCAAGGCTTAGCTGATGTATTCATTATGTTGCGCTTGCCTTTCGAAAGTGAATTAGCAAAAGTGTTGAACAAAAATATTTTTGAAACGATTTACTTCGCAGCCATGACGGCAAGTAAAGACTTAGCAAAAGAACAAGGCACCTACGAAACATACGAAGGATCACCTGTTTCGAAAGGAATTTTCCAATACGACATGTGGGGCGTTACTCCTAGCGATCGTTGGGATTGGGCTTCTTTAAAAGCAGAAGTGAAAAAATACGGCGTGCGTAACTCATTGCTTGTTGCCCCAATGCCTACAGCTTCTACTTCTCAAATCTTTGGCAACAACGAATGTTTTGAACCCTACACTTCTAATATTTACACGCGCCGCGTATTGAGTGGAGAGTTTATCATCGTCAACAAACATTTGTTGAAAGACTTAGTAAATCTTGGTCTTTGGACCAACGCGATGAAGAACAAAATCATTGCAGCAAATGGTTCCGTTCAAAACATTGACGAAATACCTGCAGAAATTAAAGAGCTTTACAAAACCGTTTGGGAAATCAAACAGCGCAACTTGATCGATATGGCGGCCGACCGCGGTGCTTATATCTGCCAATCGCAATCCTTGAACCTTTTTGTAGACAGCCCATCTGCTAGCAAATTAACCTCAATGCACTTCTACGCTTGGAAAAAAGGATTGAAAACAGGCATGTATTACTTGCGTTCTCAAGCGGCAACCCAAGCAGTACAGTTTACGGTAGAAAAGCAGGCTAATAGCGATGTTCAGCCAATCATACCGAACAACGAACCAGCACAAGCACAAACAAGCAGCGACATCGAAGCTACTCAGGTAGATGGCCCTGTCTGTACCATGCAAGATGGCTGCATCACTTGCGGATCCTAAAAACAATAGATTTCTACAAACAGAAAGCCCCGCAACATATTTCGTTGCGGGGCTTTTTAATTATTGAACGCAAGGCGAACTATTTTCCTACAGTATAGTAAACACAAGTAGTAATAAAGTTGCGTAAATAGGGAATAGAACCGATAAAATCCCATTGTTTGCGCGGCTGTAAACCAAATTTGTATTTGTAAATTGGATTAATGAGGTAATGCTGCTTGCGCAACACTTTTAGATCGGCTTGTTGGATAAACTGCTCAAATTGACCAATGGTAATACGGGTATCCCATATTTCTTGCAAAGCAATTATATTGCCTTCACTTTCGCCCAAAGCTTTAAGCAGAGCCGTGTATAAACCTCTGGGCAAAATATGATAATAGGGTAGTTTGCTCGCCAATTTGCCTTCACAAATTTGTTGGTGTCCACCAAATGGCATGTGCCAAGGAGGGAAGCCAAAAAATATTTGCCCACCTGGGCGCAAAAATCGTGTTAGATGTGGAATAAACTTGCCTTGTTCAGGCACGTGCTCGATGACATCCTTTAGAATAATGATGTCAAAAGAGCCTTGGTATTTATCCACAAAATCTTCGTCATAAATATTTTGTGCCACGAGCGTTGCCTTAGCTTGCTGCACATAATCAATTAGAAATTCTTTGGCTTGCTCTACCCTTCCTTCTGCCAAGTCTACCCCAACGCAAGAACAGCCTTTTTGCAGAAAAGGCAAAAGCACACCTCCTTCTGCGCAACCCACTTCCATAACGCTTGTTGCCGCATTAATAACATGCGTTTCGGCGATAAAGGGCAACACATAGTTTGCTGAATTTTCTGCTTGTTGGTCAAAGCGGACTTGTACGTTCTTATGTTGTATCAGGGCCAAGGTAAAATATTTTCGATGTGTAAATTTAAGCGCTTTCTTCAGGTTTTTGCTCAGGCAGTTCTAATTGCTTTTTAATGCTCTCATCATGAACAATTTGCCAAAGCGCTGCAATATACTGTTTGTCTAAAGAAAGTTTGTTCCCTTGTTCGCAACGCGTATCTAAGATTTCCCGCCAACGATCTGGCTGGTAAGCTGTAATATTGTTTTGCCTTTTTATCTCCCCCATTTGGGCCGAAATTTCCATTCTGCGCGACAGCAAGTCTATTATTTCCGAATCAATATTGTCGGCGGTTTGACGTAAGTATTCTAAATCCAAATTGTCCTCGGGAGCAAACTCCTTTCTGATAATTAATTGCGCCAATAACTCTTTTAATTCGGAGGGGCGAAGTTGTTGTGCTGCATCGGTCCAGGCTTCATTTGGATGGACATGCGTCTCTATCATCAACCCATCAAAACCAATATTCATAGCTTTCTGAGCTACTTGGGCCACAAGGCTTGCCTTGCCTGTAATATGGCTTGGATCGCAAAAAATAGGCAAATTAGCAAAGCGACGACGGAGCTCAATGGGGATTATCCAATTGGGTTGATTACGATAGCTTCGTTGGGTTTTGTAGGTCGAAAAACCTCTATGCACGGCAGCAATATCCGTAATGCCCGCAGCCATTATTCTCTCGATACCACCTTGCCACAAATCAACATCGGGATTTACAGGGTTCTTTACCAATACTGGTATCGAAACGCCTTTAAGCGCATCAGCAATATGCTGCACCTGAAAGGGGTTGACCGTAGTGCGTGCGCCAATCCACACACTATCCATTCCGTACTTTAATGCCAAGGCAACATGTTCGGCCTCTGCAACTTCTATTGTAATCGCAAAACCAAAATGTTTTTTTACTTCTTGCAGCCATTGCAGCGCCTCCTCTCCTTTGCCTTCGAAAGAGCCAGGCCTGGTGCGTGGCTTCCAAACGCCCGCTCTAAAAAGCTGTATGGGCAAGCCACTCAAGCCTTCGGCTGTTTGCCAAACCTGTTCGCGCGTTTCGGCGCTACAAGGGCCTGCAATTAAAAAAGGTTTGTTAGCTGAAGTAAAAAATGACATAGTGCAAAGGTACTACTGAAGAAAGGTTTAGTAATGGGCTGGCTTCGTTTTTATAAAAACTTTTCCATTTTAATGTGGGGGATATTGACCTCCACAAATACTGGCCCGTATGCGGTATAACCTAGGCGCTCGTAGAAACCCTGTGCACTTTGCCGAGCGTTTAATACTATTTTTTGATAAGCCCTTTTTCGAGCATCTGCTTCGGCATATTGTACCAATAATTTGCCCACCCCTTTTGCTTGAAAGCTTGAATCTACAGCCATTTGGCGGAATTTGAGGGCGTCTTTCGACATCTCTTTTGCCATCAAACAACCAATAAGCGCTTGTTCGTTTAAGGCAACATAAATAGCATCCTGCTTGTCACCGCTGGTGTCTTCTTCATGCAAAGTAAGCCCTAGTGGTTGTCGCAACACCTTTTCTCGCAATGCAAAAACCTGCGCGTATAAGGGGTCCGAAAAGGCTATTGTTTTGATGATAATATTGTCCATTTTTGAAGCATCCAATTATTGCAGTTCTACCAAAACTGTTTCGTCTGACTTTATCTGAAATTTAAATACCTTTTCAGGCAAACCGGGTGCTGGACTATAATGTGCCTCATAGGGGCCAGGCTTTAACTCTAAGACTTGTGAAGACGGATTACCTGTAATATTCATTTGCCAAAACTGTACATAACGGTCGCCCAAAGGATAGTATAGGCTTGCTTTTCCGAGACTATTGGTATTTGTAAACCGTACCGTTCCCGGAACATCAATTCCTAGCTCTTTAATCTCTCCAAAGTTAAGATCTAGCGAACGAACGCTCACGGGCATGGTATTGATTTCAACGTGGTAGTTACCTGGAGGATAAGGCAAGATGGTGTCACAACGCTGCTCGATCATCGGCTGTGGCACAAAGTTTCTTTTTACCTGCGCAAAATATTTACTCACGGGTCTTTTTTTGTTACCCGTTTTCCAAACAAATTGTAGAGAGCCCATACCCACGGTAATCACTATTTTGTTTTTCATGTTGGGCGCAATTTCTACACCTTTTAAAAAAGTCCGGTCACTACCCACTACGCTGAGGTTAAAACTGCCCGTGGGCGCCTTCACCGCATCAGGGTTGCCTTCTGCGTTTACGGTTCTATAAAAGGTATGAACATCTTTTCCCGTTTGGGGATCGCTTAATAAAATTTGTGGGGTAGTCGCATAAAATTTGCCATTGCCATCGGTAAAAAATATTTCAACTTGCGTTTCAGCAGCGGGGGTTTTTTCTACAACGTAGGGCGTCTCTTCTTTTTTGAGAATGGGCTTTACTGCAGTTGTAATGCTGGGCTTTATCGTTGGTTTTACAACAGGCCTAGGTTCTTCCTTTTTAATCGTAATCGGGATAACAATCGTGTCCGGATTAACAAGGGCTATTGGCTCGAAGGGAGAGAGCTCCATTGGAGGAACCTGAAGTTTTTTAGGCGTAGGCATCACCACCAATACACTTTGAGCGGGCTTTCTTTTAGAGAATTTTAAGAGCGTTAACTCTTTTTCCAGTTTGCGCTCAGGCACGACTAGCTTCGGAGTAATTGGCGGAGGAACAATATCTATCTTTGGTGCGTCGCCAATGCTAGATAGCAAAAAGGGGGCGACTGCCATATATTGTGGCGATGGCGGATCAACCACAATCGTTTTGTATGCCTTTAATTTTGTCTTGAGCTTGAGTGTCTCCCAGACCCTTCTGTCGCGCACTTGCAAAGGAGGCTCGGCAGGTTTAGGAATTAACACTTCCGGCTTTTTAGGTTCTTCATTAGGCTTAATTGCCACAACCGTTTCTTTTTTTACTGGAGGGGCTGGCTCTATTGGTTTTTTAGGAGGCTCTTCTTTTTTAATCGTAATCGGTATCGTAATGGTATCTGGTTTTTTATACTCTGGCATTACCGAAATAATCTTTCCCGTTTTAGCCCTATCAAAACCTTCGCGATGTGCCTCCGTAATTTTGGCAATTACAGGCGGGGCTTCAGATTCTTTACTTACGGTGAGGAATGTGCCCAAACAATTATACAAATCTTTAAGAGGAGCATAGTCCAGCAAGCTTACAATATAGGGTCGGAAAAATATTTTACGTTGCAGCAAATCGTTCACCACTTTACAAATATCACCACCACAACTTTCTCCACCATCCGTAACCAATATGATACTGTATGCATACTTTGATTCGTTTTCAAAATCCTCCATCGCGGCCTCGCTCAATGAATAGGCAATAGGCGAAACGCCGTATCCGCGAAGCGCTTCAAGGCGTGCTTGCATTTGTACGGTATTGTCGCGAGCAAACATAATTTCACGCTTGGTGTCATAACAATTCTTGTCTTGAGCCGGATATTGATGCCCAAAAACACGCAAGCCAAACTGTACTTGTTCATTGGCTTGGCTTAGGCTATCAATTAATTGAAGGATAAATTTTCCGGCTTGCTGAAAACGAGTTTTGCCCGGCAACCAATCTTCACTCATGCTGCTGGATCCGTCCAACAAAATAAGCACGCGCGGTATTTTTGATTTATCACTAGGTTGCGCCGCAGCCTGCAGGGAAAGCGCGCAAAAAAGAAGAAATAAACAACGGAATAATGGCTTCATTTAAAATCAAAAAATACAGAAATACAAACTTAGTTTTTTATTGGCTAGCTCGTTCTTCTTGCCAACGAAATGCATTGGGATACTAATAGTCTTTTGTTAGCGCTACCGAACATAGACACCAATTATACCCACTAGTTCTTCTCAGGCGTCTTTGCTTGATACAATAACGTGTTTTCGTTTTCGTCACGGAAAATATGCGTTGCCATGGCCAGCAATGAATCGGCGCTTACCTGCTGGTATTGATTCAATTCATCATTGATGAGCGCGGCATCACCCAACAATTCATAAAAAGCCAAATTGTTGGCACGAGATAAAATACTCATGTCCTCGAAAGCAATCATGGCTTCAATTTTGTTTTTTGCTTTTTGCAACTCATCTTCTGTAATGCCATTGCTCAGCAGGATATTGATTTGCTCTTTTACTGCAGCATTAGCCGCTTCGAGCGTTTTGCCTTCTTTGACTTTTCCTTCTACAACAATCAAGCCTGCATCTAAGCTACCTGTGTGATAACAATTAATGCCGCTGAAAATTTGTTGTTCTTTTACCAAGCTTTGGTAAAGACGCGAGGCATAGCCGTTACCCATTATTTCCGTTATCAAATCGCTTTCGTGATAGCCCTTTTCTAACCTTGCAGGGATATGCCACGCTTTGTATAAAGCATCATAAGGAACATCTCTAACAAGGGTTTCTGTTCGAGCCGCTTTTTGTTCTGGCTCTTTTGGCAAATTGCGCACATATTTTTCGCCAGCCTCAATATTGCCAAACCATTTGTTGGCAAGGGTTTTAACCTCATCGATGCTTACATTGCCCGCTATGCACAATATAGCATTTACAGGTCTATAATGTTTGAAAAAGAAGTTTTTTACGTCTTCTAGTTGTGCGTCTTCTACGTGCTTTAGCTCTTTGCCAATGGTCATCCATTGATACGGGTGTTGCTTATAGGCCAATGCCCGCAAGTGTTTCCAAGCATCACCATAAGGCTTATTGATGTAGTGTTCTTTAAATTCTTCGCACACCACTTTGCGTTGTACATCGAGACTTTTTTTACTAAAGGAAAGAGACAGTAGTCGGTCGCTTTCTAGCCAAAGCGCTGTTTCGATATTTTGCTTGGGTAGTTGGACGTAATAATTAGTGATGTCATTGGTTGTATACGCATTGTTTTCGCCACCGGCCATTTGTAAAGGGGTGTCATATTCGGGAATATTTACCGAACCGCCAAACATCAAATGCTCGAAAAGGTGCGCAAAACCTGTCATTTCGGGGTTTTCGTCCCGCGCGCCCACATCGTACAACAGGTTAACGGCCACCATTGGGGTAGTGGTATCTTGATGCACAATAACGCGCAAACCATTATCAAGTGTAAATTTATCAAACTGTATCATCGCCCTATCTTGTCCTCTGTTTTTCTTTCTTGTTTATAATTTGTTTTAGTCACGCTCTTTTTCCATACGGCGGCGGCGCAAAGGGTTGGCTGTATATTCACCATAGCTTTCGCGTTGGCGCAATAATTCTATAGATTGAAAAATCGCTTCCAAAAATGAGCTGTGGTCGGCCAAATTTTTTCCTGCAATATCGAATGCCGTTCCATGGTCTGGCGAGGTGCGAATTACGGATAGCCCTGCGGTAAAATTCACCCCTTCACCATTGGCCAGTGTTTTAAATGGGATCAAGCCTTGATCGTGATACATGGCCAAAATACCATCAAAATTTTTATAATTCCCTTTTGCAAAAAAAGCATCTGCGCTATAGGGACCATAAACAAGGTGGCCATTTTGCTGCCATTGTTCCACTATTGGTTTAATGATGTTTTGTTCTTGATTGCCTATGCTGCCTTCGTCGCCAGCATGTGGATTGAGCCCTAGCACCGCGATACGCGGCTTATCGATACCAAAATCTTTTACCAAACTATCGCGCAGCAAAGTCAATTTGCTTTGCAATACTTCATGTGTAATACTACTCGCCACTTTTTCAATCGGGATGTGCTCTGTCGCCAAAGCCACGCGCA
This sequence comes from Chitinophagaceae bacterium, assembly GCA_034680125.1. Lineage (GTDB taxonomy): Bacteria > Bacteroidota > Bacteroidia > Chitinophagales > Chitinophagaceae > Rurimicrobium. The sequence continues at coordinate 24,537 of JAXITL010000012.1, forward strand.
AATCGTTGTGATACAAAAGCATCAAAACATCTTTTGCTTCAAATTTTTCCTTTAAAAAAGGCGTATGGCCTGAGAAGGGGAAATTAGCAGATTGTGCATTGCTCTTATGGATAGGGCCGGTAACCAATGCGTCTAATTGGCCATCTTTAAGGCATTGTGCCGCCACTTGCAAAGAGCGCACAGCATATTTGCCACCGGCTTCTGTTAACACACCTGGCTGTATCGAAACCTCTTCTTCCCAGCAATTAAAGACATTAACCTGTTTAGGATTCAGCTTGTCCATTTCTTTCGTGCTGTTAAACACCAACTGATGATCCACTGCAATGCGGCGGTAATAATTGATAACTTTATTGGACGAAAAAACAATGGGCGTGCACAAATCAAGTATACGATTGTCGGACAAGGCCTTAATGATAATCTCGGGGCCTATGCCATTGATGTCGCCGGTAGTAATGCCGATAATTGGTTTTTCCATAATTGTATTTAATAATCGATTCTTTAAAATTACGGGCTCTATTTAATTAAACGTAATTATTAATAAAAATCTGTCAGATAAGGGTACTGTTTTTCGTAAAGGGTCCTAACCTTTTTGAGGATGGTTTCGCGCAACTCATCAATATTTCGGCGCTCTGTGGCCGAAACAAATACGGCATTGTTTTCGGTTGCCAATTGCCAGCGTTCATTTAAGTCTAATAGCATTTCCTGTTTCACACTATCGTCCAGCCATTCATCAAATGTGTTTTTTTCATAAACATCCATTTTATTGAAAATGGTGAGCACGGGCTTGTCGAAAGCCTTTATGTCTTGCAAGGTTTTAATCACCACGCCCATTTGATCTTCGTAGGCGGGATGCGAAATGTCCACAACGTGCAGCAAGCAATCGGCTTCGCGCACTTCGTCTAGTGTGCTTTTAAAACTTTCTACCAGATGATGGGGTAATTTGCGGATAAAACCAACCGTGTCGCTGAGCAAAAAAGGTGTTTGTTCGTATACCACTTTTCTGGTGGTGGTATCTAAGGTTGCAAACAACTTGTTTTCTGCAAAAACATCTGCCTTAGTAATGATGTTCATTAATGTGCTTTTACCCACATTGGTATATCCTACCAAGGCCACACGAATATACACACCGCGCTCTTTGCGTTGCGTAAAGGACTGCTTGTCGATATCAGCAAGGCGTTTTTTGAGTAAGGAAATCTTGTCCTTAACAATCCTACGGTCGGTTTCAATTTCGGTTTCACCAGGACCGCGACTACCGATACCGGCACCTTGTCGCTCAAGATGCTGCCACATTCCTTTTAATCGGGGCAACAAATATTGGTATTGCGCCAGCTCTACCTGCACTTTGGCTTGTGCTGTTTTGGCGCGGCGCGCAAATATGTCTAGAATCAAATCGCTTCGGTCGATAACTTTGATGCCTATGGCCTTTTCAATATTGATAATTTGAGAGCCCGTAAGCTCATCATCGAAAATGGCCAGGTTGATGCCTTTTGCTGTTACGTATTCTCTAATTTCTTCGAGCTTTCCTTTTCCCAAAAATGTTTTACTATCTGGCTTCGGTAATTTTTGAATAAAGTTTTTGTCTACAACAGCGCCTGCTGTTTCGGCCAAAAAAGCAAGTTCGGTGAGGTATTCATTGACCATTATTTCGGTTTGGCGATGATGTACCAAACCTACCAGTATAGCGCGTTCTTCTTCAGCAATTTTTTTATTTTCGAGCAAGGGGCGTTTTTTCTTGTGTTTGAAAGAGTAGCAAATATACCATTGAATTTTTTATTGGATATGGTGTTCATTCCTTTATTTTCCTGTCCAAGCACTGCCCGCAAGACCCCTTCCTTTCATTTATAGCAAGAAGTGATGGTGTCTGTGTATTTGCCATCAAGATTTTATTACCTTCGCCCGACTATTTATAGTAACAGAGCAAACTAAAAACAAGATACACAAGAATGTCCTCTACTGTAGCTTTGGTGATCATTTATAATCATCGGTATGATAAAAATATTGACATTTTGGAGTCGATTTATGCAAATCGCTTCAGCAATATTTTCCATATTGTTCCCTTCTATGATGGAGACAAAGAAAATGTAATTCCAGTTTACGAGAATTCATTTTACTTCCAAGGATACTTGGTGCAAGCCTTTGCCCAATATTTCAAAAAAGAATTTGAGCACTATTTTTTTGTGGCAGACGACATGATGATTAACCCCCTAATCAACGAGAACAGCTACAAAACGCACCTAAAAATTAATGCACAAGAATCTTATTTCCCAGAAATTGTAAGCTTACACAATTTGCCCTACAAATGGCGGAGAACACAAGATGCTGTCGAGTACAACCCAAAACTACAAGGTGTTGAGAGTAGCAAAGAAATGCCCTCCTATCAAGAGGCTGAATTGCGTTTTTCCAAATTGGGATTCGAGGTAAAACCCCTTTTGTATAAAGACGTTTATTCCGCAAAAAAGAAAATCGTTTATGAGCTAAGCAAGCTTAAGGGAGCAAATGGTATTGGTGACATTGCAGCTTTATTGACAAAGCATTTTAAAGGTGTTTTCAAAAAACAATATTGTACATTAAACTATCCCTTGCTGGGCGGCTACTCTGATATTTTTGTTGTTTCGGCTAGCTGTATTCATAAATTTATGCACTATTGTGGGGTATTTGCGGCAACAGAGTTGTTTGTAGAATTAGCGATACCCACCGCATTAGTTTTAGCCACTTCAGACATTAGAACAGAATCTGAGATTGCGCTAAAAGGCAAGGCAATGTGGACTGAAGAAGATTACAAAATAATAGCCCCTTTTAATAACAAACTTGCAGCGCTTACAGAAAACTTCCCCAAAGAGCACCTTTATTTACACCCCATAAAACTTTCGAAATGGCAAACAGCGCTTTAAAAAAATACATTGTTATTACGTCGATATTCGCACCCACAGAAGCTGTTCTTGCGTTCGCAAAAATGAAAGACTATACTTTAGTGGTAGTGGGTGATAAAAAATCTCCTGCAAACTGGAATTGTGAAAACGTCATTTACCTTTCTGTTGAAAAACAAAACGAGATGGGCTACGCGTTGAATGATGCGCTTCCCTACAATCATTATAGCCGAAAAATGATTGGCTATTTATATGCTATCAGCCAGGGCGCCGACCTTATCGTAGATACCGATGATGATAACATACCCAAAGACAACTGGGTTTTCCCAGAGTTCGAAGGGCAATTTGATTTGCTAGCGGGCAACTTAGGCTTTGTCAATATTTATCAACTCTACACCGACAAAAAAATATGGGCTCGCGGATTGCCCTTGCGCCTCATTAATACCACATTCGAACTTGAAAAAGATATTGCAACAGCAAAGTGCACTGTAGGGCTTTGGCAAGGTCTTGCCGACGAAGACCCTGATGTAGATGCTATCTACAGACTTACAAGTGATGAGCCCTGCTATTTTAACCAGCGCGCACCCCTTGTGTTAGACAAAGGCACCATTAGTCCTTTTAATACCCAAAACACAGCAATTTGTAAAGAGCTTTATCCCTTAATGTACTTACCTACATTTGTTACATTTCGGTTTACAGACATTTTACGCGGCTTGGTTGCTCAACCATTGATGTGGCATTATGGTTATCAATTAGGGTTTCTAGACGCTACTGTTATTCAAAAAAGAAACCCACACGATTACTTCAAAGATTTTCTTTCGGAAATACCCATGTACCAACATACCGAAAAGGTAATTGAACTTTGCCACAGCGCTATTCAGCCAGGCTTGAGCCTTTCTGAAAATTTATTTAAAATATACGAGGCATTGTGTGCCCATGGAATTGTAGAAGAGCGAGAATTGAAAACACTATCCGTATGGTTGTCTGAATTAAAAATGGTGTCTTAAAAGACACCATTTTTGTTTATCCACGTTCTTGTATTCTCATCCAGCGCTCCGGAATTTCATTTTCGCTAGCCTGTAAATAATCATTATAACTACAGGGTTCAAAATCTCCATTGGGCAACTGCATCCACCAACGATTGCTGCGCTTGCTTTTCAAAAACAAAATGTCGTTTCCGGTAAATTGTAAATGATATTCTACGAACTCATTTTTGTCGCTTATTGGCGCTTCGTTTTTACGCAAAAAATATCCGTCGACAAAGTACCATATCATTTGTGCCGCCAGCACTGCCGTCATATTGTCCTTGTCTTTTCGTTCATCAAATCCGTAGATGCCAAAGGAAGTCAATTCGCTACTCATTCCTGCATAACGCGTGAGCAGGCAAGCCTCGTCGCCTGCAAGCCCATTAGGGCTGCCCATTTTATTGATTGGTGCATCACTATATTTAACCGCATTTAAATCGAAACTGAACAAATGGGTATTGCGTAAAACGGGTTCCATATCTTCAATCTGTTCCTTTACCCTACCCAGCCGGAAAAAGTCGAAACGAATTTTATCAAGCGTTTCGAGCATCAATGGATTTACAAAATAGCTTTGAAAGCCTATGTGGCTATAATGCCCAATAAAATTGGGGCTTCCTGTGAGCATCTCCATTAAAAAGCTGCGAGAGTTGGCGCTTTCTGTTTCGTCCAAATCCACCAACATATCCACCACTGCTGCATTAATGATTTTTTCCGACGATTTAAAAACATGGTATTGTTCTAAAGTCAAATCGTGGCTGCCTCCTAACACAATGACTATTTTACCCGCTAAGTGCATTTCTTGCAATACCATTCGGAGTGCTGCTCGTGTATCGTCTATTGTTGCTCCTTGAAGAATATTGCCCGCATCAAACACTTTAATATTAGGGTGCCAGTTATACAACTTATACAACTGCTCGCGAATGGCGTCGGGCGCATCGCTGTAATGTTTACCGCTAACCAGATCACCCCTTGTTTCTCCACAACCCACAAGCACAATGTCTGCTGCCTCAAAATGAAAAGAATCAGCCGTGGCAAATTCTATTTGTGCGCCCCACTGCAATGACTCAAATGAACTTTGATCAATTGTTTCGGCATAATGAATGGGGGCAAAAAAAGATCGTAAATCTTGCATCATGCTGCAAAAATAACTTTTTTGTACCAATGAATTTTGCCTTGTAATTCTAGCAAATAAATATTGACAGAGCATTACCCTCGATTTGACTAGAACCACGCACATACATGCTTTTGGCCCAATAAATAAACCCACAAGATTTAATGGCCGCCTGAATAGAAATTATGCGCGCTTGCTAGCGCTTACCACAAAACCTTTGTGTCTTAAAAGAACGTGCTTTCAAAAATGATGCGCCCTATTCTTTTTGTCCTTAATGAAGGGAGTAGGAGCATGAGGGCCTTTTAAACGTCTCGCTCCTCTAACCTTCTATATAATCCAAATCCTTATGAAAAGTGTCTTGGGTTTTAAGCGTCGAAAAAATGGCCAATGCCATTACCGCTGCGCCAATTAGGCTTGCAGCTCCTACAAAACCCATACCTACCTCATTGCTCAAATAGCTAAAAAGCGTGGACAATACAACTACCATTCCGCGCACAAAATTAGGCGCAGAAGTCGTAACCGTTGCCCGTATGTTGGTGCCAAACTGTTCTGATGCCGAAGCCATAAAAACCGACCAATAACCATTGGGCAAGCCAACAATAAGCAGCAACCAATAGAATGTAGTGTTGCTTACGCCTTGGCTCAACAATAAAACACACAGCATAACCGATAAGCTAGACAATGCTATAAGCAATGCTTTTTTGCGCGAGCGCAATTGCTGGCTAACAAAACCGGTAAGGAATGCGCCGGCAGAAGCGCCTATATAGTGGTACATAACCGCCTTGCTACCCAGCACTTCGCCAACCACACCAAGCGCCTCGGCAAACTCAGTAGCTAGGGTTACCAAAATGCCTATGGTAAACCAGACAGGAATGCCCACAAAAATACAGCGCACATATTTTACAAAATTGGCACGAACACTCAAAAACTGGGCAAAGCTCCCACGCTTAACCTCGCTCGACTTTGCATTATGAAACATGCCCGACTCGGCAACCGAAACCCGCAACAAAAGTAAAAGCAAACCCATTGCCCCCCCAACATAATAGGCGACGCGCCAATCAAATCGATCGGCAACCAAAAAACCCACAACAGCTCCCGCAATACCAATACCCGAAACAATGGTGGTGCCGATGCCCCTGTGTTCTTTCTTCATCACCTCGGCTATGAGTGTAATGCCAATACCTAGCTCACCTGCCAAACCGAAACCAGCAATAAATCGCAATACATAATATTGCTCTATATTGTTAATCATGCCATTGGCAATATTGGCAACAGAATACAAAAGGATTGTTCCAAACAAAACCGAAAGCCGACCTTTTTTATCGCCTAATATGCCCCAAACAATCCCACCAATAAGCATTCCCAACATTTGAAGATTCAATAAATAGATTCCTTTTTGGGTAAGTTCTACACCCTCATAACCCAAAGCCTGCAAGCTAGGCTGGCGAACAATGATAAATAAGATCAGATCATACACGTCTACAAAATAACCCAAGGCAGCAATCACAATCAGTAAACGCACATTTTTGGCTTGATTCATAATTCTTAATTTCTAGAGAGGGCAAAGTAAAATTATTATTTGAAAATTGATTGCCTTTCCGCTTTTATCTTCGCTAGGCAAATGCAATATATTCACAAACACATCAGCAGCTTATTAAGTGCTTATAAAGGCGAAATGCCCCTGGCTAATTTTTTAAAATTCTATTTTAAAAAGCATCCTATTCTGGGCAGTAGAGACCGAAAAATTTTGTCGGAAATGGCCTATTGTTATTACCGCAGCGCAAAAGGCTTGTTGCCACAATCATTAAGCCTTAGCGAAAAAATCAATAGCGCACTTTTATTGTCGGAAAGCAATCTGCCACAGGTTAAGCAGTTTTTACCCGAACAGGCTCAATCCCTTTATGGCAAAAGCTTTGAGGAAAACAGCAAGGCCTTAGAAGAACAAACAATCGGTTTCAATTTTGACAATTTATGTGACAAAGAAATTGTTTTTTCGGAAGGAATAAATAAAGCGAATTGGTTGCGCTCAATGCTTAGTAGGCCCAAGCTATTTCTTAAAGTTGTGCCCCAATATTATAGCGAAGTACTCCTACTATTACAAGAAGCTTTGTTGGTTTTCGAAACCTTTGATGATTGTGGCATCGCATTGCCCAACGGCACATCTGTTGAAAAAATATTGTCTCCCAAAATGTATCGTATTCAAGATGCCTCTTCACAACAAACAGCGAAATTTTTTCAGGTACAGAACAATGAGTCTTGTTGGGATTGCTGTAGCGGTGCAGGAGGCAAATCTTTGTTGATAAAGGACATTGCCCCTAGATCCTTACTTTGTGTGAGTGATGTGCGCAAAAGCATTTTAGATAATCTTGCTGAGCGCTTTCATCTATATGGATATCCTATACCTGAGCGCTTATTGCTTTCGGTTGCCGATGAGCAACAGACACGATTAGTATTGGCAAACAGACGCTTCGATCATATTATCGCCGATGTGCCCTGTTCTGGCTCTGGCACTTGGGCTAGAACGCCCGAACAATTGTATTATTTTGATGCCGCATCCCTGCACTCTTTTTCACAAAGACAGAAAGAAATTGCCCATAATGCCCTTCGATATTTAAGGGCCAATGGCGGCACCTTTACCTACATAACCTGTTCTGTTTTTGCTGAAGAAAACGAAGGTGTTGTTGCCGATATTTTGGAAAAAAACAGCTCCATTAAATTAGTGCAGCAAAAACTTATTAACGGAATGGCCTCTGGCGCAGACAGTATGTTTGTGGCTGTATTTACTCCTAAATAATGTTGAACACTGGATGGGGCACAAACAAAAAAGCCTTCTACAGTGTAGAAAGCTTTTTTTACAAAAGTTTTGAAGATGGGATTAGTTGGCGATTCTTACATCCACCGCATTTAAACCCTTTTTGCCATCTTGTACTTCATATGTTACTACATCGTTTTCACGAATTTTGTCAATAAGACCTGTAGCGTGTACAAAAATGTCTTGTGTGCCATCGTTAGGCGTAATGAAGCCAAAGCCTTTGGTTTCATTGAAAAATTTTACTTTACCTTGTTGCATTGTGTTTGAGAATAAATATACCTTACGAAGGTAATGTATCTTATTTATTATCCAAAATAATTTCAATGTTTTTTTAAGTGCCTTTTATCAATAAAAACAGCCCATTTTCTGGATTGAAAATGGGCTGTACTTTTTACAATTTGGTTCAGTATTAACGGACAATCAGTTTGTTTACTTGTTTTTGTCCATCTGCAACAAGGGTTATGAAATAAACGCCTGCTGGCTGAGCACTTAAATTAATATTCTTATTAAATGCACTGCTGATATTGGTAAATTGTTCAGCATACACTTGTTGACCAGTAATATTGGTAACCATCACTTTTGCGTCATTAATTGTTTTTGTGGCGCTAAAAGAAATCGTGAATTGACCACTTGTTGGGTTAGGATAAATTTGAAGGTTATCAACATTCGTTATTTCACCAATGCTTGTTCCTCTTCTGCGGAAAATCACTAAGAAGTCTTCGATTTCACCCGATACAAATTCATCACATCCGATGTCATTAGGATTTCCTGGACCTAAATCGTTATTCAATACCACGCGCATACCTGTTTCTACATTGGGGATAACTGCTACTGGAATGGTAATGGTGTCATGCGGATAAAAATCGGTTGCTGTAGACACTTTTGACCAAACCATTTCTGACGCACCATCATATTTAAGGTTATGGTTGAAATCCATATACACGGATATCTTGGCGTCTGCATGGTTGTTTCCTTTTAAGGTATGGTAAACAGCAATGTTGTATTTGTCTTGAGCATACAATTCGATTGCTGGTAAATCTGTGTAATCGGTACGTTGACGGATTGACTTGGGATTTTTAAGGTGGGGGCCACCAACATTCGCAATAAAAGAGCCCAAAACAACCGTAGAAATATCAGATGAGTCTAGTGAGCTACCGCCGTTAGCCAAGCTATAGCAATAACATTTATAGGGTTGTTTCAATTTGATAAACACCTTGTTAGAATAAATAGTGTCTAAGGTGTTTTCACAAACAACGCGCAATCTGTAGTAGGTAGATTGACGAACAACGGGCTGAATTGTATCTTTAAATTTAGATGCTGGTACGTTTGCCCAAATCACATTGTCTAATGAGTATTCCCATTCCCAGTGCATTCTAGACATGTTTTTGGCATGTGCTGTATCCCAGATAGTAACGGTATAACCATCACATATAGAAGTATCCGAAATATAGGCCTTGCCCGCAGATAGTGGACCAGGGCATCTTGGGTTGCTGATGATTAACAAATAATCTTCTGTTTCACCATCAGGATAACCATTACAAGGCAAAACATCGGCTGCCGTTGCGGCACCTTTCTTCATAATGACACGCATACCTACTGTATCCAAAGCAGCCGTTGTAGGTACCGTA
>JAXITL010000013.1:0-33107 GCA_034680125.1 Chitinophagaceae bacterium
CCCAATGGGCTTAATAGAGATTCTGTATTACTAGAACCACTTGGATTAAGCGAGCAAGAAAAACAAGATATTGAGGCCTTTTTACGCGCACTAACTGACGATAGATTTAAACAGTAAACGATGCCTTATTCATAACAATCATTACAGGCTTCCAGCTGTTTTTTTATCTTTTCATGCCATTCAGCCTGCTTTTCTTTATTGATGCCATTGTTGGTTTCGGAATCGTAGAGGTCCTGTAAGGCTTCGTTTTGGGTCCTGTACTTTGCTTGCAATTCAACTATTTCCTTTTCAAATTTTGAACTAAAAGAGAAAGTCTTTAAAGCCTTGTATAAGGCACAGGCACTTATCACAGTGATGTCAAAATGCAGCTGTTCGTGATCTAAAGTTCTTTGGTTTTTATGCTCCTCTAGAAACCAAGATTTTTCTTTATCAAATGTGGGACAAAGATTGATGTTTACAAAAATTTGATCGGCCCTAATTGCGGCAGAGTAGCTTAGACTTACACCTGAATATGTCATCGCAATTGCCCTCATTTCTTTTTCTTCGCTACCTTCAAAATCCTTGATGCGCAGCAATTGTCCCTTACGATAAACGATTTGACCGGCCTTGTCTGAACTGCTGTTCATGGTAACCTTGGCCTGAACCTTTTGAGCATAGGACCCGAAAGAACAGGAGACGAAAACAAAAACCCAAAAAAGACGTAACGCTTTCATATAGATAGATACTTGTTAAATTTTCGAGCGCTCATATTGTTTTGGCCAAGCGATATCCACTCCCAACTCTTTGGCCGCTTGCAAAGGGAAATAAGGATTCCGCAATAATTCTCGGCCCATGAAGATTAGATCCGCTTCATTGTTTTGCAGAATATCTTCGGCCTGCAGTGCTCCCGTAATCAATCCTACAGCAGCTGTTGGCATATCGGCTTCTTGCTTGATTTGGGTAGCAAGCGGCACTTGGTAATTAGGCGCAACAGGAATGGGCGCTTTAGGAATATTAGCTGCGCTAGACACGTCGATTAAATCGACACCTCTTTCTTTTAATCGTATAGATAAGCGAACAGAATCTTCAATGGTCCATCCACCCTCTACCCAATCTGTTGCAGAAATACGTACCAATAAAGGAAGATCATTAGGCCATTCTGTTTGCACCGCGTCAATAATGTCTACCAAAAAACGAATACGATTATCAAAACTACCCCCATACTCATCCGTTCTGAAATTGCTAAGGGGAGAATAAAATTCATGGATTAGATATCCATGCGCTGCATGAATTTCCAATACTTTGAAACCTGCTTGCAGAGAGCGTTTTGCAGCGTCTTTAAAGGCTTGAACAATTAATCTTATCTCCTCAAAAGACAATGCTTTTGGTGTTCTGTCTTTTTCGTGAAAGGGAATAGCGGAAGGGGCAAGGGGCAACCAACTATTTGCTCCTTCTTGTATTTGCCGGCCACCATTCCATGCTGTTTCGGCACTGGCTTTTCGTCCAGCATGAGCCAATTGTATACCGGCAACAGAACCTTGTTCGTGGATAAATTGATTGATTTCTTTTAACTTCTCTATATGTTCATCTTTCCAAATGCCCATATCGGCATAGCTGATGCGCCCCTCGGGCAATACGGCGGTAGCTTCTTGAATGATAAGCCCTGCGCCACCCATAGCACGTGTGCCTAAATGCACCAAATGGAAATCAGTAGCAAATCCATCGATGCAAGAATACATGCACATGGGTGAAACCACAATCCTGTTTTTTAAAGTGATGCTTTTTAGGGTAAAAGGAGAAAACAATTTGCTCATCAGAGATCCAATTTAATTTTGAGCTATTAGCAATATTTCGCTTGCAGCTAGTTTAGATGCGGGTTTCGAGCCCAGCTTGTGCCACAGTTCTTTGTATTCTATTCTCATCCTGTCTAATTCAGGACCCTCTTTCAAAATTTTATGCAGCTCGGCAATGAGATTTTCTTTATTTAAATCGTCTTGTATGAGTTCTGTAACAATTGGCTTGTCCATTATCAAGTTGACCAATGAAATGTATTTGACCTTAACTAATTTTTTGGCCAACCAAAAAGAAGCAGCATTGCCTTTATAACAAACAACTTGGGGCAAGTTAAACAAGGCCGTTTCTAAGGTCGCGGTACCACTGGTGATCAAACCTGCTTTTGCTTGTTTGAGTAAATTATAGGTTTGGTCTTTTGCCAACAAAACGGGCTTATCGCCAATAATATTCAGCAAGAGCTCGTCGGACAAAGAAGGTGCTTGTGCTACGACAAATTGAAATGAAGGAAAGGCATCTACCACAGATAACATGATCGGCAATTTGACGATTACTTCTTGCTCCCGACTGCCTGGAAGCAAGGCTATAATTGGCTTTTCAGCAAGTGGAACAATTGGCTTGTTGGCCATTTCTTGTTGCACAACTTCTACCAAAGGATGCCCCGTATAGAGGGCATCAAGTTTCCATTTTGTATAAAAATCTACTTCAAAAGGAAGAATAACCAGCATTTTGTCTACTGAAGACTTTATGGTATGAACGCGACTTTCTTTCCAAGCCCATACTTGTGGTGATATGTAATAAATCACTTTGATGCCTTGCTGTTTTGCCCATTTGGCTATACGTAAATTAAAGCCAGGATAATCAATCAAGACCAAAACATCAGGACGGTAATCCAAAATATCTTTTTTACAAAAAGACAAATTACCCAATATGGTGCCCAAGTGTTTGATCACTTCAACAAAGCCCATAAAGGCCAAATCCTTATAGTGCTTTATTACAGTTGCACCAGCCGCTTGCATCTTATCGCCACCCCAACATCGAATATGGGCATGGGCATCTAGATTGCGAAGAGCCTTGATTAAATTGCTCCCGTGTAAATCGCCACTGGCTTCGCCTGCTATGATATAATATTTCAAGGATAGGATGGATTAAACTATTACCATACAAACATGAGCAACAAAATAAATACCACATAAAGCATCGTAGCCACAAAAATGCCACGCGACACATAATCGTAACGTTTGAAATTACAATAGACAAATGGAATAAGATTGGCCAAAATGCTTAAAGTCATCAATTTGGCAAACATTTTATTATTAGCCCAATACACCGAAAAAAAGCTTTCTAAGGATTGATTTGGATTTCTAAAAATCAAGTACACTACAGCAAAGCCGAGTAAAGGAACTATTGCCCCAAGAATAAAACCTAAAATAGGCACATTACGCTTCATAATTAAAAACAAATTAATTGCTAAGGTAGCAAAAGCACCTATAATTTATTGCCAAAAAAAGTATAGCCAAACAATACCCATTGATAAGTCAATTGGGCTTACCTTTGGGCTCAACATTTCAAGTTTTGCATTTATGAATTTTCCACTCAAGAATATTCCGGAACGCACGAGCATCCCTCGCAACAACGGATTGACAATGATTATGGACAAAGGACTGTCCATAGAAGAAGTAAAAAATTTCATCTCCATTGCCCGACCGTATATTGACATTGTAAAATTAGGATTTGGGACTGCCGCGGTAACGCCGAATTTAAAAGCAAAGATTGAAGTCTATCAAGAGCAGGATATTCCTGTTTATTTTGGCGGCACCCTTTTTGAAGCATTTGCTATTAGAGGCCAATTCGAAGATTACCTCAACATAGTTAAAGAATACGGCTTGCAGCATGTAGAGGTTTCGGATGGCTCCATGAGCATTGATCAAAGCACCAAATGTCACTACATCGAAAGACTGGCCAAAGAAGTAACTGTATTTTCAGAAGTTGGCTCTAAAGATGCCGCACATATTATACCCCCTTACAAATGGATTGAACTCATGCGTTCAGAATTGAGTGCGGGATCTAAATATGTAATTGCCGAAGCGCGTGAAGCAGGCAATGTGGGTATCTATAGAGGCAGTGGAGAAGTGCGCGAAGGACTGGTTCAAGAGATATTAACACAAATTCCTGCTCAAAAAATAATTTGGGAAGCACCGCAAAAGGCGCAACAAGTTTATTTTATGGAATTGCTGGGGGCAAATGTAAACTTGGGCAATATTGCGCCCAATGACGTATTACCGGTAGAAGCAACGCGCATTGGATTGCGTGGAGACACTTTTCATTTTTACCTGGACAAATAATTATTGATTGGTAATTTAATATTAACGAAGCGATTGTCATTTCTTATAAATGCAATCGCTTTTTAAATGAATACTTATGCAGGAATATGGACTCATTGGATATCCGCTCAGCCATAGTTTTTCACCACGCTATTTCCATGAAAAGTTTATACAAGAACAATTGGATGCGCGCTATAATAGCTTTCCTATTGCTTCCATAACTGAACTCCAAAAATTAATTGAAGAAAGCAAAAATCTAAAGGGCCTCAACGTAACCATTCCTTACAAAAGCAGTGTAATTCCTTTTTTAAAGAAGACAAGTAAAGCCGCCAAAAACATTGGGGCGGTCAATTGCATTAAAATAGTTAAGGGTGAATTGTATGGCTTCAATACAGATTATATTGGATTTGCCGAAAGCCTAAAGCCATTGCTAAGAAACGATATAAATAAAGCGCTCGTATTGGGAACAGGAGGTTCGTCAAAAGCGGTTTGCTATGCACTATCGGAACTTGGCATTGCGTATCAATTGGTTTCTTCCAGCGCTAAGGGCAATATGTCTTATGAAGATATAGAGGCCAAAACTATGCAAGAACATCTGCTAATTGTCAACACCACCCCTCTGGGTATGTACCCTAATACTAATGAATGCCCTAATATCCCCTACTCATTTCTTACGAAAGCGCATTTGCTTTTCGACCTCGTTTATAACCCCGAAGAAACCTTATTTATACAAAATGGTCTGCGACAAAATACTTCGGTAAAAAATGGATTAGAAATGCTCCATTTACAAGCTGAGGAAAGCTGGGCCATCTGGAATGATACCACTTCAATAGAGGATACTATTTCGACAAGGTAAGCATGGCAAGGTATTGGTCTGACTCATCAACAAATAAAACCTTAGTATCAAAACCATTGTCCAAAGCAACTTTTCGAAGTGTTTGCTCATCAATATACAACCAAGAAAACCATTCCGATTTTTGACGGCGATATTCGTAACAACACTTGACCTCGCCGTAGTAATGAGGCAATTGAGGGACCCCCTCTTCATATAAATAAGCCACGTCAGAAGAATCGAAAAGTAATTGCCCCCCCTTTTTCAACAATGTTCTCGCATGCTGTAAAAAGCGATTCAGCCCTTCAATTGTTTGTACCAATCCGATGCCATTCATCAACAATAAAAGGGTATCAAACTTCTCCTGCTTCATTTCAAAAACATCTTGAACAAAGGCTTTTTCCACTCCCCGCTCTTTCATTACCCCAACGGCCCCTTCTGAAATGTCAATGGCCGTAACGTCTATACCCTTTTCTTGCAACAACAAAGCGTGACTACCCGCCCCCGCACCAATATCTAAGGTCTTTCCTCTGCACATATCAATGGCCATTAGCTCTAATTCGGGCATGGCCTCGGGACTGCGAAAATAAATAGGGACAATCATTTCCACTTTGGGGCCATGATTATCGTGCACCCATAGTTTGTATTCTTTGCCTCCATAAAAGTATTCGGAAATAGCTCTACCTAAAATATCCATTATTCATTATTTCTTTATAAAATCGGCATAAGCCTCAGCCCAACCTTCCCATTCCTTATCTGTACCCAAAGAAAAATTATGGAACACCGTAAGCAGGAGTCCATTAATTTTTTGTAGGCTATTTTTAAAATAGAGCAGCTTCTCAAATGCCTCCTCTACAGACAAGCCCATCTCGTAATGGGCCGTTGTGTCCATAAAACAGAATGGAAAAATGTGTAATCGAGTCGGCGCTTCTGCCAATAAATCATACCAAAGAAAAGATCTGCTTGTTCCGGCCCGGAAACCCAAATGCGTGCTGTAGCCCATAGAGTAGTCTTGCTGAATATCCATCTCAATAAGCGCTCTGTAGGTTTTGGGCCACTCTACCTTGATATAATGTTGTCGCGAAATATCCATTTGCTGACCGGATATTGTCGATAATATTTTTTGCTCTTCCCTGAATAAACGTGGTTGTGCATTCGCATGATAAGATGGATGTAGCCCAATCTTGTATTGCTGTGCAAGGCTTTGAATCAAAGCGTTCATGTGCTTGTTGGATGGCAATATATGTTTGTCCCAAGACGTGTTTTGTGCAGCAGCCAAAATGAAATACAAGGGTTGCAACTCATTATCTTGATGTAGCCTATCGGTCACATCAAAACTAAAATAGGGGTCTCTTTTCTTGGCCCATAACACGGCAGTTCGTTCTTTCAAGGACTCCAAATTATTTTGCGCTACAGCCTTCAGATAGCCTCCCAGCGTGCGTTTCAATCCTTTATGTTTAAAGCTCCAAGCAATATCAATATCATAGGTTGGCAGAAATTCAAAGGATTTTGGGGGTATCAAAACGCCCTTATCCCTTAATACGATTGCGAAAGCAAAAAGCCATTCGTCAATAATTGGCCTTTCTAATAAACCGCCCTTATATAAAATACTTTCTGTAGCCGGATAGCGATTGTGCCTATCGGGCACAAAAGGGAGATATTCTTCGTAACGGCTAATTAAATAAAACACTGCTGAAAAAAGATCAAAGGGCAGCGTATAATCACCATCTTGTGCAGCAAAGAGCGTGGGCAATTCATTCCAAAAGCCCGCATTTATGCTTTGCTGCTCAATGCCTTTTGCAAACAATAATCCAATATTAGGCACCGAAAAAGCACTGACTTTATTGGTGTAATCTATTGTTAATAAAGCGTCTTGTTCATCTGCCTTATTCGTACAAAACTTATAGTCAACACCTAACTGTTGCACAAAAATCCAATCGCAGACATAAGTCAAGCGGCTAGACTGTTCCGGTACGATAATGGCAATATGCATAGTTTAACCGAATAGTTTTTGTTTCCATTGCCAAAGGAATGAATGGGTAATAGTATAATTTACATAGCTGCTCTTTATGCCTCCAAAGCGATGAAAAAAATGAGCAATCCCATCGTCCATACTCCCTTCAAAATCAAAAGTCTCCAAGCCCATTTTTTTTGATTCTAATATAGCGGTCCATAGCAACAACGCAATCGCGCCGCGGTGCGTTTGGGCTGGCGTAGCGCTGAGTAAATAATACATTTTCGAAGCATCAAATGCCAACCATATTTGACCTAATTCATTTCCGCTTTTATCGCTGACACTATAATTAAGTGAGGCGTTTTGGATTGAAGCTTTACCGATGACAGATTTGAGAAAGGCTGCACTAAAAGGGTATTTGTTTTTCTTTTCGTCAAAGGCCAATTTTTGCCATTCTACAAAGTCATCTACATCCATCATCTTAGCCTGAACAATCAAATCAGACTGGGCTTTCCGAATAGCATTCCTTCTTTTCGGATGCATATTTTGCCATAGCTCTTCCTCTGATAACTTCAGTTCAATACAATAAGTTGTCCTTTGCTGCTGTTTACTATTTCTGAAGTGCACAAAAGACTTTTGTGTAAACTCAGGCAAGCAGGTCCATTGTGCAAAATGCACTTTGGGTAATTGCCGATACAAATCTTCTACCCAATTTTCACTTAGTGGCTTTTCGCTTAACGATAAGGGGCCTAAATACGGCGTAAATGGCGGGTTGCGCAGCAACCTAAAACCCCATTTTTTCTCAAATTGATAGGGCCAGACAGCCAGTATTTTTTCTTGCTCTTTGAGGATAGCAACATCCCAATTGCCTGCGCAGACGGCATCTAACCACCATGGTTGATGAAACAATGGCAACAAATGAGCAATCGATTGGTATGCTGTTTTAGGAGTCAAAAAACTAGGATTCTTTTTTATTACGCTCGGCAAACAACTGCTGAAAGGTTTGTTTTGGAAACTGGATCTCTTCACGCCTATTAGCCCAGCTTTTGCTAAAAACGGAATGAAATACTTTGTTTTTTATTCCTTGTCCTGCCAGTCCTATAAGCTTTCGATTCATCATTCCTTTTTGCCACAAGGTCCAACCCATGTTTTCTTGAAAACCATTCAAGCCAGCACTTACTGACTCTTGCCTATTGGCTAAAAGCATCGAGTGTATGTTGATTTTCAGGGGGCAGACTTCTGTGCAATTGCCACAGAGGCTTGAGGCATAACTAAGGTGCTTATACTCCTCCATTCCTTTCATATGAGGGGTGATTACTGCACCAATTGGACCACTATACGTTGCGCCATAAGCATGGCCTCCAATATTTTTATAAATAGGGCAGGCATTGAGGCAAGAACCGCAGCGAATGCAATACATGCTTTCACGCACACTAATATCTGCTAATAAATTTGTGCGCCCATTATCCAACATAATGACATACATCTCATCGGGGCCATCTTGCTCGTTTTTTTGCTTGGGCCCACTAAACAAGGTATTGTATGAAGTAACTTTTTGTCCTGTACCAAAAGTGGCCAATAATGGCAAAAACAAATTCAAATCTTTAATACTTGGAAGGACCTTTTCTATCCCAACTATGGCAATATGCACTTTAGGCAAAGCTGTTGTCAGTCGGGCATTTCCTTCATTTTCTGTTACAGAAATGGCGCCAGCATCGGCAATCCAAAAATTGGCTCCTGTGATACCTATCTGTGCTGTTTGGTATTTGCTGCGCAATTTTTCGCGCGCAACAAGGGTTAATTGTGTAGGGCTAAGATTAGAGGGTGTACCTAATTTTTCATGAAAGAGCTTAGCAACATCCTCCTTGCTTTTGTGCATGGCTGGCGTTACAATATGATAGGGTGCTTCGCCATCTAGCTGCTGAATATATTCACCGAGATCTGTTTCTACAGATTCAATCCCATGCTCTTCTAAAAATTCGTTGAGGTGTATTTCCTCCGTTACCATCGACTTAGATTTTACAATCTGCGTGGTATTTTTTTCTGTGCAAATTTTAATGATGTGCTGCAGTGCTTCTTGTGCGTCGTTGGCCCAAAGCAATTTTCCACCTTTGGCTGTGAAATTTTTTTCAAAGACTTCTAAATGTCTATCTAATTCTTCAATGGCTTTCCATTTGATGTTTTTTGCTTTTTTGCGCGCCAACTCAAGCTCTGCAAATTGCTCTTTACCCTTGAGCACTGAAGCATTATATTTCTGGATATTCCACGAAATTTTGCGCTTGTGTTCAAGGTCGTGGGTTTTAACCTCACTCTTGGCCAAGAAAATGGATTGCTGCTGATTCATCGATAGCAAATATACTCGCTCTACCATAAATGTTTTCAAAATAAATCCGAAAACAAGATTGAATAGAATCGAAGGGGAAAACAGGCTATAATATTTGGTATTTTATGCTTTTCAAACAAAGCATCATCCATAAACAATTAACATACAGTTTTATAAGAGGGGTCTATTGCTACACAAGCAATGGCCGCAGCAACAAAACATGCACCTTTTGCCGTAGGAAGGCCTTTTTTATTCCAAGAACGAACGAAACCAATTACCAATGCGCTACAGAAATACAGTTTATTATACACCGCATTAGGCTGTGCATGATTTAATAAACAATTAGGGCATTCTGGATAAGAATGCCCTAATTGTTTGCCTTGTAGGTTATATCTTTTACTAAGCCAGTTTCTTACGTGGATTGCGTTCTAGCACCTCATCAATCATACCGTAATCCTTAGCTTCTTTGGCAGTCATCCAATAATCGCGGTCGCTATCTTTTTCTACTTTGGAGAATTTCTGCCCGCTATGCTCTGCAATGATTTCGTACAGTTCTTTTTTCAATTTACCAATCTCACGAGCGGTAATTTCAATATCACTTGCTTGACCCTCGGCACCACCCAATGGCTGATGAATCATTACTCTGCTATGTTTTAGTGCCGTGCGCTTTCCTTTTGCACCCGCACACATTAACACAGCGCCCATTGATGCAGCAATACCGGTACAAATAGTAGACACATCGGGATTGATAATTTGCATGGTATCGTAAATGCCCAAGCCTGCATAAACGCTACCACCTGGACTATTGAGGTACATTTGAATGTCACGATTGCGATCTGCGCTTTCTAAAAAGAGCATCTGCGCCGTTACCACATTGGCAACATAATCATTAATTCCTTCGCCCAAAAAAATAATGCGGTCCATCATCAAACGAGAGAACACGTCAATCGTTGTGCCATGTAATTGTCTTTCTTCTAAAATATACGGCGTAAGATTGCTGGGCATTTTTCTGTTCACAGCAGCGGTATAGCTATCTACAGTAAGGCTACTGATGCCATGATGCTTGATAGCGTATTTGCGGAATTCATTATTGTTCATGTTTTATGTTTTTTTAAGCGTTAAAAAAGTATTCTTGATATAAGTGCCATTTAAAGGCCGCAATAAAATTAATGTCATTTAGTCAAATTGACGCTGACAAAAATGTCTTGAACAAGATTTAGCGGCTCGTTTCGCGAAGCTGATCTTTTTCTGATTGGCTAAGCGAATGGTAGCCCTTTTCATTTATTTTATCTAAGATATTATCAATAGCTTGCTCGCTCAATGGTTTGGTGCCTCTAGCCTTTGTAGTAACCGGCGGACTAAGCACTGTATCCACTTTATTATATAATCGATAGGCCCAAGCGCCAGGCTGAAAGCCATTTTGCAACAGTTTAATATAAACGAAGCCCGCTGCTGCACCGGCAGCTAATAGGCTGATCGTTGCTATTTCAAAATTTGCATTGATGATCATCAATAAAACGAAAATGCCTGCAAGCAACAATAATGGAACGCTCAAATAATCGCTCAAATAAATCCTGTATTTGGGCGAA
The DNA here is from genome assembly GCA_034680125.1 of Chitinophagaceae bacterium. GTDB lineage: Bacteria > Bacteroidota > Bacteroidia > Chitinophagales > Chitinophagaceae > Rurimicrobium. Next base: position 10,793 of record JAXITL010000013.1, read on the forward strand.
AGCGTCAAAGCCGCTGCCATCAAAGCCATGATGCCCGCCTGGGCACCCATGACCATTGCATTATCGGGCATAAGTGCTGCTGGCAGAAATTGCACGCCAGCAAAAGCTAATCCACCCGCAACAACACCATAGACAAACAAGGGGATAATTTGCTTATACCCTACTAAATTTTGCACCACATTGCCAAAGGCATAAAGCCACATCATACTGCTGAGCCACTCCCAAAATCCGCGATGGCACCAGCCATAGGCAAACATCGTCCACCAACGGCTTTTAAGCCTATCTAAACTGCCTAGGCCAATGTATTCGAAAGTCAGCGCAAACGAGCGCTGTTCGGGCACTGCATAGACGATTAGCGTAATCCAAATAAGATGAATGATGATAAAGCCTAGACCCGAAAGGGCAATTAATTGCACAACCGCATTGCGGTTGTAAGAAGGAATGTGAAATCTTTGAATCGAAGATCGAGCTGACATTTAGGAAAAATAAAATAGTGGTTAATACAGAGGCTGGCGATTACTACGCTGCCAATACTTGAGCAATATAAAGGCAAAGAGCATACCGCCAAGGTGTGCAAAATGAGCCACATTATCGCCGGCAGAATTATTGAAACCTGAAAACAATTCGATAGCAGCATAAAGGGCCACAAAATATTTTGCCTTAATCGGAAATAAAAAGTAGATATACAATTCGGTATTAGGGAAAAGAAAACCATAAGCAAATAACACACCAAACACAGCGCCAGAGGCACCTACCGTTGCTTGGTCCATTATGCCTGCAAAAACAGAACGGCTATTGGGTTCGAAGCCACCATGTAAATATTGTTCGATAAATAAAGACGCTTGGTTGCGCAAAATCGGATTAGCCGGGTCGCCTTGCCAGTCACGCAATAAATCAGTAAAGCCTAGAGCTGATGGATTCCCTACATGCTGGCCAATGAATTGAGCAAATTGATCAACCGTTGGGTTTTGCTGGTAAATGGCAAATGCTTTTTCAATGGCGCCAAACTCGAAACCCAAAACCGATAGGTGACAAAGTGCGGCACCCAAGCCACATACAAAGTAAAAAATCAAAAAACGTTTGGGCCCCCATATATTTTCGATAATACTACCAAACATCCAAAGGGCAAACATGTTGAAAAATAAATGCCCAAAATTACCGTGCATAAACAGGTGGGTGATGAGCTGCCAAGGAGCAAAAAACTGAGAGCTCCAATAATGCAAGCCAAGATATTGCGACAAGTTAATACCGTACCTTTCTAAGGCAGTATCTAGCAACAAAAAAATGGCATTGATGATGATTAAATTTTTGACGATCAAGGGCAAAACCTGAAACCGTTGTGGGCGTAATTCTATCATTGATTGAAAATAAAAAAGGTCTTTGCAAAAACTTCAAAAAAACAACTTGCTTTTTTGTTTCGGCAAACAAAACTACTGCATTAAGATGGCAAATATGGTAAGCAAAACAGAATAAAGACCTAAAATTTCTAAGTGATTTTAGTGTTTTTTCCTTTTCCAAAAAAGCCAACATTAATCGTACTTTTACAGCCATAGAAAGCAGCAATGAAATCATTAGTACTATTTGCCTCAGGCAAAGGCAGCAATGCACAAGCAATAATTGATTATTTTAACCAAACGAAACAAGCCAAAGTACATCTTGTGGTTTGCAATAACGCCCAAGCGGGAGTGCTAGATATTGCCCGTTTATACAATATTCCTTTTTTAATAGTGGATAAAACGACTATGGAAGAGCCTTTGATGATCACACAAATAATGGAATACAAGCCCGACCTAATTGTATTGGCCGGTTTCTTGTGGAAAATGCCCCTTTCATTATTACAAGCCTTTCCAGACAAAACAATCAATATACACCCAGCCCTTTTACCTAAATATGGCGGGAAAGGAATGTATGGCAATAAAGTGCACCTAGCGGTGAAAACCAATAATGAAAAGGAAACAGGAATAACGATTCACTTTGTGAATGAACATTACGATGAAGGGGCACAAATTGTTCAGGCACGTTGTGCCCTTTCCGCCAATGAAACGGTAGAAAACATAGCCCAAAAAGTCGCAAAACTTGAGCACACTTTTTATCCGAAAACAATAGAATATCTGCTCAGCATACAATAAGCTTTTCTATTGCAACGTTTTTAACCATTGGTACACAAGGCCCTCCTAAATCATTCAAACATGAACATTCGTATATTACTTATCGCATTTATAAGTTTTGCACTAGTCCTAAATGGTTTTGCTCAGGGGGAGCCCATTGGTCAGTGGCGCTCACACATGCCCTACAATCGCGGTGTATCGCTAGCGTCCGACGGCCAGACTATTTTTGTAGCCTGCCGATATGGTTTTTTTACCTACCATTTGCTCAGCGAAGAAATCAATACTTATGCCAAATCTAACGGGATGTCTGATGTTGAAATGGCCTATATAGCGCACGACAACATAACCAACATGACCGTCATGGCTTATGTCAATAGCAATATTGACCTTTTTAAAGACAATACCTTTTATAATATTCCTGACTTGAAATTAAAAAACATAGCAGGAGACAAGTCGATTTACAACATATTTATTGAAGATGGCTTTGCCTATTTGAGCACTGGGATTGGCGTAATCGTCGTCAATTTGAGCAAAAAAGAAATTAAAGAAACCTTTGTGTTTAGTGATGGCACAAAAAACTTTGCAGTAAAAGGCTTTTGTGCAGACACATCTTTCTACTATGCCGCTACCGACAACGGATTATTTAAGAGCCCTAAAACAAACCCTCGATTACAAACTTCGGCATCCTGGACTAGGCTTGAAAAACAAAGAAAATATAGCTTCATTACGAATAGCTTAAACAAGGTTTTTGTAAGCACAAACGATTCGGTATTTGTAGTACAAAAGGACAGCTTGGCTTTTGTTTTTGCGCTTGATAGCAGCAAAATCAACCATTTAGACCCCATTGAAAAAGGTTTGGCCATAGCCACCTTTAACGCCTTTAAGGGTGGTGGAAAAATTTTCATAGTGGACAATGCGCTAAAAACAATTGACTCCATAAGTGCCGCAAGACCCTTACAAACTCTAAGCACCTCAGACCAAACGATCTGGATTGCGGATGCCTACGCAGGTTTAAAATCTAGCAATAAAAACATAATTCCCAATGGCCCTTATAGTGCGAGCACATTTGATATTATTGCAGAAAATGGCCACCTAAATATTGCCCACGGCTCTTATGATGACAAATGGATCATCCAATACAACAGAGACGGTCTTTCCTGTTTTGAAAATGGCCAATGGAGCGCTTATAATAGCTTTCTTTTTAGTTCATTCAATAACCTTCACGATGCTATTCGATTGGCCAAAGACCCAAGAGATGGCACAGTGTACATTGCGTCACAAACAGACGGATTGTTTTTTCTGAAAAAAGACAAAACAGGGGGGCAAATTAAAGAAGGGGTTTTCGAAAAGCACATAGTAGACCCTAGCACCTACAGGCTTAGTGGGGCAGCATTTGACAGGGACAACAATTTATGGATTACCCAATCCAATGCCCCTAACGAATTAATGGCAAAATCCGCAAAAGACGGCAGCTGGTATAAATTTGGTTTGCCCTTCACACGCCCACGACCAAGCATGGAAAACGGTGCTGCAGGCCTTATCATTGATGACAACAACTTGAAATGGTTTTTTTCGCCAGTGGGCGGAGGCGTATTAGTGTATGACGATAAAGGCACGCTTGAAAACCCCAATGATGATGAATACACAAGACTAACGAGCGGCAAGGGCGCAGGCAACTTACCCGACAATATTGTACAGTGCATTGTTAACGACAAAAAAGGAACAATTTGGATAGGTACCGCCAATGGCATTGGCATTATTAATTGCCCAGAAAGTGTCATTGCTGGCCAATGCGAAACCGAAATAAGAGTGGTACAATATGATAAATTTGCAGGCGAGCTTTTTGCAGGAGAAAATGTGAAAACAATTGCGGTTGATGGCGCAAACAGAAAATGGGTAGGCACCACAAATGGCGTTTGGCTGATCTCTGAAGATGCAAATAAAATTATGAGCCGATTCACTATGGATAATAGTCCACTTCCCTCCAATATTATTCAGGTCATCAAGGTAGACCCCGTAACAGGCGATGTTTATTTTGGCACCGACAAAGGATTAGTAAGCTACCGCGGCACGGCTGTTGATGGGGGCGAGACCAATACAGATGTGCTTATTTTTCCCAACCCTGTAACACACGATTACAGTGGCCCCATTGCTATTAGAGGTTTAGTTGAAAACGCCGATGTACGCATAACAGACATTTCAGGCCAATTAATATACCGAGGCAAAGCCTTAGGGGGCCAAGCCATATGGAATGGCACAGACTATACAGGCCGCCGACCCCAAACGGGCGTACTCCTTGTTTTTGCAAGCAACAATTTGGGTACTGAAAAATATGTTGGCAAATTAGTTTTTGTAAAATAACAAATGTTACTCACCACTAAAGGCATTGTACTGAGAACAGTAAAATACGGCGAAACTAGCCTTATAGCCAGTGTCTTCACAGAAGCCTTGGGGCTTCACTCCTATATGCTCAAAGGCATTAGAAGTGAGCAAAACAAAACCAAAAGAGCCGGCTTGCTACAGGTTGCCTCTTTGCTCGAATTAAGTGTCGATCACAAACCCAACAGGCAATTACAACACATCAAAGAATTTCAACCAGCACATATTTACCAAAGCCTGCAAGAAGAAATTATCAAAAATAGCGTGGCGGTGTATTCTGTAGAATTATTGTCCCGCTTATTGCCCCAGGCAGAAACGATGGACGATTTGTTTCAATTTGTGTATGCTTATTATATAGCAATAGACCGTGCGGCCTCTACCACCATAGCCAATTACCCGATTTACTTTACCATACAGTGCGGCAAATATTTTGGATACAATGTACTCGGCAATTACAGTGACAGCAGCCCTTACTTAAATGCTAAGGAAGGTGTTTTTACCAATATGCCGCCAAGCATTGGTGTACAATTATTGGATGAAGATGTGATGGCCATTGCCGAATTATTATCCATTGAAAACACAGAACAACTGCATCAAATCAAATTAAATGCAGCTTCACGAAACAGGATACTAGATTGGTATATTGAGTTTTTGCAGCACCATACCCAACACTTAAGCAATATGCGCTCATTAGAAATATTGAGAGCCATCTTGCATTAATGCGCCTCATCTATTTGCCCAAGACGAGCTACTTGTTTTTATAAATGGGCCCTTTTGCTGCAAACAATGGCTTGCCGTTCAGTGCTTGGTATAGGGTGGCTAATGCTAAACATCCATAGAGGATGGACAGGATAAGCGTAGCCTTTGTGCTCTTCAAAAAATAATAGGACAAAAAAGGTAAAACTTGCAAGGCATGCATTCCTATGAAATGGGCTACTCTCAAATCTCCCACAGTCTTACTCCATCCCATAATGAACCAATTTGAATTATCGTTTAAGCCTCCAACACTGTGGTTAAGACGAGAGCCCATTAAAAAACCCTCGAAAGAAAAAAGCACAAAAAGGCTAATGCCTAAACGAATGGCCCAAACATAATAAGCCGGCAAATCTGGAAAGGAATTGTTGAAAAACAAAAAACCAACATAGGCCGTATACACAGTTACCAAAGTAGCCGCTAGCGCCATCATTGAATATAGGAATGTATAAACCGGCGTACTTAAATTGTAATGCGACAGTTGTCCTTTGCTTGCTTGCAGCGCAATATAGACTATTTCAAAACCCAACAAAATGATAACCGACCAATTGAATAATTTGATATTGAAATCGGGCAGATAATAACAATACCAGGCCATTGCCCAGGCAAAGGTAAAGGTTGAAAAAGCAAATTTAAACGGCTTGTACCAAGCGTTTACGTTATACACTTGTGTATCTGTAAACTTGGTCAGTGTAATAAATATTAAGGATAATGCAAGGCAGAGCAAACCATAATAAAACATGGTTTCATTGCGATGCTTGATTTGTTGGATAAAGTCTATCATAAAACGCTGTATTATTTGACTATTTCAATCCAGTTATTCTGGATAAGTAGGAAGCAAATATTCTTGTTATGCCCTTAAAATATAAAGATGTGCAAGTACTCCCTTACAGCATCCGCCTTATTAATTTTTGCGCAACCTTGCTACGGGTATCATAAGCTGCTCTCGATATTTAGCCACTGTGCGGCGCGAAATGTTATAACTCTTTTGAGCCAAGATGTCCATTATATCTTCATCTCGCAGGGGTTTCTTTTTATTTTCGGCAGCAATAATTTCTGCTATTTTACTTTTAATTTCTTTGTTGGTTACTTCCTCTCCATTATCCATGGTTATTTTTTCGGAGAAGAAATGTTTGAGCGAAAAAGTGCCAAATTGCGTTTGTACAAATTTACTATTAGCCACCCGCGAAACCGTAGAGATATCAAGATTCGTAACTTCTGCTACGTCTTTTAAAATCATAGGCTTAAGGGTCGTTTCGTCGCCAGAAAGCAAAAATTCTTTTTGAAAATGAACAATAGCCGTCATGGTTTGCAGCAATGTTGTTTGTCGCTGACGAATAGAATTGATAAACCACTGGGCTGAGTCTAATTTTTGCTTGATAAACGTAATGGCCTCTGTATTTTTTTTATCCTTTTTATCTGCCTTATCGTAGGCATTTAGCATTTCTTTAAACTCTGGTGAAATACGCAATTCTGGTGCGTTTTTAGAATTTAGCATTATCTCTAAAACCCCATCGTTATTATCCACAAAAAAGTCGGGAAGTATATAGTTGTTACTGGTGCTGTTACCTTCAAAAGCACTTCCCGGCTTAGGATTGAGTTTCAGTATTTGATCTATTGCCTTTTGAAAAACATCATCTTCCAGCTTAAGAGCCTTCTTAATTTTGTCAAAATGCTTTTTAATAAACAAGTCATAATGCTTCTCTAAAATAGCAATGGAAACAGTAATGATTTCTTTGGGTTTAGCAATACGTTTCAGCTGTAACACAAGGCACTCTTGAAGGCTGTAGCTGGCAATGCCTGGGGGATCAAATGTTTGGATTTTTTGGATGATTTTTTTTACTTCATCCTCGTTGGTTATAATGTTTCTGCTAAAGGCCATATCGTCCACTATCGCGCTTACCGCACGACTAAGATAGCCATCGTCATTAATGCTGCCAATCACCTGCTCGGCAATCATGATTTCCTGCTCTGATAGGTCGAGCATATTCAATTGATCTAGGAGCCCTTGATGAAAATCAACTTCATATCGAATAGAACTATAGCTTCCCTTTTCATTATCGCCTGCACTATAATCATAAGCACCATCATCGCCCTCATTGCGCAAATAATCATCAATATCAATTTGATCGGCATGATCATCTTGCAACGAAACATCATCAAGGCTATCTTGTATGGGCTGATCATTTACGTCTTCATAAATATCCGTTTGGGTATCGTCTGTGCTGTATTCCAATGCAGGATTTATTTCCATTTCCTCTTTAATACGCGTCTCCATCTCTAAAGTAGGTACGCGCAATAGCTTCAGGAATTGAATCTGTTGGGGAGACATCCGCTGCAGCAATCGCAGCTGTTGGCTTTGGCGTAACATGTTTAGTTATATGGTTGAGACAAAAATAATTGATTATTCGAAGCTGTTGACTATTAGTTTTTAAAACCATTGATTATTAAGTAAAACACAATTTTCTATAAAGGTTATAAATTCCGAAAATCATATTGTACATTTCCTAACCAATTACAAAATTGAACGTCATGAAGCCATTTGTTGCCCCTTCTTTTTCGTATGTGCCGCTTGAAGAAACTTTGGAAATTATTCCGAAAAAGAAAAAATTATTTATAGGCATTCCCAAAGAAACTTCTTTTGACGAAAACCGAGTGCCTTTAAGCCCAGAAGCAGTAGCGGTATTGTCCAACAATGGACATGAAATAATAGTAGAGAGCAATGCTGGGGAGGGCGCATTTTATTTTGATAATGACTACAGCGAGGCTGGAGCACGAATAGCCTATTCAAAGTCGGAGGTATACAATGCCACAACCATTATTAAAGCAGCACCCATTTCTGAAGAAGAAATCAACTTGTTACAAGCCAATCAAGTAGTGCTTTCGCCTATTCATATCCCTTTTTTAAAGGCCAGTATGATAGAGCAATTAATCAAAAAGAAAATTATAGCCATTGCCTTTGAGTCTATCCGAGACGATTCTGGCAATTACCCTATCGTGCGCTCCATGAGCGAAATTGCAGGCAACTCAGCGATATTAACTGCTGCACAATACCTCAGCAATCAGCATCAGGGTAAAGGGATTTTATTGGGCGGCATATCAGGAGTGCCTTCAGCAAAAGTTGTCATTATCGGCGCTGGCGTTGTGGGCGAATTTGCTACTAGGGCTGCCTTGGGCCTAGGCGCATCCGTTACCATTTTTGATAATTCAATTTATCGTTTAATGCGCTTACAAAATAATATTGGTAGGCGCTGCTCCACCTCTGTGCTGGACCCTGTAACCCTTGGCGAAGAATTGGCTACAGCAGACATTGCTGTTGGCGCATTAAAGCCCGTGCATGGCATTACGCCAATGGTAGTAAGCGAGGCGATGGTAGGCAATATGAAGGCAGGCTCCGTTATCATAGACGTGAGCATCGACCGTGGAGGCTGCTTTGAAACGTCAAGGGCCACTACACACCAAAAACCAACCTTTAGACACCAAGACGTTATCCATTATTGCGTACCCAACATCGCGTCGGGTGTATCGCGCACGGCCTCACGAGCCATAAGTAATGTATTGATGCCCCTTGTAAACCAATCGTCCGACTTTGGCGGAATGGAGGCGCTGATAGAAATGAAATCTGGCATTCGCAATGGCGTATACTTATATAAAGGCTGTGTAACAAAAGCCTCTATTGCTAAACGTTTTGACCTTAAGTATACCGACCTAGACCTGCTCTTGGCCACACAACGATAGTGAAACAAACCAGAATTGAAACGCATATCCTAAACTGGAAACCATCGAACCGTATATTATGCCCAATAACAGAATGAATAAAACAATGGCTGGCTATCATATTTTAATGATCTTATCTGCTGTTGATTTTCGTTTTAACGTTACAGAAGATGAGGTAATAAGGGATTACCTCGTTCAAGAATTCCCTTTTCAGGTAAGCTTAGATAAACAAATGACCATCATTAGCCATTTGAAACATAGCGAATGGGAAGCTCATTTTATTCGGGCTCTTGAAGATTTTTATGACGATTCTACAAAAGAAGAACGCCTCAAATTATTAGATTTTGCCCTTCAGCTGTGCAAAGCCGATGAGGTAATCACCAAAACCGAAAATCATTATCTCGACCTTTTGTTTAATGCTTGGGATCCCCAATAGTCTTTGCCTGAAAAGCAAAAAGGTACTCCTAAATGAAGGTTGAGCTCTTATTTTTAGCTCATCTGACGGATATCATTTAAAGGCTTGTTTTCGCAAAGCCACTAATTATTGCAGCCCATAGGTTTATACAGAGCCATTGAAAAGGGCCGATATTCTATAAGAATATCGGCCCTCGAAAAAAGAATACGTCTTAAAAAACTACGCTTTCATTGTCTTAGCATATTTCGCTCTGTCATTTTCATCAAGCATAATTTTACGCAAACGAATGTTCTGTGGTGTTACTTCAATACACTCGTCTTGTTGGATATATTCCATACACTCTTCTAATGTCAATTGTACTTTTGGTGCAATTCTATTAGCATCATCTGTACCGCTTGCACGCATATTGGTAAGTTTCTTTGGTTCTGTAGCATTTACAACAAGGTCGCCTGGCTTAATGTGCTCACCTATGATCATTCCTGAGTAAACCTCTTCGCCCGCATCAATAAAGAAAGATCCACGGTCTTGTAATTTATCCATTGAATAACCAGTAGTCGTTGCTGAGTTTTTAGACAACAACACGCCGTTGCTACGGCCAGGGATTACCCCTTTCCAAGGCTTGTACTCACTAAAACGGTGTGCCATTACGGCCTCGCCGGCAGTGGCAGTAAGCATATTGCTACGCAAACCGATTAATCCACGAGAAGGGATATCAAACTCAAGATGTTGCATATCACCTTTGCTTTCCATGATCAACAATTCGCCTTTTTTCTGCGTTACTAGGTCAATTACTTTTCCAGAATAATCAGAAGGTACATCTACAACCAACACTTCATATGGCTCACATTTTTTGCCGTCAATTTCTTTGGTAATAACTTGTGGTTGACCAACGGTCAATTCAAAACCTTCGCGACGCATGGTTTCAATCAATACGCTCAAATGCAATATACCACGACCAAAAACCATAAACTTATCCGCATCCTCAGTATCTTGTACACGAAGGGCAAGATTTTTTTCTAGTTCTTTCATCAAACGATCACGCAAATTACGGCTCGTTACAAACTTGCCTTCGCGACCAAAGAATGGAGAGTTGTTGATACCAAACTGCATGTTCATTGTTGGCTCATCAATGGGAATAACCTCCAATGCTTCAGGATTTTCGAAATCAGCGATTGTTTCACCGATTTGAAAACCTTCAATACCCACAACAGCACAAATATCACCAGCAGAAACTTCTGTTACTTTCTTTTTACCCATTCCTTCGAATGTGTAAAGCTCTTTTACCTTACTCTTTGTCATTGTGCCATCAAGGCGGCACAATTGTACATTCTGCCCTTCTTTAATAGCGCCACGAGCGATACGACCAATAGCAATACGACCAAGGAAAGTAGAATAATCTAAAGAGGTAATTTGTAATTGGATCGTGCCTTCAGAAACTTTTGGTTCTGGTACTTTAGTAAGAATAGTATCTAAAACAGCAGTGATATTATCGGTCGCTTCGTTTGTATAGTTAAACCAACCTTGCTTAGACGAACCATACAAAGTAGTAAAATTTAACTGCTCTTCTGTTGCATCCAATTGGAAAAACAACTCAAAAACGGCATCATGAACTTCATCTGGGCGACAGTTTGGCTTGTCAACTTTGTTAATCACAACAATAGGGTGTAAACCAAGTGCCAAGGCTTTTTGCAATACGAAACGCGTTTGAGGCATAGGGCCTTCAAAAGCATCTACCAACAAAAGTACACCATCGGCCATTTTCAATACGCGCTCTACCTCACCACCAAAGTCGGCGTGACCTGGAGTATCGATTACGTTGATTTTTGTGCCTTTATAATTTACGGAGATGTTTTTGGCAAGAATCGTGATACCGCGTTCGCGCTCTAGATCGTTGCTATCCATTATCAACTCACCCGTTTCTTGGTTGTCGCGAAATACTTGTGTTGCATGGATAATTTTATCCACCAAGGTTGTTTTTCCGTGATCGACGTGGGCAATAATGGCAATGTTACGAATATTCATAAAAGAAGAAGTTGACTTAGCTTTTTAGTATTATAAAAATGTTTGAATTAATTAGCTGCACAAATTTTGCTTCGTGGAAGTATTAGCTGATAATAGATGCTAATTGCTTGTTGGCAGCAGTAGAATAAGGGCCTTAAAAAATTTGTGCAAAAGTAGGGGAAAAAGGCGAGAATATCAGAACTATTTCCAATTTATGTCAATATTCACAAAATAGTAATAAACAAAAAAGCTCCGCAAAAATTTGCGAAGCTTTAGTGAGACCGTTGGGACTCGAACCCAAGACCCATACATTAAAAGTGTATTGCTCTACCAACTGAGCTACGATCTCAACGTTGTTCTTTTCTGAACGGGATGCAAAGGTAATCGATTTTAAACACTGACAAAATTTTGCTTTGCTTTTTTTTAAAGATAATTTTTCTTAACGCAACTTGCTCAGTATAAGCTTTTGAACATCCTCTAATTCTTGCATTGTTGGCGCAATAGGTTTTTGGGTAAAATTAAGGTCGTTGGCAGTTGAAATAGGCACTAAATGCATGTGGGCATGCGGCACCTCAATCCCAATAATGCTCATGCCAATTCTTTTACAATCAAAACATTGTTCCATTGCAAGGGCTATAGGCTTCGCAAAAGACATCCAGTTTTGCAGATAGGCCTCATCTGCATCGTAAAACTTATCGACCTCTTGTTTGGGCACAACCAATACATGACCCTTTCGCAATGGTTCAATATCTAAAAATGCCAAAAACAAATCGCTTTCCGCAATTTTAAAACAAGGAATATCGCCTTTGATTATTTTGCTAAAAACAGAAGCCGCCATGTTAATTGACTATTAGAGATTAATACTGTCTATTTTAAATCGTAGCATACCGCTAGGAACCGAAATTTCGGCAATTGCACCTTTGGTTTTGCCCAATAGGCCTTTGCCAATAGGTGAGTTTACAGAAATCTTTCCCAATTTAATGTCTGCCTCACCCTCTGAAACAATTTGATATTCAAAGGATTTTTTAGTGGCTGTATTGGTAACTTTTACCTTACTCAATATAGAAACCTTGCTGGTATCAATATCCTTGGGGTCTAGTATACGGGTATTTGCCAATGAGTTTTCAAGTTGTGCCACTTTAGCTTCGTGCAAACCTTGAGCTTCTTTTGCGGCATCATATTCTGCGTTCTCTTTTAAATCGCCCTTTTCTCTCGCCTCTGCAATTTGACGCGCAATTTCTGCCCTACCGGATGTTTTCATTCGGTTCAGCTCTTCCCGCATGGTCTCTAATGTTTCTTTCGAAACGTAGTTAATACTGCTCATTTGCTTTATTCTATTTAATTAAATAAAAACACAACGCTCCTACCGAAATAGAAGCGTTGCTAAATAAAAGATTCTTGAATAATTAAGGGGTTGTTACGTCTTCTGCAGTGGCTTTGTCCATAAAATTGAAACGCAAACCAATTACGTGCACACCGTTTGCAGGACGTTGTGTTGGGCGATAGCTATAATCTAAAGCTAACATCGGACCTGCTTTACCTAATTGTGTGCTAATGGTTGCACCCATACTTAAACCAGTATAAAAAGAAGTGCTTTTTAGCTTGTTCATGATATCCCTTTCGTAACGATAAGCGGTACGAAACATAAAGCGCTCTTTAAAAGCATATTCAGCACCAGCACCTAGAAAATCGTTGTTGAAAGAATTTGATGTAAAATTACCAATTGCGGTTAAACGATGAAAAGGCTTTGCATCACCTTGTCTGTTTTTTTCATCTAAGTAAAAATCATAGGCCAATCCCAATGTCATGTAGGTAGGTAATTGAAATTTTTCTTGAGGAGTCATGCGAACGACGTTATAAGAGGGGTCGTTTACAGAAGGGCTCTCACTCGCAAAACCACCACCAGAGAAACGCATGTTTGTTCCAGCATTTCTGAGTGCAATACCAATATGCAAATTGTCATCTTTACCCGTTACGTATTGAATGCCCGCATCAATACTAGCGCCAACAGCGCCAATGTTACCTATTTGTTCGGTAATAAAAGTAGCATTAACACCACCTCGGATACTATGCGAAAACTCCTTTGCAAATCCAAGAGATACGTTCAAAAATGAAGGCTTAAATTTTCCGCTTGTGCCCTCTGGAGCATCTACAGTAGTAACATCTATCTCGCCAAAATTCATGGACATGGCATTAACACCAAGCACAGAGGTTTCACTTAAGCGATACGCAATTCCCGCATTATTGATAGCTATACCGGTTCCAGACAAATATCTGCTATGACTCACACCCACTTCCAAATTATCTGAAAAAGAAAGGCCTGCAATATTAACTTTCATAGCGGCAATGCCTTTTACATTAGCCACGTCCAAACCAAAAACACCTGTGCTTTGAGCCCAAGGATTAATCAGTAATTCAGTTGCACCTGCTTGTCCAGACCTATCTTTATTGCCTGCCCAAACATTGTTTGCAGCGCTTAAAACAAGTGCGGATAAAATTGCTTTTGTTACTATTTTTTTCATACTAAATTTTGTTTGAGGTATGATAAAGTATCTCTCGTCTAATAATTATTTTATGAAATAACTGTTTGCAAAACAAGTTATGTTTTGCAAACAGTTACATTTAGTTGTTGGTAACATCAAGTGGGCGCATCGCACCAAACCATCTGATTACTTTATCTTTCCCATAAGCACTTACATGTATCAAGTACATACCGCTAGCAATGGGCAAGCCCGCTTGGTTATATAAATCCCACGAAACAGATGGCTCATTGTTAGATTTTTCAATGCGCCTTACCAAGGTTCCATCAAGAGAATAAATATTAATGGTTGCCTGTACGGGGAGGTTAATAATTTTCACTTTGGTTTCCAATCTGTTAGACTCATATGTGTTGCCACCAGAAGCCTGACCTTTGTAAGGATTCGGTACTACAAAAATCCTATCCAAAAGGGCATCTGCATCTGTACTTTGGGTATAGTCATTTGGAGCTAAACCTTTAGTAGTGAAATTATATTTAGGGTTACCTATATTCTTAACATCTGAGGCATCTAGGGGTGTTTGACCATCAAACAAAGGATATCTTTTGTATGGGGTAGTAACACGGAAACGCAAACGTGTTTCTGTAGGTATCAAGCCATCTTTAAGGGAAAGGTATTGAGATCCTGCGTTAAGCATTGGCATACCTACCCACCTAATTTGACGATATCCAGGAACCCAAACAAAAACACTTGGGCTGGTAATAGCACTTACAAATTTCTTACAAGAATCATATTTGGTATTCAAGATATAGGTAAAGTGCTTGCCGCCAAAAATAGTTTCACCGAAGATATTGAACAAATCCGTTGTTGGATTCCAAAGCATATCACTACCGTTGAATTTCTTTAGGTAAGAGTCTTCAGCAAAAGCAATGTTCAACCTTTCTCCCGTAATTTGGTTTATTGCATATCCCGGGAAATATGAATAACCTGTGTCGCCAGAAACGGTGGAATACTTTGGATTACCAAAATTATCCAATTCCATATTCCAAGATGCATGAGAACGTGGCTTAAGTTTTGGTGCTGCACCTTCTGAAAGTATGGGTGAATTCTGTGCTTCTAAAACAACACATCTTGTCCACTTAGACTTGTCAGAAGTATAGACTAAGTCAACATTCGGATATTCTGATTGGCGAATGGCTGTTGGAGAGCTCGCAACGTACATAGAATTGCCAATACTCAGTGTGTTCGGAAAAATTGGAGCGAAACCACAGGTTGGCCCATCCACAAAATTAGCTAAATCATAGGGGGCCCAAGTAGAAGCCACATTGGTATTGTTTGCAAACATTGTGGAATATATACCCGTAGTATCTGCTTTGTAATCATCAAAAGAAGAACACAAAGGAGCCGTACCGCCAGTCGGTAATTCATAAACATAACTTCCAGATCTAATCCAGTTTGTCAAAGCAAGCTCTGAACCATCTTTTACACCAGTAAGCCATGGAATAGCGGTATTGGCGAAAGAAACATCGGAAGTAACATATCCATTGGGCACCATTTCTACACCGGGAACCACTACTTGGTTAACCGAAACAGATAAACCATATTTAGCCAAAATTTGCTCGTTAGGAACTGATAAATCACGCTCACTGTATATAACATCATCTACCGTTCCGTTATTATCAAATTTCTCGATTTTCCAAACTGAGCTATCTACCATACCCAATGCATTAGAGTCTGTTTTCTGTCCTTTGCTCAACAATGAAATACGCCAATTCGCATTAACAACTTTTACAGGGTCAACAATTTTGATATTTATGGGCCCTTTACCTGCCTTGTAGGTAGGCGATTGTATTTGATTGGTTGCAGACATGAGGATGGCCTGCTCCGAAGTGTCATCTAATTGGACATCATTACCACCATTACCCACACCTTCAATACGTGTGATAATTACTCCCTGACCATAAACAGCATTAGAGAATGTATCTCCTTTCTGATTCATTGGGTTAGGCATCGCTGGATAGCGCGCAATGGGGGTTGAACCTGGACCGTTATCACCTATTAGGTATGCTTTATCTTGGGTACCCACCTCGTTGGAAGGTGAAAAGTTTGCAAAATTGTTGTGCGCGTAAGCAACAACTTGGTAATAGTACGTTTTGTAATTAACTAATGATTTGTCGCCAGAAGTACCTGTTGCAAATGCATCCTCAGTTAAAACAAAGCTGTGTACAATACCACTATCTTTTCCTTCTACCTTAATAGTTGCTTTATATTGATCAATCGGATTTTTAATATCCAATTGTTTTTCATAATTCACAATTTGGCTTACGCCGTTCTTTCTGTCTGTTTGAAAAACTTGAATGGCATCTTTAGACAAATTACCATTTTCATCAAACAAACTTACGTTTGGACCTCTTAATTGATATACACTATAGCCCTCGAATCGATACAATGAATCTGCTGCACCTTGAGCTTTGGCCTTTGCCGAAATAATTCTGAAAATATCATTATTAATATACTTGGGGTCGCCATATTGCTCATTAAAGTTATTACTATTCTCAGGGTTAGTAATATAGAAAATGAGTTTTTTATCCAATTCACGAATAGTCAATATAGGTGCTTCTGGACCAACAGTACGTTTGAATCCGTTATCGAATAAAGCTTGTGCAATATCATCGGCACTTCTAATTTTTTTGAATGAAGCTGTACCACATCCACCAACATCATCTACCCATACCACACCGATGGTAATGTCATTTTTGGCACCTGGTTTAAGTGTAAAAGGGCCTGCAGAGTGAATAAAACGCTGGTCTCCAGGAGGTGTTTTTGAAGCACACATAGACCATTCAGCAGGGTTAGAAGGGTCACCATAGAATACAAATGGAGCAATAGGACCTTTGCCATAACCTTTAGAACCTGGACCTTGGTCATTTGAAAATGGTGTACCATCAGCATTTGAACCGGTCATATAATTATAAAACTCAGTACCCACTGTTGGGTTTCTTAATGGTGTACCATTTTCATTTCTAAAATATGAAAAAGAGCGCATCTTTAAAAGACGTGAAGTTTGACTACCATCAGGTGCTGTTTCAAATTTACGAGGACCAATGAAGAAGTCAACACCAATCATAGGCAAACGTGTGCCATAACTATTCTGACCATTTGCCGCATCTGGAGTAGAGGCGTTATACAAGATTCCTAAACCACGTGCGGTATCACAACCAATATAATCATCATTTGGAGCACCCAAATCGGCATCTGTCCATGTAGCAATGAAACAAGAATCGAGAATAATATTTCCTCTATTGATTAAACGATAGTTGTAAAAAGTTGCGTCGTTTAAAAAATCTGTAGAAGAATAGGCAAACGCAGAAGTTTGCACCTCCATACCAATAGATTGCGTTTTGGTCATTGTTTTGGTATTACCCACATCATTAAACACCCACCAAACAAACTGACTTGGATTACTACCCGCTGTACCATAAGACGCTGGGTAATCACCATCTTTCCAATTATAGATTTTATCGCCATTTACATCCACAAATGGTGCATAGCCATATTCGTCAACCGGAGCTAATAATTCAGGTAAAGTGTTATTGTTTTTACCTACAGCATAAATATTACCAGTAGCAGGCCATTGTTTAATAACATCATATTGTTCGTCAACAATAGCAGCAGCACCACCATTCTTATACAATCGACGGAATTCTTGTACTGTAGAAGCATTTACTTTCCAAAAACGATCCCATTCTGTACAACTTGTTTCAGTAATATTTTTGGTAATCGGATCAATTGGGCCAGACCAATAGTCATTTCCTGAATTTCTGAATAACTGCGCAGAAACTTTTAATTGACCATTACCATCAATACCACCAATCCAACAAGAACCCGCAAATAGGGAGTGGCGTTTACTGTTAATGGGCACCTCATAAGCTGGTTGACCATTACCAATGTTATACCACATATCACCACCCGTCATCAACCTTGCACGTACGTTGTTAATATCCAAATCAATAGCAGCACTAGCCTGTTTACAACCAGCGGTAGTTTTCAATAATCCCTTTGCAGCCTGCGATGTAGTTGGAGTGCCTACAGAAATATATGCAGATACGTTTGATGATGCACTCATAACAAGCACAACGGCAAACATCGATTTCAAAAGGTTCCTTTTCATAGTTTTAAAATTTTTAGTACTCACTAAATAAATTATGCTTCGTTAAAATTAGAAGGAGAATGCAAAACCAACATTAGCTCTTCTAGGTCCATTGTAAAAACCAGGGTTATTAACATACAAAGAGTACAAATCTTGCACTGATTGTGGGCTCAAAGTAGAATTTACAAATTGTTGTCCATTAGGTGAAGTAATATAACCATCATCATCTGGGCGACTGGTGTAAGGATAAACGCCCAGTACATCCTTAATATTGAATATGTTTTGGAAGTAAATGAACGTGGTTAGGTAATATTTATGCTTGGCCAAAACCGGAGCATCTGTTGCAGTCGTTGATTTTTTTGCAAAACCACTAACCGCAAAACGTTTGTCTAAACGCAAATCAATTCCAAAATGCCAGGGCAAACGTGTTCCATTTAAGCCACCTTGAATTTGGTTACCAATAACATTTTGTGTTGTTGTATAGGGCTCACCACTACGCGCACGCATAATCATGTTGGCATTAAAGTTCTGTAAGAAATGTTTTCCGTTAACTGTTGGGCCTTCGTTTTCTTCGTAACTATAGTTGAAGTTTAAGTTAATGTTGTGACGAGAATCATAAGAAAGCGGTGCAACATAACGTAAGTTAGGCAAGCCCGAAGAAATGAAATTCTGTAACAAACCACTGGAAGAAACTTGGGCACCATTACCACCATTTCCTGATGTAGCACTAGAACCAGTACCATCCGCAAATTGTAGGGTATAGGCTAAAGTCATTTCTATAGGAATATTGGTTCCTTTAGGTTTACGATAATCATAGGAGAAAGTAAAACCTTTGGTAGTGGAGAAGTCTCTGTTACCAAATGTATAGTAGGTTTGAGGCCAAGCGAATAAATAAGGACGAACTTGTATCATATCCTTACGTTCGCGATAGAATGCACTGATACCAATACCTGAATTGTTGGTTACTTGCTGTTGGTAGCCCAATTCATAATCAAAAGTCTTTTCGGGCTTCAAATCAGGGTTGCCAATTAAGTTACCTGTATTGTTTGCCAAATACATATAATCCAACGGTGTAGCAAAATTACCTGTTTTAGGACGCTGCACCAAGATGTCGTAGTGGGCATAGAATAATGCTTTACCATCATTGATTGGGAAATCAAATTGGAAACGAGGAGAAACCGTAACTTTTGGTTTATAATCGGTGAAAGAACGATTAGGATCAAATTTGGTATCTGTAATAAGTGTTTTGCCTTCTGGAGTTAAGTATGGAGAAGGGTCTGTACCGCCATTTTCTGTTTTCAAAACTGCCGGATCCGAAATCTCAACACCATATGCATTATACCATTTATCATTGCTTCTATAACCAATAATAGAAGGTGTAGCAGACTGGTTATTGTTTACATAAACGGCATAATCATCGCCAATATTTTCGGGGTGCTTACCGCCATTCGCTATGTTACGGGCACCGTCAACACCACCTCTTTTATTCAATTCATATAAAGAATAAGGGTCTTTCAACACTTTGGTATTGTTATCGTAACGCTCGATACGAACACCAATATTAAAGTTCATATCTTGGAAACGGAATTTATCCATTACATAACCCGCAATATAGTTGGGCGAGAATGCACCTATTGGGCGATTAGGGTCCGTAAAGAAGTCATTAAAGTTTACCTGGCCTTTAACTTTGTTGCCGGTATAATCATATCCATTATAAGACACAAAGCCTTGACCTTGGTTGATTAACTCATCAGCCGAGAACATATCAAGCGACAATTTAGAAGGATCAACAGAGTGAATGTCTATATAATCGCTTGCGCCAAGACCTAATTTTTTACGAAGGTTTGCATCAAAAGTTGATTGCGTACCATTCATTAATCGGTTGTAAATTATGGTATCTGCCGGCCCAAAGAATGCACCTGCATCCACTTGGGTTTTGTTATACTGAACACCTTTGTGTACAAAAATAGGGTTGTTATAATCAAAACCATTAAACTGTGTGTTAGATAATTGCTGCATTCTATTCCACAAAGAGTTATTACCTGTACTACCGGTATTAATATTGGCACTATAGTTACTGCTAGAGCGTTGCTCATAATACAAACCAAACTGGATAGCATGTGTCGTTTTGGATGGACGGAAATCAAAAGAGGCATCCGCATGCAATCCAACTTGACTAAAGGTACCATAATTATAACCTGTAAGGCCTGCACCAATATTAGATAATGTTACGTTTTGATTTTGCAAGGCAAAAGTGGGGAAATCACCATTCATTAAACCACGATAACGCTGAACTTGAGTTAGATCTGTAAGATTACCCAATTGAGCGGCATTTTGGTACACATTTCTTGTGTAATTTGCTAAAATCCTGTTTTTATCTGAAGGGTCAAAAGTAATACCGTTTACCGCATCAAGTGTTTGTAGGATAACAGCCTTACGACCGCTTAATGAATCTTCACCAAATTGATAAATCGGCACGCGAGACTGGGTAAACTTACCCACATATCCATAATCAAAAAGATTACGTTTAAAATTAGGATCTTCCGTTCTAGATGTGGTTAATTGATAGTCTAACTGAACGGTATAATATGCATTAGAAATAACAGCACGTTTTGCACTATCACCGGTACCAGATGCGTTTTTGCTATTGAAAGATTGTTTGAATCTTAAATAACCACGATAAGTTGCACCAATCTGAGTTGGGATGGCATCTGGAGCAAAATAGGAATTTGATCTATTGTATACTTGGCTGTTGTTGTAGTTGAAGCTACCACCAGCTGTTACGTTAATATTCGAATTTACAGCATAATCCAATTTACCATTAAACCTTACGGTACTGGTTGAATTATTCAATTGTTGCTTTTGCAATTCAAAATCGTTTGTGCTCACTTGGTTACTAGAAGGCAACATTACAGTACCATTTGACGTATTTACCAAGGTTAGGGGATTGTCTTGAAGTCTTTTCAAAACATCTGATTTCAAAACGGGATTTTTAATAAAGGTTGGATTGTCATCTTGGTCATACTGATAATCGATACCAGCCAAGAAACCCAAAATAGGCTGCTTTACACCATCACGCATACGAGATACCAATGGGCCGGTAAAAGAAGCATTGACTAAATTTTGATTATAGCCATCTACAGAATGTTGTGCTTGTACATTTCCTTTTAATTTGTTGGTCAAACCTTTTGAAGTAATAGAAACCACACCACCGGTAGCATCTCCAAGATTGGCAGGAATACCTGAAGAAAACACTTGCAATTGCTCAACCGTTCCTTGGGCAGGGGTAACTGCACCTTGAATAACTTGGCCATCTAACATATATACCGTACCATCACCGCGCGCACCACCAATTCGTAGCTCACCGCCATTACGTGTTTGTTGTACATTAGGCCCTAACGAAGCCATATCCAAGATATTTCTTGTAGGGGCTCTTTCAATTTTATCAGAACCGACAGCGGTAATTTTGCTGACAACGGGCTGTTTGTAGGCTACTTTAATAACCTCTCTGAGGCCTTTAGCCTCAACAGTCATTTTGTTGTTAATCTTTACAGAACCTCCCGAAGAAACCGTAATAGATCCTATTTCCTTTACACCATATCCGGTAGAAGAGAACTGAACGGTGTAAGTGCCTGGCTGTAATGGCTTTACAGAATAAGTACCGTCATCTTCAGTAATCGTACCGCCTTTCATTAAGCCACCTTGCGTTACTTTGATGACCACACCCGGAAAAGGGTTGTTAGTCTCATCGGTAACAGTACCATATATCTCACCATTCTGCGCAAAAGCAGTGCTGGCGGTGCCTAAAAGCATCAAAATGAATAGGTAAAGGAACGAACGTTTCATACGCATCTTCAATTGTTTGTTAAATTTAAGAGAGTAAAGGTAGAATTAATCGTTAAATATTCCAAGTTTTGACCAAAATTTCTTAACAGATAATCCTTATGCTTAATTTGTTTTTAACTATTTGATAATTCTTTTTAAGAGCGTTATACTCATCTTGAAAAGCGCTTCATGGCTATACCCTGCTATATGTGGTGTTACAAGGGCATTAGGTAATGTGATTAATTCATTCAAAGCATCCCGCATGGTGCTTGTCATTTTGCTAAAGGGCTCTTCTTCCCAAACATCTAAGGCTACTCCTTTTATTTTTCCTTCTTTAATAAAGTGATGCAGCACTAGGCTGTCTACCACAGTGCCTCTAGATGTATTGAGCAGCAAAAATGCTTTCCTCATTTTCTGAATGAATGCTGCATCGATCAAATGAAAAGTATCTTCCTGAAAAGGCACATGCACACTGACGATATCTGCTGCG
>JAXITL010000014.1:0-32400 GCA_034680125.1 Chitinophagaceae bacterium
TATTTTCAATTATTGAATGTGCTGCCCAAGCACCTAAATACGGGCTTGTTGGGTGGCTATCAAGCAAGCCTAGCGCCTATTTGTCTTAATGTTTTTCGGCCTTCATTGTTGATTGCTGGCCATTTGTTTCGGCATGACATGCTCACTTTTTATGCGCCCAACCTAAGCCCCATAGAGGCCTATCGTGCCTATGAGGCGATGATACAATCGGTAGGAAAGCAAAGTGGCGCGATGGCTACGCTGATTAAGGATGTGCCCAACGATTTGGTTCACTATTTCCAAAACTTTGCCCCACACTATGCCCAATTGCGCAATGATATTTCAATGGAAATGTCCTTGCCTAAAGCGTGGTCTTGTTTCGAAGATTATGAAAAAACATTGAAACATAAATATGCTCAAAAACTACGCAAGGTTCGGGCCTCTATGAAGCAAATTACTATTAAGAAGCTGTCTTCTGCGGAGGTTTTTGAAAATGCGGCAACCATATTTCAATTATACAAGCAAGTAAGTAGCCGGCAGCCCATAAGTTTGGGTTTGTTGAATGAGGCCTTTTTGCCCGAACTCAAAAAAGCCAATGAAGAAGAGCTGAACATATGGGCTTTTTACGAAGAAGAAAAAATGGTGGCTTTTGCCTCTGCTTGGCTACACCCCAACTGTTTTGATATGTTTTATATTGGCTTCGATTATGATCGAAACCCCACGCTGAACCTATATTTCAACATTTTGTACTTTAGTATCGAGCAAGCCATTCTGCACCAAAAAGAGAAACTAAACCTTGGCCGAACCGCACTCGAAGCCAAAGCAAGACTGGGTTGTGCCCCCCGTTATTTACCCACTTTTTTGTTTGTCAAAAATGTGTGTATACGCGCGTTGGTAAACAGCAAAATATACCAACAGCATGAGCAAGAAGGCGCTTGGGAAGAAAGGCATCCATTTAAAGTAAGCTAAAGAGCACAACAAAACCAACAAGCTAACGTTATGTGTTTTTTCATGAAAAAGGGAATTGTTTATGAAGGGTCTTTTCAATAATAAATGGGCGCGAGCCCTCGCAAAAGCCTTGTTGGCGGTGATTGTTTTTGCTTTACTGTTGCTGGCAGGCTGTTATGGCCTGGGGAAAATCATACTCCATGCAAACAACTGCGAGGCCTTTATGATCGACAACACAGAAGTGCACACCCATATCAACGTCCCCGAGATCGACAGCATTGATTGTAATTACCAGCCCAAAACAAAGTGGAAAAGGGTTTATTTTGTCATAAACAAGGCAAAAGAACCTATGCAAGCCTATATAAACTTTTCGGAGTTTAAGCAGCTAAGCACTCTTGGAGACATCAAGCCAAGCGACTTCTTTAGATATAATCAAGACACGTTTAGACAACAAGTACATAAAAGGTCCTTGTTTTACAAAGAACATAGCTACGCTGATGGCGAGCATTATAAAGCGCTTTTAGATACGAGTACGGGACAGGTGTGGATCAATATAAAATTTGTACAGTAGTTAATTCGCCCCTCTAATTAAAGGCGCCATTAAAAAAATTGAACCTTGCTTTTTGCTCTGCCGCCCTTTTGTCAAGTGCCGCGCGAATTTCATTTTCTAACAAACCGCTTCCGCCTCCATAGTGTTGAATAATGATTATTTCGGGTTGTTGGAAAAGAAAAATGTTACGCAACTTAGTTTCGCTAGTCTCTTCAATGCCACTACTCAGCAACACAATATCGTATTGCATTTGTTGAAAAAGCAAAATAGCCTCTTCGTCCTCATAGGCTACAGTGCTTTGCCATTCTTCATTTTGGTCTATTAATCGTTGAAGAATGGGAACAATTTCTTTGTTCCGCCCAACAACAAGTATTTGCGTTCTGTCCATTAATTAAAAATAGGAGAAGCAGCCCGAATTAAAAAATCCGGGCTGCTTATTTTGCATTGATCTAGCCGAATTAGCAGCTAAACAAACTTGAATTTACCCTGCCCAATCCCTCCTTGGGTGGGACTTTGCGCCATTGAGACTTCTTTGTGCTTTTGTGAGAAATGCTTACGCTTGCTTCACCAATTGTACGTCGGCATAAACGCGCACCTCTTCGCTGACCAATACGCCTCCCGCTTCAAGTGCGGCATTCCATGTCAAGCCAAAATCTTTACGGTTAAAGGCGCCACTAAGCGTGAAACCCGCTTTGGTGTTGCCCCAGGGGTCTTTGCCTGTGCCGCCGTATTCTACGTTTAGGGTCACCGGTTTCGTTTCGCCATGTAGTGATAAATCGCCCTGAAGCTCGAAGTTTCCGTCATTTGTTTTTTTAAAAGCAGTAGAGGCGAATTCTAGTTTTGGGTATTGTGCGGCGTCAAAGAAATCGCCCGACTTCAAATGATTGTCGCGGTCGCTGTTGCCGGTATTTATAGAATCGATTGTTGCGCTAAAACGGATGTTTGCGCTTTCAAAACTATCTCCCTCTGTTTCGGCTGTTGCGTCGAATGCGTCAAATTTGCCCGAAACGTTGCTGAACATCATGTGTTTTACTTTGAAGCCTATTTCCGAGTGTGTAGGGTCGATTGACCACTTTGTTGTTGCCATTGTTTGTTTATTTTTATGTTTAAGAAAATTGTTTATTAAAGGATGAAAATTTTTGTCATGCTGAGTGGAGACGAAGCATTAGACATAAATTTTCATTAAGCATTCATGCTCATGGGCACCTCCATTAAGAGTATTTCTGCATTTTGGCTTAAGGCCTTGATGGATACACTTGTCACGTCCCAAACACCAAAACCATCGCGGTCGTTTACTTCGGTTCCAGCGATATCAAAATCGCCTTTAAGCACAAAAGCATATAAGCCATTTCCTGCTTTTTTGATTCTATAGTCAACGGCATGCTCTTTGTCGAAAGCGCCCAAATGAAACCAAGCGTCTTGATGTACCCACACACCAGCGTCGTTGGCGCTGGGCGAAAGGATTTGTTGTAGGGTGTTGTGGCGGTCTTTGACATCTAGTGTGATTTGGTCGTAGCGTGGCGTCACATTTTTCTTGTTGGGGAAGACCCATATTTGCAAAAATTTTACTTCGGCATCTTTATTGCGATTGTATTCACTGTGCTGTATGCCCGTGCCGGCGCTCATTACTTGTATGTCGCCATGGCGTATGGTAGCAATGTTGCCCATACTGTCTTTGTGTTCTAGGTCGCCCGATAAGGGAATGCTGATGATTTCCATATTGTCGTGCGGGTGTGTGCCAAATCCCATTCCAGGAGCCACAACGTCATCGTTTAGCACACGCAATACACCAAAGTGCATGCGCTCGGGATTGTAATAATTGGCAAAGCTAAAAGAGTGATGACTGTTGAGCCATCCGTGGTTTGCCTGTCCGCGGCTTGCGGCTTTATGCAATACGGTGTTGTCCATGATTTTCGAATTTGTATGGGGAATATGATTAAAACCGGTGATGTCGGGCAGTGGGGTGGCGTCAAGCGCTTTCAGTTCGTCAATGCCATTAACCAGCACTTTGCCCATCGCTGCGGAGGCGACAAACATGCTCGTGCCGAGAAAGCTTTTGCGCAGGAAGTTTTTTCTGTCCATTGTGTAATGGGGTTGGTTTTGATGATGCAAAAGTCCGAAGTCAACGACTCGCCACAAATAATGTAGATTAAGAAATGCGGACCTTTGAGCGATAAGGCCCCCTATACAAAAGATTACATCTCCCTCAAATATGCTGCTTTCATTTTGCTCATAAATTCGGGCGTAACGCCGATATAGGCCGCTATTTGTTTTTGCGGCAAGCTGTTGATGAGCGAGGGATAGGTCTTGCAAAATTTCGCAAAGCGCTCTTTCGCACTGAGTTCCAAATTGTCTAGTACGCGCTGCCGGCTAGACACGGTTGAGTTTTGAATAAGGATGCGGAAATAGCGCTCAAACTTCGGCACTTTTTCATAGAGCAATTCTTGATTGCTTTTGCTAAGGATGAGTATTTTGGTGTCTTCGAGGGCGTCTATATTTAAGAGGGCGGGCTTGCCGCTGAGCAAGCTAAACATATCGGTAATCCACCAGTTTGGTGGTGCAAATTGCAAGATATGTTCTGCCCCATTTTCATCCACAGAATAAGCACGCAAGCAACCCGAGAGCACAAAAGCCGAATCCTCGCATAGGGTCCCTTCGCGCAAAAAAAACTCTTTGCGCAGCAGGGTTTTTTCTTGCAGCAAAGTATAAAAATAATCTTGCTCCAGCTCGCTGAGCTGGATGATTTTTTGTGTGTGTTCAACAATAAGTGATCGACGCATGAAAAGGATAAAGACAATCAAATATAAAGCAATGGGCAACAAAAAAGGCACACGCAGTAAGCGTGTGCCTTATATCAAAAGTACTGTAATTATTTATTGAGTACAAGACGGAATGTTGCGCTCTCGCTTCCTGTTGTCACATGCACAAAATAGACACCATTAGCTATTGATTCTGTTAATGAAATCGGGGCGTTTATAAAGCCATTTGAAACGACTGTTTCGCTGCGTTGCACTATCTGGCCCAGCATGTTAGCGACCACAATAGACGCTTGGCCGCGATACTGGTTTTTCACGCTTCCTTTAATGGTAAAAGTGCCGTCGTTAGGGTTGGGCGAAAGCACAGCTTTAAGATTGTCTACTATTTGTGTTTTTGTGGATGCGGGAGACAAATTACCGTCGATCAACATAAATCTTGTTGTGGGCGTCATTCCTGTAAAGGTTGCTGCGAAACCCACATAGCCCGTTCCGGTAATGATCGTTGGGATTACCGATACTGAATTTAAGATGGTTATTGTAGAGTCCGTAAGCTCGTCTGTTTTGAGTAGTTTTAAAGTAGAGGGTATCGCTCCAGCCAATTCGGCGTCGGTGAGATAAATAATAGCTTGGTAAGACGTGGTGGCGCTAGGGTTGTTAGGAACAAACGAAACCTCTTTTAATGATCTTTTTGAGGGCGAAAATATTGATTTTACGAAACCGGTGCCAGAGCCAGTAATCGTAGTTTGTAAACAGCCCAAATCGTTGGACATGTCTTTGATGCCAGCAATCAAGTTGTTGTTCGTAGGATTATAAAAGTAAACCTCTTCGCCTTTGTGCACATCCCAGGTGCGGGTGCTTGAAAACGCTGTTTCTATGGGCGTGATAAGATTAGGTAAACTATCATTGTTTTTCACGTTGATCGTCATCGTATCAAAGTCGCTATTGATAAAGACCTTGCTGCCCATAGGGCTTACTGTAAAATCAAGGACAATGTTCTTGTTGTCTTTAACGGCGCCATTGTCGAACACTGTTAGGTCTGCATATTGGGTTGCTGTGCTGCCTAAAGGGAAGGTTAAGCTCGTAGCACTCAAGGTATAGTCTTTTCCAGCCACGGCTGTTCCGCCTGCCACCGACAACAACGCGATTGGGCTGCCACCCACAAAGGCGGGGCCCGTGGGCTTTAATCCTATTTTGTACGTAGTGCTTGAGGGGCAAGATAATGAAGAAGAAAACTCGGTAGTATCAAGGTTTACGACGTCAAACGCTATATAGGAACAAGGAACATAAGCCGCACCAACGCCAACGGCATACCAAGCATCGCTTACGCTTTTTACTTCGGGCGAACATGGGCCATAGAGTGTTTCAGCTATCGAAATAGACGCCGCACGACAATCCGCAAAGGTTGCAGTGCTGGTCAATATTAATTCTGTTTGATAGAGTATGATAGGCGCTTTTGTCCATCCTAATCCCGTAACAGAATAGGCGCTTCCTTTGTCATTGGTGCCCGAACCACCATCGGTAAGTAAAAAGTAGAATTTGTTCATAACCCCGCTATTGCTGTGTACCCCACAATAATCATTCGCACTAGAAGGCGTACAGCCAACAACGCTGGTCCAAAAACTGCCGCCATAGGTGTCAGGATGGTTTTTCAGTTTTGGAAAATCCATTCTACGCAAGGGGTTGCCATTGCGGATTTCCTCGCCAATGTACCAAACTCTTTTAGGTTGAGCGTCGGTTTCAAGCGGGTTGGCATAATGTTCAATGGTGGCCGCCCAACAATCGCTTAAGCCCTCGTTCATCGCACCCGATTCTTTAGCATAAACCAAGTCGGATGTGGCAGAGCATATGCCATGGCCAATTTCGTGTGCGGTAACATCTAGACTAGCCAAAGGGTCAAAGCCCCCAGCACTTGCACCAGATCCGTCTCCATAAGTCATATAAGCGCCATTCCAGAAAGCGTTGTTATAGTTATTGCCATAGCGCAAATAGCTTTGAAGGATGCCGCCCAGGTCGTCCCAGCTATTGCGCCCATGCTCGTTAAGCCAATAATCATAGACCATTTCGGTACCCCAATGAGCGTCTAAAGCGATATTATTGGCTGTAGAGGTTGGCCAAGTATTGGTAGGGCTGGCAAAGTTGGTTGCCGAACCATAGCTAGTTGTGTTGTTTAAATTAAGCGTGAGAATTCCGTCTCCCCTTGTTGAATCAAATAAAACATAGGTAGAAGCAGGTTTTGATGTTATAAAAGACAAAGAGCCGCTATATCTTGAGTTTCCTATGGCAGCAGTGTGCTTTATCAATGCATTTACAAACAATATTTTTCCTGTGTTTGCATCTACAAAAACGTGTTGACGGCTCAACGGTTTTTCGGCATAGATATCAAAACGATAAGCAAGGCGAATATTTCTATCTCCTTCGCCTGTAGTCATATCATCTATCCAAACCAAAACACCTTGGGGCATAAAAGAGGTGTCGGGTTTTTTGTGCATTCTTTTAATAAAGGCTTCTTCTTCAGGAATTTCCCATTTGTACAATTTTGCACCAATATGTTTTTTGGCTAAGGCAAATGCAGCCCTTTCCTTGATACTAGGCTCTGTTGAAGGATTGCTACTAAAAGAGTAATAATTGCTTGTCAGCAATTGCACGCTTCCGTTTTTGACAAGCAGCGTGGCGCCACCATATTCTGCTTTTATTCCTTTATAAAACTGGCAATAACGCAAGGTTGTTAGCCCTGTCTTGGTGTTGGTGGTTTTTTTGGACAGCATTACATTTTCCTTGCCATCAATACCCAGGTGTTGGACAAACAAATCATTTGCTTGTGTTGCTAAAACACTTGACTCTGGCGCAAAGCGAATAAGCTTTATGGTTTTGTCGATGGGGTTCCTTTCAATAGAAAGAATGTTTCTGTCCTGTTGAGCATTTGCTGTAAATGCAAAAAGACCAATACTGAATAGTAAAGTGGCTTTAAGGAACCTAGCCTTTGTAGAAAAGTGCATGTTTTTAGTATTAGGTGATAAAACATGCACAAGGTAATATAAAAATCTAATGTGTGCGTATAGGTTTGCGCATTTCTTCAAAGTAAAAAGGGCGCTTAAAAAGGCACAATAATTAGCGATTTAAATCTTTCATTAGCGATTCAAAGGCTGCTTTCAAACCGGCTAATTCTTGTTCAACACTAGCCAGCCTTGTTTCATAATCATTCGTCGTTTGGGCAAAGGTTTTGGGCTCTTGCAGGTATTCTTCCATTAGTTCCTCGCCCCCGAAAAGGTGTATATAGCGCATTTCTTTTTGTCCCGCCTGGCGGGGTAATTGTTGGACAAAAATCGTTTCGCCACTGCTTAGTTTTTCCAAAACTTGTTGCACTTCTTCTAGCGAGTCGAACTCAAACAGTCGGCCAGCGTTGCTGTTGATTTCGCCGGGCGTGAGTGGGCCGCGCAAAAAGAGTAAACACAACACAGCGAGCTCGTCGGGAGTAAAAGGGTATTTGAGGGCAAGGTTGTGTTTGTATTTGGTGCTGCGAATACCCGCGCCAGTAGCGGTCGAGACTAGTCCTTTTCGCTTAAGTCGGTCGAGGATAAGTATCACCGTAGCTTCTTCATAATGAACGATTGGTTTGCGCGATGATTTTTGGTTGCAAGCAGCAGTGAGTCCGTTGAGGCTCATCGGGTAATACTCGGGTGTAGCGCGTGATTTTTCTATGAGTGAGCCCATGACGCGGATTTCTTCGGCATCAAGATGGATGAGGATTTGTTCGTTGTTTTCCATTGTTGAAAGGTAAAAAAAGGAAGGAAAATTATTGGGCTAATTTTTCTTGCAATGCCGCTATCGCCTCTGCGCTGTTGCCTATGAAAATCTCTTTGCCCACAATAGCGACAGGTCTCTTGAGGAAAGTGTATTCTTCTAAAATTAAGTCACAATAATCTTGTTCGCTAAGGGTTTTGTCTTTGAGTCCACGAGTCGCATATTGCTGCGAGCGGCGACTAAACAAAGCTTCGTAAGTGCCGGCTAGCGCTTTCATTTCGTCTAATTGAGCAGGGCTAATCTTGTTTGTTTTGATGTCTTGCATGACAAAAGATTTGGCCTTATCGCCAAGTTCTTTGATGATGCGCTTGCAAGTGCTGCAAGTGGCGAGGTGGTAGAGTTTGTGGGGCATTATATTTCCTTATTTTTAGCGTTATAAAAAAAACATAAAAAGGCTAGCGGAATTCCAAGTAAAAACAGTGCACCCCCAATTGTTTCGTTTATATCAATTAAAAGATTTCCAGCAATAAAGGACGCATCTGCCAAATAGCTACACTAGCTCCACTAAGGCTTTTTGTTTTTCATTGTTTGCTTTTTAATGATTTTTTAATGTGCTTCTAGCCAATTGCCTCCTACACCGCTTTCGGCCTTGATCGGCACGCCATTGGGCAATACCATGGCATTTTCCATTTCGCGAATAATGATGGGGCGAACGATGTCTATTTCGTGGCGCGGTACATCAAACACCAATTCATCATGCACTTGCAAAATCATCTTGGTTTGCAGCCCTTCTTTTTTAATGGCTTTATGCACCGCAATCATTGCCAGCTTAATCATATCCGCTGCAGTACCTTGAATGGGCATATTGATGGCATTGCGTTCGGCATAACCGCGCACTACCTGATTGCCACTGTGGATATCGGGAAGCCAACGCTTGCGACCAGCGATTGTTTGTACATAACCATAATCATTAGCAAAAGCCATTGTCGCGCTCATGTATTTTTTCACCCCTTCAAATTGCTCAAAGTAGGCGTCGATAATGCTTTTGGCTTCGGTACGCGAAATGCCCAAATTCTCTGCCAAGCCAAATGCCGACTGACCATAGATAATTCCGAAGTTTACCGCTTTGGCATTGCGGCGTTGGTTTTTGTCTACCTCGTTTTCGGCAATACCATATACGGTGGCGGCGGTGGCGGTATGAATATCTTTATCGTCTTTAAAGGCCTGAATCATGCGCTCATCGCCACTTACAGCTGCTACAATGCGCAATTCTATTTGCGAATAATCGGCAGAAAGCAACACATGGTTTTCGTCGCGCGGAATAAAGGCTTTGCGTATTTCGCGGCCGCGGTCGGTGCGGATAGGAATGTTTTGTAGGTTGGGATTATTGCTACTCAATCTACCCGTAACGGCTACAGCTTGATTAAAGGAAGTGTGTACCCTTCCTGTTTTGGGATTGATGAGTAGCGGTAAAGAATCGACATAAGTGCTTTTTAATTTACTCAGTTCGCGGAACACTAAAATGTCGTCTACAATTTTGTGTTTGCTGCGCAATTTCTCCAATACATCTTCGCCCGTAGCGTATTGCCCTGTTTTGGTTTTCTTTGCTTTGGGGTCTAGCTTCATATGGTCGAAGAGCACCTCCCCCAACTGTTTTGGCGAAGCTAGATTAAAACGAACTTCGGCTTGGGCATAGACGCTTTCTTCGGCAGTGGCAATGTCTTTTTGCAATTCTTGTGAATAGCTATTCAAGAATCCCTCGTCGATACGAATGCCCTCAAACTCGATATCGGTGAGTACCGGCACCAAGGGGTTTTCAATAGTTCGGAAAACAGGTTCCACTTCTTTTTCTTTCAATAAAGGATCGAAGGCGGCCTTCAATTGAAAGGTTACATCAGCATCTTCCGCAGCGTATTCCTTTACGGCTTCCACATCGGCATCACGCATGTTGCCTTGGTCTTTACCTTTTTTGCCTATCAATGTTTCGATAGATACAGGTTCGTATCCAAGGTATTTGTTGCTTAGCACATCCATATTGCGTTTGCCCTCGGGCTCTATCACATAGTGCGCAAGCATGGTGTCGTAAATGGTACCTTTTAATTCAAAGCCATACCATTTCAACAACAGCATATCGTACTTGATATTTTGCCCAATCCACTCCCGGTTTTGGTCTTCAAAAACAGGACGAAATTTTTCTAGAATTGCTAGCGCTGCATTGCGCTCGGCGGGTAAAGGCAAATAGTAGGCTTTGGTTTTTTCCCAAGCAAAACTCATCCCTACCAGCTCGGCAAGATTGGCATCAATGTTTGTTGTTTCGGTGTCGAAGCAAACCGATTTTTGCGCTGATAAATCATTGAGGAAAGCGTCGAGATTATCGGTAGAAAGCAAAATATAATCGTGTGCTGTATTGCTGATGTTGTTGATGCTTTGGGGTAGCAAGTCGAAAAGCATTTGCTGTACATTGCTGCTATCGCTTGCTGGCAGTGTTTTTGGCGATGCTGCAGGTTTTGTTTTCACAGCATTGCCAAACAAATCAGTATTGCCAGTTGGGGCATTTGAAGGAGTGGCGCTCGCTGCGCTCGCGCCCAACAACCTTGTCGCCATGGTCCGGAATTCTAATTCGGCAAAGACTTCGCTTAGCGCGTCTTTGTTCCATTCTTCTACCCTAAAATCTGCTTCGTGAAAAGCCACCGGAACATTGGTGATAATGGTGGCTAAACGCTTCGACATAATCGCACTTTCTTTGCCCGCCATAACCTTTGCGCCAAGGGCGCCTTTAATTTCGTGTGCATGTTCCAACACGTTTTCGAGCGTATCGTATTCGGCCAAAAGTTTGGCAGCTGTTTTTTCGCC
The DNA here is from genome assembly GCA_034680125.1 of Chitinophagaceae bacterium. Classification (GTDB taxonomy): domain Bacteria; phylum Bacteroidota; class Bacteroidia; order Chitinophagales; family Chitinophagaceae; genus Rurimicrobium. The sequence goes on from JAXITL010000014.1 coordinate 10,828, forward strand.
TACCCCTTTGATGCCCGGAATATTATCACTTGCATCGCCCATCAGGCCTAGCAGATCAATTACTTGGTCTACACGCTTGATGTCCCATTTTTCACAGATTTGTTGTGGCCCCAATATTTGTGGCCCCTGACCAAAAGCGGCAGGCTTATACATGAAGACATTGTCTCGAACGAGCTGACCATAATCTTTGTCGGGCGTTACCATGTATACTGTATAGCCTAGGTCGGCAGCCTCCCATGCGAGCGTTCCAACAAGGTCGTCGGCCTCATAGCCGTCTAGCTCCATGCAAGGCAAATTGAAGCCCTTGATGATGCGCTTGATATCGGGGATAGAAAGAATTAAATCGTCTGGCGCAGCCTCTCGATTGGCTTTGTAATCGCTAAAGTCGTCGTGGCGCACAGTGGCTGCTTTCGTGTCGAAAACCACCGCCAAGTGTGTTGGTTTTTCTTTAGTAAGCAATTCTACCAAGGTATTTGTAAAGCCAAATTGGGCGTTGGTGTTTTTCCCATTAGAGGTAACACGCGGGTTGCGTGCTAGTGCAAAATAGGCACGATAGATAAGTGCCATCGCGTCTAATAAAAAGAGTTTTTTTTCGGCCATAGGAGCAAAGGTAATTAGTCAATTCGGCAATTTGTGCAATTGTCCAATCTGCCAATGACTGCCGACACAATCTTTTCTTTTAAAACAAGAGCACTCCTCTATCTTTACCCCAAAACAAATTCGTACCGATGCTCAGCAACAATGACATTCTAAAAAAATTACGTGTGGCCCTGTCGCTTAAGAACGACGACATTATAGAAATATTAGCCTTGGTGGATTTTGAAATTTCCAAAGGCGCTTTAGGCGATTTGTTTCGTAATGAAGACCACCCCAACTATAAGCCTGCTGGCGATCAGCTGCTCCGTAATTTCCTGAATGGATTGGTGATTTACAAAAGAGGCAAAAAAGAAGAGGCCTAAAAAAAGCGACAACATATTTTGTTGTCGCTTTTGAAAAAGAGGATTAAGTTTTTATAGACCCGTAAGACAAATACCCACCGAAATGGGCAATACTGCCGGCCCAGCATTTTCTTTAAAAATGGGCGTCAGGCTATAGCTAGCATAAAGGCTGAAGTTGCCGTAACCAACGCGCATGGTTGGTGCGAAATTCCATTGTTCCATAAAGCGTTTGGTAACCACCTTGTCGTTAAACTTGCTGCCGCCGCTACCAGAAACAGCTTTGCTGTGCCCGCTAATAAACAAGCCCACATTAGCGCCAATAGCGGCTTTAAAGCCACGGTTGCGGTTTTTGTTGTTCCCAAAAAAACGAACCTCAAGCGGCATCTCAAGGCGCGTGGTGGTGAATTTATAACGCTTAAGACCACTATTGTTGCTGAACAAAACTTGTGTTCCCGTGTCTTTAAAATTAAGCGCTTGGTTGTCCATAAACACATTTTGAACATTTACACCCAAGCCCGCAGCAAAGCTGAAGTTTGATTTTTTTATCGGAAAGTCGTAGCTAATGGATGCTGCAAATCCACGACCAAGCCCTTTTGTTTGTAGACTATCTGGCGAGCCAGCCCATCCGCTACTCATAATTTTAAGCATCACAAAATCGCGAGACGGTTTTTCTACTGCGCTTCTTTTGTCGGCAGCGTCTGTATTGGCCGCGTTTTGAGCAGAAGCGCTCATGATGGCAAGCAGTAAAAAAGCCCCAAGGGCTGCTATTTTTTTCATAGAAAATTTTGTGGTTGCAAAGATAGCGGCAATGATCAGAATAAAAGTTAAAAAAACCCTTGAATATAGCGAAGGCTATTTTTGCTGTGCATTAAACCTATGAAACATTTATAGGTCCAAGCCCTGAATAAAAAAAGCAATACAATGAAACAATTAAAAAACTTAAGGGCGATTGTGCTCCTTTTATGCTTCAGTTTGGGTATAAGCTCTTGTTATATTGGCGTTTACCACCCTGTACCAAGGCGTGGTGTCGGCCCTCGATTTAGGCCGGCTGGTCCACGATATCAGCATCCCCCAAGGCACCACCAACATCAGAATCATCACGGCCCAAGAGGTAGGCGCTAAAATGTAAGGCTTAGGTTTGTGCAGGGGCCCCACTTGCGAAACAACAAATAAATCAATTCTTTGTTCCGCTTTTTCGAAAAAACCCCTTACATTTGCTGCCCAAAGAAATACGGAGGTAGTAGCTCAGTTGGTTAGAGCGCCAGTTTGTGGCACTGGAGGTCGTGGGTTCGAGACCCATTTATCTCCCTCGTTTTTCGATAAAAATAGCCCCTGCATCTGTAGGGGTTATTTTTTTAGCCTGTAGGGTATTTTGGTTTTGATAATATAGGCCTGCTTTATTACCTTTGACATGATCACAAAATAAATTTTTAAACAATTAAATAATCATAAAAATGGCTTTAGAAGTAATCGGAAAATTAATCGAGAAAGGACCAACCATGCAAGTGTCTGAGCGTTTTAAAAAGCGCGAATTTGTATTGGATATTACAGAAGAAATTAATGGCAATGCTTATCCCAACTTTGCAAAACTCCAAGCGGTACAAAACCGTTGTGAATTGCTCGATGGTTTTAGCGAAGGCGACACCGTAAAAGTGAGCTTCAATATCCGTGGTAACAAATGGGAAAAGGACGGTAAAGTAAACTATATCACGAGTCTTGATGCTTGGCGAATAGAGCGCGCTGCTGCAGGTGACAATAATGCTTATCAAGCGCCTGCTGCTCCACAACAACAATACCAAGCAGCAGCCCCAGCGAACAACAATTTCAATAGCACACCCAACCCTGCTGCAGCAGACGATTTGCCCTTTTAATTTTTATACCCAAAAACTTGAATCCCACCCGATGCGCAGCACCAAAAGCAGCCTATATTTAATATTGCCATTTTTATTGTTGTTGGCGGCTTGTCACAGCACGCCTGACCATGCAAAGTATATTCCGAAGAACGCACTGATGGTGGCGGAGGTGAATACAAAAGAGTTGTCTAAAAAGATAGCCTGGAGTATGATAACGGGTAGTAACCTCTGGGATAAGCTGCGCGGGTCTTTGTCCAAAGACGACTCTGCAAAGCAGTCAGAGTTTATTAAAAACATGCAAGAGGCGGGAGTAGACGAACTGAATACTTTCTATGCCTACCTTAAAAATGGCGGACCAAGCAGCAACGAAGCTTGTTTTGTGGCTTTAATTCCCCTTAAGGATGCGATGAAATGGGAAGCCTTCGTCAAGAAAACGTTTACAGAAGCTAATATTAAGGAAAACAAAAAACGCAAAGAAGCCCGGCTGTCGGATGAGATTTATGCTGGTTGGACCAAAGACTTGTTGATTATTGTGTCCCTACAAAAGACGCCAAGTAGCGAATATTTTGAGGAAGAAGAAAGCCTAGACACCGCTGTAGATAATGATCTATTGTTGGCTTCTCATGTAGAATCGGCCTTTAATGTAAGTAGCGAGAACTCCTTGTTGAGTGATGAGCGATTTGCACAATTTGAAAAGCACAAACACGACCTTGGTTTTTGGGTAAATATCGACGCCTTAATGAGTAATTATGGCTCAAAAAATATTGATGCAATGACTGGCGGCGTTTCCCTTGCTAATACCATGTGGCGCAACTCTGCCTTTTCATCGGCAACAAACTTTGAAAAGGGTGCTGTTGTTACCGACATGTTGATGTATAGCTCTGATGAGCTTAAAGAAATCAACAAACAATACACGCCAAAGCCTATAGAGGAGGACCTTGTTCGGCGCTTGCCCAGCAAGGGTCTTGACTTTGTAATGGCTTATAGAATGTCTCCGGAGGCGATACAAAAAACGATTGAAAAAATGGGGATGCTTGGCTTGGCAGACGGATATCTTAAAGAGCAAAACCTTAGTGTCGCAGAAATCGTAGGGGCCTTCTCGGGCGACATGGTGTTCTCGATGAACAACTACACCCAAAAGAAAGAGACCTTGTTGTTTGACAGCTCTGATGCAAGCTCAACATTTTCTAACTACAAAACAGACATGGATGTTTTGTTTGCCGTGAAGCTGAACAAAAAGGAGGCCTTCCAAAAACTACTCAATTTAGCAGTTGAATTACAAATGCTGGAGCAGATTAAGCAAGGGGAGTTTAAAATGAAATCGCTCAACCAAGCAGCAGATTCTTCGGTAATTATTATGAATGATCAGTATGCTGTTTTTGCAAATAAGAAACAAAAGGCAAACGATTATTTGAACAATGAGCGCGCACAAAGCGCTGCTCCCATGTTGGTAAAACAGCATGTATCCCAACAGCCTTTTGCTATGTTCTTTGATTATAACTCTTGGGCAAAACGTACCGGAGGAGCCATGGCGAACAACGCGGCAGACACCTTGATTTATGACGCGTCGCTGAAAACATTTCAAAACTTCGTATTCAACGGCGGAACACTAGAAGGCAATACCTACAAATATCGTATGAGTATCAATTTTGTGAATAAAAAGGAGAGTAGTTTGATACAGCTTTTGGAGTTTGGCAAAGTGTTACAACAAGCCCAAGATTTAAGAGACAAAGAGAATGAGGAGTTTGAAAAAATGTTGCAACAAAACGCAGATGGCCTCGAGTTTTAAAAGGGCTAGGAGCATTAAAATTTTGAATTAGAGAAATTTGTTTTAATTTGGTAAAAATTTTTTCGTCATGAAAGTAAAAAACCTTTTGGGTAAGCTATCAATTATTGCCCTAATGGCTGTAGCCACCCAAAGCTGCAAAAAAGAAAACGGAATCGACAACAATAACGTTATTCAAAGACCTTACGCTTTGTATGTATCCGATTCTACGGGTAATATTTATAAAACAAATGATGGTAATAACTATAAAACCATTTTCCCTGGAGACGGTAATCCATTACGCGCTATAACAACATCTAAGCAAAACCTTGTTTTTGTGAAAGGCATGACGGTTTTTTTAAGCACAAATGAAGGAAAAACGTTTAATCCAATTAAGCAAACGCTTGTGCAAGTGCCTAGTAATATTCGTTGGCAAAATTTCATCTTGGATATTCCGCAGCTCAACAGGTTGTACCTTTCTAACACGTTAGGAATTATAGGTAAAATTTCACAAAGCCCGCAGAATGGCGTGTACTTTGAACTAGACACGAGTTATACCGAAGTGGACACTCCCTACATTGTTGAAAGCTTTGCCTATACCAACAATCAAATTTTGTATGGTTATTCCTCTTCAGGAAGCAAGTTTGGCGTGAGTAAATTGTTTTACAAAGCAGGCAAAGATGAGAAGTGGAAGCCAATGGTTACGGATCTGCCTAGCCCACACAGCTTTTATCTTTCTGCTTGGGGCAACAAAATTGTAGCCACCGATTACGACGGAGCAAAAGGCGCATTCCATAGCTCAGATACAGGTAAAACATTTGTTGCATTCACCGGCCTGCCGAGCGCAAAATTGTTGTCCACCTATTCTGCTCATGATAAATTGTTAGTTGGCACACAAGGTTTTGGTGTTTATTTGTATGATGGTGCAACATTTGTTGCAGCTAACAGCGGTATTGATGCCAAAACAAGTGTTTATGGTATCGTTGCTAAGGATAATTATTATAAAAACAAAGCCTCTAAGAAATTCTTTTACATAGCTACCAACACGGGCATTTACAAGAGTGAAGACCTTGCAAAAAGTTGGATTAAAGTAAAAATAGGAGACTACAGATTGATCAACTAATCAACAGGTTCATCACCTAATAAGTCACTCAGGTCGCGCCGCTGTTTTTTAGTGGGGCGGCCTGTTTTGCTTAGGCGCTTACCGGTATAAAAGTTTGATGCCAAGGGCTTCTCTATTGTTTTGTCTTCTTCGGGGGTGAGGTCGCTATAATTTTCAAGAGCCACTTCGTAGGAGCCTCTAGTTTCAAGCAAGCCCCTTACTTCAATGAGCCATTTTCTGGCAGATGTTCTTACCTCATATAGGTCGCCAATAGAAACACTACGAGATGCTTTAACGTTTTGTCTATCGTGTTTTACCTTGCCACTATCGATGGCTTCGCTAGCTAGCGTTCTGGTTTTGAAGATGCGAATCGCCCAGAGATATTTGTCGAGCCGAAGCCTTTTGTCGCTCATGTTTTTTTAGTCTTTTACAAAAAGGGCCTTTAATTCTACTGCGTCGTCCACCTTCATCTTGCCGCCCAAAATGAGGCGCAATTGACGGCGGCGCAAAGCGCCACTAAACCTTTCTTTTTCATCATCGGTTTCTGGTATCAACTCGGGCACTTTACTTGGCATGCCCTCTGCTGTTAAGGAAACAAAAGTAAAGTAAGCCTCATTGCTTAAATATTTTCTTTGTTGTTGCAAGTCCTCTCCGGTCACTTTTAAATACACTTCCATGGAAGAGTTGAACGCGCGCGTTACTTTTGACTCGATGGTAAGAATATTGCCTAATTTAATGGGGTGGTGAAAAGAAACATTATCCACAGAGGCCGTTACCACCGGGCTATTGCATAGGCGCATGGCCGATATGGCAGCTGCGATGTCCATCCAGTGCATTAGTCGCCCTCCCATAAGGTTGATTAAGGTGTTGGTGTCATTGGGCAATACCAGCTCTGTCATGGTGTTGGCGGTTTCGCGGGCGTATTTGTGTGTCATTATTAGTTGAGTAATTGATTGTTGTGGTATAAGTAATGGTTGAAAGCCCCAATACGGGCCATTAATCATTGATTCGTTTATTGTCCTTTAATTTCTTCCCAAGTCGCATACAGTGTTTCTTGTGCGGGCCTATCTGCGGGCATTTCGCCAAGGGCTTCACAGGCAATCAGGCTTTCGTGACAGTCAGTGGGTAATTGTTGATATAGCTGCGTGCCTTTTGTTTTCCAAGCGATCATTTCGTCACTCACTTCTTTTATGATTTTGGCGGGATTGCCTACAAGCAGTGAGCGGCTGGGAATTGTCGTATTTGCATTTACAAAAGAAAGGGCGCCAACAATACATTCGTCGCCAATATGTACATCATCCATGATAACGCTGTTCATGCCGATCATTGTATTGCGTCCGATGGTTCCACCATGAATAATGGCGCCATGTCCAATGTGTGCAGCCGCTTTGAGCAGAACCGTTTTGCCCGGAAACATATGTATCGTGCAATTTTCTTGCACATTACAGCCGTCTTCGATAATGATGGCTCCCCAGTCGCCCCGTAAAGCTGCGCCAGGACCAATGTAAACGTTTTTGCCAATAACGACATTGCCCGTAACGACAGCCTGAGGATGTACAAAAGAACTAGGATGTACAACTGGAATAAACCCTTTAAAAGCATAGATCATAATTGCAAAAGTAAGCAAGCCCCAAACAAATTGGATAATATCATCCATGATTAACCGTATTCGTGTTTTCAAAACTGCTTTTAGTGCAGTACCTTAGCATTTCAAAAAAATTTAAACTACAATAATGAGAAAATCACTTTTCATTGCTGCGGCAATTCTGCCCATGTTCGTTTCGGCACAAGACGAGTTGGTAAAAAAACTTGAGAAAAACAGTAGCGATAGCTCAAAGGCAAAATTTAAATTTACGCCACAAATAGACTTGGAAAGAACTTCGGTAAAAGCACAAGGAAGCTCGGGCACTTGTTGGAGTTATGCTACCAACTCTTTTCTCGAGAGCGAAATGATAAGAATGGGTAAAGAGCCTGTTGAGATAGCACAAATATACTCGGCTCGTCGCGTATATACCGAAAAGGCTGACGCTTATGTGCGCATGCATGGCGCTGTTGCTTGGGGCGATGGTGGGTCATGCCATGATGTAATCAATATGTTTGCAAAGTACGGAGCCATGCCACAGACCGCTTATACGGGGCTTAATTATGGTACAACTAAAAATAAATTTGCAGAGATGCAAGAGGTGCTCAAAGCCATGTTGGATGCTTGGGTAAAAAACCCCAACGGAAAATTATCGCCCAACTGGAAGCAGGCCTTTGAGGCAGTTATGGATACCTATTTAGGAAAGGTGCCCGAAACCTTTACTTGGAAAGGTAAAAGCTATACGCCTAAATCTTTTGGCGAAGAGGTAGTGGGTATCAATCCGGACAATTATGTAGAACTCTCTTCTTTTTCGGACAAGCCCTATTATAAAAAGACAACATTAATGGTTCCCGACAACTGGAGTTTCGACAAGGTTTATAATGTAAAAATGAACGACTTAACCGACATTATTGATTATGCCCTAAGCAAGGGTTTTACCATTTCTTGGGCTACCGATGTCAGCGAAAAATCTTTTAGCTGGAAGAATGGCGTGGCTTTTGTTGCCGAAAAAGAATATGATGATATGAGCGATGAGGAGAAAAAGGAAATGTTCAATGGGCCAAAACCAGAGCGTATAATAACGCCAGAAATGCGTCAGCAAGCATTTGACAATTACAGCACAACCGATGATCATGGTATGCATATTGTGGGAACGGCAATCGACCAAAGTGGTCGCGAATATTATGTAGTCAAAAATAGCTGGGGCACAACCAATGACTATAAGGGATACCTGCATGTCTCTAAGGCTTATGTGCAATTCAAAACCACAGCACTGTTGTTGCATAAAAGAGGTGTGCCACCTGATGTGAGAACGAAATTGGGAATGGATTAGTTGCCAGCCTAATAATAAAGCTCTTCAATTTGATTAAAAATTGAAGAGCTTTATTGTTTTAAAAGAGGTTAATTTTACACACAATATGTACATTCAAAACCAATCTTTTTCAGACGAAGAAACGCTGCTCGAGCAGCTATTTGACTTTGGGCTAGGCGACCCAACGCCAGAGATACAGGCGCTTCTAGAGTCTATTAGCGAGCAGCTTAAGGGCAATAAAGATTATCAGGCGTATAAAGCAACCTTAAGCGACGAGGAAGAAATCATGGAACTAGAAGATGATGAAAGCAGGGCCTTGTTGGCTGAGCGTTTAATGGTGCTATATGAAAGCTTTGTGGTCGAAAAGAATCAATTGTTTGGTATTAAAGGCGATAAGAATACGCTACTCTATAGCATAGACTTGTTTTAAAAAAACACAAGAGCATGTTTACCATTTCCTTGCATCAAATAAAAGTCGTTGCCCCAATTGGGCTGTTTCCCCAAGAACAAATATTGGGCAATCATTTTGAGGTGGATATAGATGTTCAGGTCGCACACTTTTCAGAAAAAAAGTTTGTGGACTACACGGTGCTGAATAGCATAGTGCAACAAGAAATGAAAAGGTCGGAAACAATTTTGGAACAAATTGCACTGAATATGTATGACGAAACAAAGAAGGCTTTCTCTTTTGCCCAAAAAATCAAAATAAGCATCCGCAAATTGAATCCTCCAATGAGCGGATCTATGGCCTATGCGCAAGTAGTATTTGAATTGTAATGAAGCCCTTTCGTATAACACCAATAGCCAATTTTAAAAAGCTTGTATGTTTCTTAAAGATGTCGACATAATGGTTTTTTTGTTGCCTTGCTGTGCCTACCCAAAAATTTTTTAATCCAGCGCTTTGTCTAGCTCTTCGTTTAATTTTTTAAGGTCGTCGGCCATGGTTATGCTATCCTCGCCATTGCTGTCGGCGGCATACATCAGCAAGCACATGGCTAAGAAATCTTGATTGTCTTTGCCCGAATAGGTTTGCTTGAGCTCCATTATTTTCTCATCTGCAAGTTTTACAGAATGTCGAATACGATCTGCTTCCCCCTTTTTTACCAAGATACGGTAGCTTCGGCCTGCTAGCCAAAGATTTATGGGTGTTAAGTCGTCTTGCTGCGTCATGCTTTATACATTTTGGCTTGGTGTCTCAACAGGGCTTTTTTCAACCCCTTTTTCTATTTGATCTTTGGCGTGAATCATTTTTTTCTGAAACACTAAAAGTGTTATAACCCCAGTGCTGATAGCGGCATCGGCAATATTGAATACGGGGTCAAAGAAGCTGATGGTATTGCCACCAAGAAAGGGCAAACCATCGGGCAGTCTAAATTCTATCATCGGGAAATATAGCATATCAACTACTTGGCCGTGAAGCAGCCTGCCATAGCCTTGGCCCCATGGCACAAAGCGCGCTATATGAAAGCTGCTTTCCGTAAAGACAAGGCCGTAAAACATACTGTCAACCAGATTACCCATTGCGCCCGCTAATATCAGAGATCCGCAAATAATAGCGCCACGGCTATATTGTTTTTTTACCAACTGCTTGAGCATGTAAAAGCCAAAACCTACCGCAATTAGCCGGAAAGAGGTGAGTAACAATTTGCCCATATCTCCTTGGCTAAACTTCATGCCAAAGGCCATTCCATTGTTTTCAATAAAATGCAGTCGAAACCAATTGCCCATCACGAGCACCTCTTCGCCATAATAAAAATGTGTTTTCACATAAATCTTGGACCATTGGTCTGCTAGGATGACCAAAAATATAATAAGCAGTGAGTAGCGATATTTCACAATTTTTGTTTTGAAGATTATTGCAAATATAAGGGCAAGAATTATAGTATTGTTTTCCGTGAGGGCAGTCTGGTTTTTTTACTAAGCGCTATCTTGATACCTTTGCCCCTATTCAACATTATCTCAACAAAACTTTAAGCTACAATATGTCCTCTAATCAACACAAATTAGCCACTCGCCTTATCCATGCCGGAGTGAGCCCAGACCCGACAACAGGTGCCATTATGACCCCGATTTACCAAACATCTACCTATGTGCAGGCTGCGCCTGGCGACCATAAAGGTTACGAATATGCCCGCACGCAAAATCCAACGCGCGCTGCATTGCAAAGCGCCTTGGCCAATATTGAAAATGGTCAATATGCCTTGTGTTTTGGTAGCGGTATGGCTGCAACAGATGCGGTTGCAAAATTATTGCAGCCTGGCGACGAGGTCATTGTCTCTAATGATTTGTATGGCGGCACTTATAGAATATTCACCAAGATATTTGCGGCATATGGCGTGGTTTTTCATTTTATTGACATGCACGATGCCAATAATATTGCCCATTATGTAAACGCTAAAACAAAAATGATTTGGGTAGAAACACCCACAAATCCTTTGTTGAACATTATTGATATAGAAGCTGCTGCGCAGATCAGCAAGGCCAATAATTGCTTGCTCGTTGTAGATAACACCTTTGCTTCGCCTTATTTACAAAACCCCCTAGACTGGGGAGCTGACATCGTTTTGCATTCGGCAACAAAGTACTTAGGAGGCCACTCCGATGTTGTCCATGGCGTGCTGGTAGTAAATGATGCCGCCTTGGAAGAGCGCCTTCGTTTTATCCAAAATAGTTGCGGCGCAGTCCCAGGGCCTCAAGATTGTTTTTTGGTGCTTCGCGGTATTAAGACCTTGCATGTGCGCATGCAGCGTCATTGCGAAAATGGCCGCAAGATTGCTGAGTGGTTGCGTCAACACCCCAAAGTAGGCAAAGTGCTTTGGTGCGGATTTGAAGACCACCCTAACCATGCGATTGCCCGCAAACAAATGCGCGACTTTGGTGGTATGATTTCTTTCACGCTAAAGGATGATAACATTGATGCAGCATTAGAAGTTTTGAAAAAAACAACCTTGTTTGCGCTCGCAGAATCTTTGGGCGGTGTAGAATCTTTAATTGGACACCCAGCAACAATGACTCATGCCTCTATCCCGCAAGAAGACCGTTTAGCAAGAGGTCTCAGCGATTCGTTGATACGATTAAGTGTGGGTATTGAAGATGCGGACGACTTGATTGCAGACTTGACACAGGCTATCGGCTAATCATTCCAATTGCTTTTTGTTGCGGGGCTTCACAATCGTGGGGCCCCGTTTTTGTGTCAAGAATAGCAACAAATAACTATTCGGGTTTGGGCTTTTTCGATTCCCTAATGTTATTACATAGTATGAATCTGGCCTATAACGAAAGCCTTGTCTTGATATTTTATAATGGCTACAGGAGATCGTTACATCCTGATGACTCTGCCATCCTCCATTTCAATGATGCGATGAGTGCGCTCCGCAAATTCATTATCGTGCGTTACAATTAATAAAGACTGATGATAGACTTCGGCCAGCTCTTTGAAAATATCAAAAACAATTTCTGTGTTTTTCTTGTCTAGATTGCCTGTAGGTTCGTCGCCCATAATGATCAGTGGGTCATTAATAAGCGCGCGGGCTATGGCTACCCGTTGTTTTTGCCCTCCAGATAGTTGATTGGGGCTTTTTAAAGCCTCGCTTTGAATGCCGAGCATTTTTAGTTTTTCATAGGCGCGATGTTCTATTTCTTGATCACTGTATTGTGCCCTCTTTAATCCCGGTAACATTACATTGCGCAGCACCGTAAATTCGTTGAGCAAGTAGTGAAATTGAAAAACAAAACCAATGTGTTTGTTGCGCACCATAGCTAATTCCGCCTCTTTTTTGTTGCGCATAGCTACCTGGTTTATAAACAATTCGCCTTCGTAGTCGGTATCCATAGTAGAGAGGATATAGAGCAATGTTGATTTGCCGCAGCCTGATTTTCCGATTACCGAAACAAACTCGCCTTTGCAAATCGAAAAGTTGATGTCTTTTAGCACCTGGACCGATATGGGGTCGTGAAAAGACTTTGAAATATTGCGTGCTTCTAAGATTATTGGCGCCATTTTATTTTCCTCTAATGATGATTACGGGGTCTATTTTACTGGCTTTGCGCGAGGGGAAATATCCGGCAAGGTAAGTCGTCACGAGAGAGAAAACTGCGCCGATGAAGTAATATTGGGGATTATAATTAATCGGATAGGTTTTAACCGTGGGTAAGGCTGCTGTGTTGAATGGAATTTGGTCTATCAAGGAGGATAAGCCGAAGCCAAAAAGCAAGCCGAGGGTACCCCCAAATAGGCCAATGCTCAATGCAATGGTGATAAAAATTCTATTCACATCTGAACCCGAAAAGCCGGTTGCTTTAAGGATGGCAATAGAATCCATTTTCTCGTAAATCATCATGTTCAGGATGTTGTAAATCCCGAATCCAGCAACAATCAGAAGGGTTATTCCTACTGCGTAAGAAATAAGTGTGCGGATAGAACTACCCGTTTCAAATTGCGAGTTGGCTGTTTGGATATCAATGGCATCGGTTTCAAATAAATCTTGAAATTCTTGGGCCATAGCGGGCGCCATCAAAATGTCTTTGAGTTTAATTTGGATGTCGGTGATATAACTATTGGACTCTCCTAATAATTTCTGCGTTGTGGCAATGGAGCAATAACTCTGTACTTTGTCTAAGTCTTGCAATCCCGATTGGAAATAGCCCACAACTTTTAATTGCAGCCGTTCGCCTTTAGCGGTCGTTACTTGTATCACGTCTCCAATATTTGCTAGCATTTTCTCAGCAGCACCCTTACCCAAAATGATACTATTGGGAATATTTTTGAGGTCGATAAAATTACCTTCTGTAACATAATCGTCAAAGAAAAAAAGGTTGTTTTCGGCCACTACGTCAATGCCGTTGATAATGCCCGTAAGGTCTACCGCGCCTACATTATAAAATACTTGTGCCGTGATTTTTGGGGCAACACCCAAGACGCGCCCGTCCTTTTTTAGAGCAGCTATAATGGCGCCACTATTGGCAATTTCTAGTCGTTCGTTTTTGGGTTTTATAGAGCGGATAAAATTATAGTATCCTTTGTGCTTAGATGATAAATTTACGGGTTGGTATTTAGAGGGTTGTATCTCATTGTACAAGCGTACATGTGCTGTGCGGTTTAGAATTAAGCCGTCCAACAAATCATTTAGGCCGGTCATAAAACTCAGCAGTGTGATAAACATTGTAATGCTAAAGGTAACGCCTATAGCCGCTACTAGTGTTTGTTTCCAGCGGGCAAGCAAAAGAGATTGCGAAACACTCGAGATCAGTTTTAGTTTCATTCCGTTGGGTTTTTTAACTCGTCTTTTACGCTGATGCCCGAAAGAATTTCAATCATTTTATAATCTTTCAGACCGGTTTTAACTGCGACTTTATCTCCGTTTTTTTTCAATACAAATGAGTCGTTGATGACAAAGGTTCTCGGAATCAAAAGTGCTTTTTCTTTTGTTTGTAAAAGGATATTGGCTTCAAAACTGACATTAGGATACAAGCGTTTGGGTGCTTTGCCAAAAGTAGCTTCTACCAAAAAGGTTTTGCTGCGCTCGTTCATCAGGGGGTCTATTTTGGTCACTACAGCATCAAATACCTTTCCTTTATAGCTGTCCATAGTTACTAAAACTTTCAAGCCTTTCTCTACTTTCAAGATATCATATTCATCTACCTGCATTTCCAATACAAAATGGTTGGCATCGCCAATAATGGCTAAGGGCGTTTGTGTGTTTACCCATTCGCCTTTCTTTTTGGGTAATTGATACACAATGCCATCAATGTTGCTGCGTAAAGTAAAGTCGCTCGCTAGGCGCGAAGATATTTGCAATGTCTTTTGTGATTGTGCCGCGTTAAGCACTAATTGGCGCCTTAAATCCTCCTGTTTTATTCGTGCCGAATAGAGTGCAGATTGTGCATTTTGAAAAGCCAATTCTCTTTGTTCTAATTCTATTTTTGAACCAATATTTTGTTGCCACAAAAGCTGTTGGCGAGCCAGCAAAGAGGAGTCGTTTTTCCATTTTCGCTGCGCTAGCTCTATGTTTTGTTGGGCTTCATTTAGCTTGCCCTGATTTACATTAATGTCGGCAAAGTTGGCCGCTAGCTCAGCATTTTCTTTACTTAGGCGTTGGGCGTCATTAACAATAGTTAGGATGGCCATGCCCTTTTGTACCGTGTCGCCTTCCTGTAGCAGAACATCTTGAATAATGCCATTGACGCTGGGAAAAGCTTGATATTGGTTTTGGCTTTTTACTAGACCAGAGGCATAAATTGATTCTGAAATGGGGGCGATTATGGGATTAATCGTTTCGGCTTTTTTGCCACAAGAAACCAGTATTAGGGAGCTTATAAAAACCACTTTATTTATCATAACGCTACAAAGTTAGGCCCCTCTGCACAATCTATGATAGCTAATGACAAGAATCATGTTTGGCCTTGGTGTTTTATGAGTTCGCTCCAAAATTCGGGGTATGATTTATGAACACATTCAGCGTTTTCTATTTCGATTTTGCCCTCGCTATGTAGGCTTGCTAAGGCTGCGGCCATAGCCATTCTGTGGTCCTTGGGGCATGTGTATTTAAGGGCATTTAATTTTTCTGTTCCCTTGATGCTTAGTTGGTCCCCCTCGATAATAAAGACAACGCCAAGAAGAGACAATAGCGCTTCTATGCTTTTGGCGCGATCGCTTTCTTTGTGTATTAATCGATGTAGCCCAACAAGCTTGCTTTGCCCTTTGCAACAAGCCGCTAAAACGGCAAGAACGGGAAATAGGTCGGGGCAATCTGTAAGGTCTGCTTCGAAGGCATTTAGTTCCTTGTGGTGGATGTGTAGTTCATCGTTTTGCCAGGTTAAGGATGCGCCAACGGCTTGTACGATGCTCAATATTTTTTTGTCTGCTTGAAGGCTGTTGCTGTTGAGGCCAGACAATGCTACCGCTCCTTTGATGGTTGCGGCAGCAATCCAAAATGCGGCGCTGCTCCAGTCGCCTTCCACATGTAATTCTATTGCGTCATTCGAAGAAAAAAATGCTGGGTCGATTTCAAAATTGCGATAATGCTTGTTCCGGATTCTTTTGCCAAAAAGTGCCAGCATTTCTAGTGTCAGGTCAATGTATGGTTTGCTCACGAGACCCTTCACTTCGATGTATATTTTTTCTTTTGCGATTGCCGAAAAAGCAAACAATAGACCGCTAATGAATTGAGAGCTCATGCTGCCATCGACAACCATGTTTTGGGGTGTTAATGGGCCGCAAATGTTAAAGGGAATTCTGCCAGAGAAGTCATCAAAAGCCACACCCAAAGGCTCTAGGCTTTCCTTGAAAAAATGCATTGGCCTTTGGAGTAAAGAACCCTTACCGTTTATTAAAATTGGTTGTGTATGTAAGGCTGCTATTGGCGTAAACAATCTTGCCGACAATCCACTTTCGCCGCAATTAATTTGGCTATCACCTTTTGGTTTTCCACTCGAAAAAACCTGGACTTTATGAGGCGCTATTATCACCTGAGCACCCAATGATTGAATGATATTTAAGGCCGCTAATTCATCTTCGGAGTTTCCAAAATTATGGATAGTGGTTTGTCCATGATGCAATAGCGCTGCTGCGCAGGCCCGCTGGCTAATGCTTTTAGACGCGGGTATGGTAATTTTTCCAGAAACGATTTTTGCCTCAACGATTACCTTCATCGAAAAAAGTTTGGAGTGCGCGATTGATTTCGCTGAAAGTAAGGGGATGAATTTTTGCGCTGCCTATTGATTCTAATAAAATAAAGTCTACGGTTCCGTTGCTTCTTTTTTTGTCGAGCTTGATGGTCTGCATCACGTTTTTAACTTCAAAATGAAGCGTGGAGGGCAATCCATATTGATGCAACATGTTTGTCAAGAGAGGTCGAATATGGACAGGAAAACCTAAGTTTTGTTCAGACGCAATTAGGGCAACAATCATCCCCAATGCCACTGCTTGTCCATGTTGTAGCTTGTAAGCGGTTTCAAAGGCATGACCTGCAGTATGACCGAAATTAAGGGTTTTCCGGATGTTGTTTTCCTGCTCATCGGCCAGCACAATCCTGTTTTTGTGCTGTACACATTGATGGATTATGTTGCTCAGCAATGTGGCGTCTTTTTGAAAGTCTATCAAACTTTGTGTCCTTAATTGGTGCCATAGAGGCTCGTCGGCAATGCAAGCATATTTGATTATTTCGGCAAAACCGTTACTCCATTCTTGCGAAGGCAAAGTGCTTAAAAAGCCCGGGTTGCTTGCGATGAATTTTGGCTGCTTGATTGTACCTAACATGTTTTTGTTCAGGCCAATGTTCACGCCATTTTTTCCACCGATGGCTGCATCAACCATAGCTAGTAATGTTGTAGGCATGAATCCAAACTCGATGCCGCGCATATATATGCTAGCCAAGAATCCGCTTAAGTCGCAAATCATTCCGCCGCCAAAGCCAATTATTCGTGTGGTTTTGTGTGCTTCAAATCCTGCGATTTGTTTAACCAAAGCGCCAATCGTCTCTAGTGTTTTGCTTTGGTCGCCGGCAGACACCACTATGCTTTTGTATCCTTTGAACAGCTCACTATAATGCATGGCAACATTGTCGTCGCTTATGATAATGCTATGCTCAATCGGCGCAAGCTGCAGCAGGTCCTGAATGCTGGCATTGGGGAAATAGTCTGTTTGTCCTCCTGGAAAATGTACGGTGTATTGCATGAAAGGGTTGGAGCAGAAGCGTTTGTTCTTTTTATTTTTTCACTTGCAAAAGCGCTTGAAAATCGGAGGGCTTGCTCAGTAATTCAATGGCTTTTATTAATGTTTTATCCTCTCTTAAGCCTTGGGCTATTCTCCCTTTTTGGAAATAATATCTTGCCGTTATTTCGTTTTCCAAAATACGCTTTACTTCATCTTTGTTTTTTAAGAGGTCTTGTTTTTTGTCGTGCATCATTTTGCTTTTTAACGCAGCCAATTCTGTTTTGCTCGCCTCAAATAACTTGTCTTCTTTGGCCGAACTGTTTAAAGAGTCTAGTAAAATTTCGGTTTTTGTTTTATACGCGTAATCTTTGTTGGCTAGCCAATTGTTAAAGTCTGCAAACTCTGTTGCGCTCAAAGAAAATTCATTGGCCTTGCTAATTGATTTATGTTGTTTGGCATACAAAGTGGCATAATCGAAAAAGAAATTTTTTGCGTAAAGCGCAGCGGCTATAGGGCTTAGCTTTTCGTCTTCGGTGGCTAGGTCTGGGCTTACCCCACCGCCACTTTTAACGGTTCTTCCGTTTTTTGTTTTATAGTTTACGATTAGTGAATCTGCATATTTATCTGCCAAACCATTTGCATCACGGTGCGAATAATCAATGGCTTGAATGCAACGCCCACTTGGGGTGTAATATTTTGCGGTAGTCAATTTCAGTCGCGCATTAAATCCTACTGGGCGTGTGGTTTGCACCAATCCTTTGCCATAAGATTTTGCGCCCAATACCACACCTCTATCCAAGTCTTGAATGGTTCCCGCTACTATTTCTGATGCTGATGCAGAAGAGCCATTAATCAGTACTGTAACCGGAATTTTAGTGTCCCATGCATTGCCTTGGGTGTTGAAGTTTTTATCCCACTCTTTGTCCTTTCCTTTAGTGCTTACTACAAGCTGCCCTCTATCTAAAAAAATATTACAAACCTCTACTGCTTCATCTAGTAATCCGCCAGGATTGCCCCTTAAGTCTACCACAACTCCCTTTATGGATGGGTTTGCTTTTTTGAGGCTGTCCAGTGCATTGCGAAGCATTTTGCCACATGCTTGTGTAAACTGGGTAAGTTTTACGAATGCAATGTCATTGTTTTGGCCAACAAAGCCGGCATAGGGCACGCTGGACACTTCGATCTCTCCCCTAACAATCACTTTTTCGCTTTCTATATCTGTATTCGCCTCCTTCACCTTCATGATTAGCTTGGTGCCTTCGCCTCCCTTCAACAATAGGCTGATGTCGTCTATGCTCTTATCAAAAACCGACTTGCCATCAATGCTGATTAGCTTGTCTCCGGTATGCAATCCGCCTAATTGAGCGGGGCTGTTTTCATAGATATCCCCGATATAGGTTTCCTTGTCTTTTTTGCGCAAGGCGGCTCCGATGCCACCGTATTTCCCGGTGGTCATAAATTCATATTCTTCGATGTCAGACTCCGTAATGTAATTGGTATAAGGGTCGAGGTCGTTAAGCATGGCGTCAATACCTACTTTGGTCAGTTTTCCTGGCTCGATGGGATCCACATAGTAGGTGTTCAGCTCTTTGAAAATATTGGCAAAGACTTCCATGTTTTTAGATAATTCAAAATAGGAATCCGCCTTTTTAGCTTGTATAAAAATAGATAGAGCGGCTACCACAGTAGCGCCGATAAAGAATGACTTTAGATTCGAATGGTTGGGTATTTTGAATTGCATATTCGTTGGGATATGTAAAGCAAGTTACAACAATGAGTAAATTATGAAGCAAGCATTATTTAGTGTTTTAACAAAATAAAATGGCTAGAATGGCGTTGCAATGGTAAAATTCTTTAACTTGCGGTGACTATAATTTTTGATTTATGAAAATAATTAAACTTATTGCTACTGTTTTTGTTGCGGTCATCGCTACTTATACAGCCAGCGCACAATCGTTTACACTAGATAAAGACAGTTCTAAAATGTGGTGGATGTCGCCAGGTGTAATGGATATCCATATTAAGGCTAAGAACGAAACCGCCTCTCCGATAACAATGTCTTGGAAATTTACGGATCATCATACAGACCTCGGCTGGGATTTCTTAGGAGGCTGTGATAATGTGGGTTGTTATATATATTCTACAAGCACAAACAATACGGACGCTGTTGCCCCTGGGAAAGATTGCGATTTTAAATTTTCATACAGAGGCGACGGGGGTGCCTTCGATTCCAAGTCTTATTCTACAATCGAAATCACCAGCGGATCAACTATAAAGTCAGCTACTTTTGTTGCTTACAAAACAAAGGCCGTGGGTATTGTTTCAACGATTCTTCAAGATAACGATATTGCTATCTACCCTAATCCCGCACAAAGCTATATTGATGTAATGTATAGTCCGAGCAGCGATGTAAAAACAATTGCGATTTATAATCTAATTGGTAAAGCCGTTAGCGTTTATAAGGTAACGGATAAAAACAGTGCTCGTTGTGAGTTTAATGCTGACATGCCTTCTGGTATTTATGTAGTAAGAGTAGCCGATAGTAAAGGCGCTGTTATTGCTACAAGAAAAATTACCCGCCAATAATATTCTTCTTAAATTTTATGAAAGCCGAGCCCATTGCTCGGCTTTTTTGTTTGCTATAAAAACGCGTAACTTTAGCTATAATTCAAGATGATGAAGAAAGCGCTAACGGCTATATATTGTTTTTTCGTTTTCGGGGGTTTTTCGTTTTCTAACGCAAATGCCCAAAAGCTTTTTGTAGAAGGCGAGTTATTATATGCGATAACCATTTCCCAAAACAATCCCGAGCAAAAGACGCCCAACAATATTCAGGGCACATTGAGCATAAAGCAAAAAGGCCATGCCGTATTAAAAGAGCTGCTTTTGAAAAATGGTTTCAAAAGCACGAAATTGTTTTTAGGTCAGGCTAAGCCCAGCTATTCTTTTATTCTTATTGCCGAGCAAAATTTTGCTTTAAAAAGTGATGAAGAAAGCCTTAAATGTAGGGATTTGACGCTAGAGACATTGCCTACAGATATCAAATCGATTGCAGGCTTTAAAACAGAGCGCGGAAAAATTTTGTGTAAGGACCGAAAACCTATTGTGCTGTATTATACCCAAGAATGGCAGACGAACAACCCATTGCTTTTTGAGGAATTCTCGTCATTTAAAGCCCTTCCTCTTGCCTTTGAAATCAACAATGAAGATGGCAGCCTGATTCGTTTTGAGTTGATGAAGATAGAGAGCAAGCCCATGGAGAATGCCACCTTTCAAATACCTAATGGGTATAAAACAATAAGTCAAGAAGAGTATAAGGCTTGGCAACACTAATCTATAGCCAGACCAATGGTCACTATGCTTACTTCGATGCTGTCTGCTTTCTGTAAGCTTGTAATGCAGGACTCCAGAGTGGCGCCAGTTGTTAGTATGTCATCAAGTAGCAACACTCTTTTTCCTTTGAGTTGTGCACTGTTGCTTAGCCCAAAAACATCTTTCATGTTTTCTGCGCGTTGGGCACGGGATTTATTTGTTTGACTTTCCGTGTTTTTTATCCTTATTAGCGATTGGGTATCCAAAGTGATGTTCAATATTTTGGCCATGCTTGCTGCTATTATTTCACTTTGGTTAAAGCCTCTTTTTTTTACTTTTGTTGGGTGTAGTGGCACAGGTACAATCACATCAATATCCTTGATCCAGCTTGTGTTTTTTAACATATAACCCAATCGACGCCCAAGAAATACAGCAATGGGTCTGTGTTTCTTGTATTTTAAAAGGTGCATTAATCTTTGTAAAAGCCCGCCTTCACTGAAATACGCGTAGGATATTGCATGTTTAAATCTGATTCGGCCAGCGAAGCGTAAGGCTGTTTCGTTATCTATTCTATCAGCGTCTTTTGTGAGGGGGATTTTGTCGGCACAAACAATACACAGGACCTCCTCTTGCCCAACCAAAGCCTTGTGGCAATCCACACATAGTTTTGGATAAATGAGGTGTAGTAAGCCCTTGCCAATATCTTGAATGATTTTCTTCAAAGGCAATCTATTGTTCGCGGTTCAGTAATTCAACGGCTAAAGCATGTAAATAGCGCTTCTTCTCCTCTGCCACATCTATATCTTCTAGATTTTTAAAGGCTTTTTGCGAATAATATTCCACCGCTTCTCTGCATTTGGTGTGCGCGCCAGTGGCTTCAAACAGTTGTAGCATGGCCGGAACCTTTTCTGCATTGTTTTCGGAATGCAACCAAGATTCGATTTCTGACAATTGCGTTGCGTTGGCTGCCAGCAGGGCTTGTATGTGTAAATATGTTTTCTTGTTGGCGATAATGTCCCCGCCCTTTTGTTTGCCTAATTTATTGCTCGCACCAAA
>JAXITL010000015.1:0-30891 GCA_034680125.1 Chitinophagaceae bacterium
TTCGACAGTAATAATACCCTCGAGAGAAGATAGTTGATTACAGAGATGATCAAACTCTTCCCTATCATGTACATAGACCATTATTGTTCCTTCAAATAAGCCATCTTGGGTATCAATGCTAATAGAACGCATATTCATATTCAAGGAATCAGAAATAATATTCGTGATTTTTTTAATCACACCTACATCATCCAGCCCTGTAATCCGCACACCACTGAGAAAAGAAATTTCTTTGTTTTTTGCCCATTTTGTTTTGACTACCCTATGCCCATAATGGGATAATAAACGGGCAGCGTTGGGGCAATCCGATCGATGGATTTTTAAACCTTCGCCAGCAGTTATAAAACCAAAAACATCATCACCCGGAATAGGTTGACAACAATTAGCCAACTTGTATAATATCTTATCTGAGCTTTCTCCGAATATAACCAACTCAGCGCCTTTGGCAGGTTTTTTGAGCGTTTCATCTTCTGAAATTTCTATGGGTTTAACCTCAATTATTTTTTCTGGAGCAAATATTCTATCGCCAACAACCTTAAATTCTTTGAGCTCTTTAACATCAATATTGCCAATAGCGATGGCGTAGTAAACATCGGTTGGTGATTGCTTTTTAAAATGCACCGCCAATTCATGGGCATTGACCGAACTGAGGGGAACACCAAGATGTTTTAATTTTCTTTCTAAAATTTCTTTACCATCTTCGGCAATTTCTCTTTTTTGCTCTTTGAGGTAATACTTAATACGGGATTTAGCTTTGGCCGTAATCACCATATTCAACCAATCGTCGCCAGGCTTTTGTTTACTTGAAGAAATGACTTCTATTTGATCGCCACTTTTAAGTGGATGACTCAAGGGTACTAGTTTGTAATTAACTTTGGCTCCAATACATCTTGCACCCAACTCGGAATGGATATCAAATGCAAAATCCAATGCAGTAGCACCTTTAGGCAATACGCGCATATCGCCTTTGGGCGTATATACATAGATTTCTTCCGAAAATAAATCCAGTTTAAAATCTTGCATAAAGTCGAGCGTATCAGAGTCTTTGTGATTACTCAATACATCCCGTAATTGTTGCAACCAAGCATCCAGTTTACTTTCTTGGGGTCTGGGCGCTCCTTCTTTGTATTTCCAATGCGCTGCAAGGCCTTTTTCGGCTATGGCATTCATTCTTTGGGTTTTGATCTGGACCTCTACCCATCGGCCACCAGCACCCATAACTGTGGTATGCAAAGCCTCATAGCCATTGCCTTTGGGCACACTTAACCAATCGCGCAACCTATCGGGGCTCGGTCGATAATAATTCGTAATCATTGAATACACCTTCCAGCAATCTTCTTTCTCCTTTTCATTTTCCGAATCTAAAATTATTCGGATAGCAAACAAGTCATACACCTCCTCGAAGCTTACGTGCTTTGTTCGAATCTTATTCCAAATGGAATTGATGGATTTTGGTCGGCCATAAATATCAAATTTGAGCCCCATTTTGACAAGCTCTTCTTTAATGGGTTTTATAAATTCATTGATGTATTTTGTTCTTTCTCTTTTTGTTTCTTTAAGGCCATTGGCAATGGTAATATAGGTTTCCGGCTGTGTATATTTTAAGGCCAAATCCTCTAGTTCAGATTTTATTTCGTACAACCCTAAACGATGGGCAAGAGGAGCATAGATATAGGTGGTTTCCGAACAAATTTTGAGTTGCTTGTCGCGAGCCATGCTTCCTAGGGTACGCATATTGTGCAAACGATCTGCGAGTTTGATGAGGATTACACGGGGGTCTTCGGCAAGTGCCATTAATATTTTCCGAAAATTTTCGGCCTGCATGGATGTTTCAGAATTGCCATCTACTACAATGGCAATTTTGGTCAGTCCGTCAATAATTTTGGCAACAGTCGAACCAAACTCCTCTTCCATATCTTCTAGAGTAAGTTCAGTATCCTCGACCACATCGTGCAGCAAAGCGCAAATTACAGAAGTAACACCAAGACTTATTTCTTCAACAACAATTTTTGCAACAGCAAGGGGATGTAATATGTAAGGTTCTCCAGATTTTCGACGCATATCTTTATGAGCATCTGCCGAAATCTCAAAGGCTCTACGGATACGATCTTTATCTCCCTTTTTAATTCTTTCTTTTAAGGCACGCAATAAAGCTCTGTATTCACGGAGTATCAGTTTTTTCTCTTCTTCTTCGTTAAATTGATAAGTTTCTAATACAGTATTACTCATAAAATGGCTAGCTAACAATCAAAAATACAAATCTTAACTGCGGATAAAAAATATAATTAATTCAATCCGATGTTGCCTAAATCAAAAAATATGTTTCCTGATTTATAAGTCTAGCCTAAAACTTGCCCAACTATTGCGCTTAAAAAATCGTACTGCTCAAAAAAGGCAATACCAAGACCTTTCTGCTCCTAATGTAAAAAGCAATATTTCAACACTTGGGAATGAATTGTAATAAATAATGACATAGCACTTTTGGACCAAAAAATTATGGTTCGAAAATAGTGACATATATGTCCACTATGGACCGATCATACTAAATGCCCATCTTATCGTTTCCAACTCCATAAAATCCACAAAAAGGAAGAAAAAATCCACCAAATAGAACAAAAGAAGGACTTTACCTTAAAATCCTAATGAAATAGAGCGAAAAACAAAAATATCAATGACAAAAAACAATGTGGCACGGTATTTGGAATTTCATAGTAGTTTCATTTTATATACGGTTTATTGGTTAAGCGGTCCCTATTCTTAGGGACTGCTTTTTTTGCCCATTGATAAGCCAAAGAATTAGAACTAATCGATAGGTCGAATTCTAAAAATTATTTTCTGCTTTGATGTTCGAATTAAGATGGAAAAGGTTTTACCCTAATTATAAGCCTGCCTTATAATTGAACCCAGAACAAAGACTTTAAGACCTACAGCACATGCAGAAAAGAAATTGAGCATGTCATGCAGACAAGAAAAGCAAAAGACAAGCGCCTCAAAATAAAGATTGCTATTAGTCCATAAGACTCCTGAAAGAAAGAAAGAAAGAAAGAAAGAAACTATCCTAGACTTACATCTGCTTCATTTCACTCACCAAATCCTGCAATACTTTTTTGGCATCACCAAAGAGCATCGACGTTTTGGGTCGGAAGAATAATTCATTTTCGATGCCCGCATAACCTGGTTTCATACTCCGTTTATTGACAATAACGTGATCTGCTTTTTCCACTTCAAGGATTGGCATTCCATATATTGGACTTGATGGATCTTCTTTGGCTGCTGGATTCACCACATCGTTGGCACCCAAAATCAAGACCACATTAGTGCTCGACATTTGGTCGTTAGCATCTTCCATTTCCAATAATTTTTCATAAGGTACATCTGCCTCGGCCAACAATACATTCATATGCCCAGGCATACGCCCTGCTACTGGATGTATACCATAAGTAACCTCAACACCTTTTTCACCCAATAATTTTTCCAATTCGTGACAAGCGTGCTGAGCTTGCGCTACCGCTAATCCGTATCCAGGAATAATACACACTTTAGTGGCATAAGCCATTATGGTGGCGGTATCATTCAATGAAATTTCTTTGTAGGCACCTTGATCGCTAGAGCCAGATGCGCCCCCTGTTTTGGCAGCACCAAAAGATCCAACCAATACATTTTTTAAAGACCGATTCATAGCCTTGCACATCAACATCGTCAATATTGTGCCGGCCGAACCTACCAAAATGCCCCCTGTTAGCATCACAGGATTATCATATAAAAAGCCACCAAAAGCAGCCGCTACTCCTGTAAAAGAATTGAGCAATGAAATCACAACCGGCATATCGGCCCCTCCAATGGGCATTACAAAAAGGACCCCATAAATAGCTGCTACAATCAAGATACCATAAAAAACCATTGGCTCTGTAGAATAGCCACCAATGAGCATTACAGACAAAGCAATCAATACGCCCCAAAGTACAAAATTGATGTATTGTGCACCAGGTATGGTTTTATCTTTAATTTTTCCATTCAACTTGCCCCAGGCAATGATACTTCCTGCAAAAGAAACAGTGCCGATAATCATACCGAGCACAATCACCAGCAACATACCCACTGAAGGTGTAGGATTGTGATGATATTCAACAAGGGAAATCAGCATGGCGCAAGCACCACCCATACCATTGAAGAGGCTCACCATTTCGGGCATGGCCGTCATCTGTACCTTTTTGGCAGCCATTGTACCCACAACAGTTCCAATGGTCAGTGCTGCAAAAATCCAGGGATAATTGCCCAGCCCATTTCCGTCAGGTCCTTTATACAAAAAGATTGTGGCAAAAATGGCGATTGTCATACCAGCAGCAGCCACAAGATTTCCTTTGCGTGCCGTGTCGGGATGGGAAAGCATTTTAAGACCCATAATAAAGGTTACAGAGCCTATAAGATAACTAAGCGGAAGAATTATATTTTCCATATTTTAAAATAGAATTGCTTGAAATAATTTGTTTGAAAACACTGTGTAGACAGGAGGATTTATTTTTTCTTTTTCTTCGAAAACATTTCCAACATTCTATCGGTAACCACAAAACCACCCACCACATTAAGTGTACCTAAAATCACAGCCAAAAAGCCCAAAATAAGGGCCAGATAGTCATCTGAAGGTGCTTGCCCCATTACAATTATCGCACCAATAATCACTACACCATGGATTGCGTTAGCGCCACTCATCAGTGGCGTATGCAATACAGAGGGCACGCGGCCTATGACTTCAATACCCAAAAAAATAGACAGAATGACAATCGTAAGCAAACGATAGGTGGCCGGGTCGGTAAATAGATTTTGAATGGCGTCCATTTTTATAAAAATTATATTGTTAGAAATACTTAAAGGAAAAAATCAAGATGCTAGCCCAATGAGGCTACCCTATCGTTCACAATATTTCCGTTGTGTACAATACAGGTTCCTTTTACAAGATCATCTTCAAAATTAAGGTTCATATTACCTTCCGCATCGATGATTAATTTTAAAAAGTTGAACACATTTTTAGCATATAATTTACTAGCATCCGAAGGCATCGATGCTGCCAATGCGGAATTCCCTATAATGGTTACACCCTGATGCAGCAAGCTTTCTTTATCTTTTGTACAGTCAGTATTACCGCCTGTTGCCGAAGCCAAATCAACAATTACAGAACCCGCACGCATATCTTCAATCATCTCTTTAGTGATGAGTATAGGCGCTTTCATTCCAGGAATTTGGGCGGTAGTAATGACAATATCGCTCTTGCGGATATGCTCATGAATTTTTGCTTTTTGTTTTGCTTGGAATTCTTCAGATTGCTGCACTGCATATCCGCCAGCTTTCGAGGCATCTGCCGCTCCTTCTACCTCAATAAATTTGGCACCCAAACTACCCACTTCTTCTTTTACAGCAGGACGGGTATCAAAAACCTCAACCACAGCACCTAATCTACGAGCAGTGGCAATAGCTTGTAATCCTGCAACACCTGCACCCAAAATCATGACTTTTGCGGGAGGGATACTACCAGCAGCAGTCATAAACATCGGGAAGTAACGACTGTATTGCATTGCAGCTAAAAGCACAGCCTTGTAACCCGCTATATTGGCTTGGGAGCTCAATACATCCATACTTTGAGCTCGTGTGGTGCGCGGGATGGTATCCAAACTAAAAACAGTTTGCTGCGCAGCTGCTAATTGCCTCATCAAGGCATGGTTGAACAAAGGTTGATACACGCCCATTAAAACGGCAGACGGTTTTATCGAAGCCTCAATTAAAGATGGGTTTATCGCCAAAATCAAATCGGCTCCACTTGTAATTTCGGAGGCGGGTTTAATAATTGCACCGGCGTCAACATATGACTTATCTGAAAAGAAAGCCCTTTCACCTGCCCCTGACTCTAGCCAGATACTAACTTTCATTTTTGTAAGTGCCATCACAACCTCGGGCACTAGCGAAACACGCGTTTCGGGCAATTGTTCTTTTAAAACACCTATGATCATAATATTTGTGTTGCTGATGTTGAGCAGTGAAAGTTAGTGTCAAAAAATTGTTAAACCAAATTTTAACGAATCCAAATAAGCAATTTAAAAAATGAACGCATTTTTTCAATACTTTTACCCTTCATAAATTTTTTAAAAGAACAAATCCCAAAAATGAAAAAAATTTTATCCTCATTATTTTTTTGTGTGGCAGTTAGTTTTTCAGCATCGGCCCAATACGAAAACACAACTATTCAAGTAGGACAAAAAGCCCCCGAATTGGCCTTTAATGACCCAAGTGGCAAAAAATTAGTTCTTTCGGAAATTAATAAAGGCCGCGTTATTTTATTAGATTTTTGGGCATCATGGTGTGGCCCCTGCCGCAGAGCTAATCCAGAATTGGTGAAATTATACAACGACTATAAAAACAAAGCCTTTAAAGGAGCGAAAAACGGATTTACTGTGGTAAGCGTTTCACTTGATAAGGCCAAAGAGGCTTGGACTCAAGCCATTGCCGCCGACAACTTAAGCTGGCCCTATCATATGAGCGACTTGATGGCATGGCAATCAAAAGCAGCAGAAATTTATGGTGTACAATATGTACCACAGGCATTTTTAATAGGCGCTGACGGTAAGGTATTGCACAAATTTCAATACGGCGAAGACCAAGCTGCCGTGCTCAACAAATTTTTAAAATAATATTTTTTTGCAAAAAGATAGAATTTCCTACCTTTGCAGCCTTATTTACAATAATCGGTATGGCAAAATCCATACACAAAACAATTTTTTAAGCAATGAAAAAAGGAATTCACCCAGAAAATTATCGTTTGGTAGTATTTAAAGATATGTCTAACGAAACATCATTCTTGACACGTTCTACAGCTGCTAGCAAAGAAAC
Organism: Chitinophagaceae bacterium; assembly: GCA_034680125.1. Classification (GTDB taxonomy): domain Bacteria; phylum Bacteroidota; class Bacteroidia; order Chitinophagales; family Chitinophagaceae; genus Rurimicrobium. The sequence goes on from JAXITL010000015.1 coordinate 6,880, forward strand.
TATCGTTTGGGAAGATGGCAATGAATACCCCGTTATTAAAGTGGAGATTTCAAACACTTCGCATCCTTTCTACACTGGTAAATCGATGTTCGTAGATACTGCAGGTCGTATCGAAAAATTCAAAAATCGTTACGCAAAAAAAGCTTAATACTGAATTTTCAGTCTTTATATTATCCAATAAAAATCCCGACATTCGTTGGGATTTTTTTATAATAAAAATGAACTACACTTTATTCGATTCTGAAACAAGGAATCAGCTCCTACCGTTTACCCATACTAGGCCAGTGGCCGATATACGTTGTGGCATCATGACCATGCGCGAGCGCTGGGAACTGCTTTTAAGGCAGCCCACGGCGAGCCTTTGCCCCAACTATATGCAAGATGTTTTTCCGAAAGGGAATAGTGAATCGAACACTTTTATTGATGCCTCGATTTTTGCAAACAAAGAGATAGTAGCTGCAATCGAAGCTTTAAACGACAATGAACAACTAGTATATAATACCTGGGTAATTGCGGCAAAAACGAGCCATAGTTCCAACATTAATTATGAGCAATTTGCAGAAACGATCAAAGATTTCAAGCTTGTACCTTACCATCAAGAACCCCAAAAACTGAACCATATCTGGGACATTTTCTTGAAGAATGAATCTGCACTAAAAGCAGATTTTGCATTGATAACCAAAGGGAAAAAATCGCAAGCGATTCCTGAATATGTCACTACCATCTCGCCCGAAAATATCTTTATTGAAGAAGGCGCTGTATTAAACCCCTGCATCATCAATGCTGCTAAAGGCCCCATTTATATCGCTGCACATGCCGAGATAATGGAGGGCTGTATGCTACGCGGACCAATCGCTTTGGGTGAAAATGCTGTTTTGAAAATGGGGGCAAAAGTATATGGCGCTACAACGATTGGAGCGGGGTGTAAAATAGGTGGCGAAGTTAGTAATGTTGTATTTTTTGCCAATAGCAATAAAGGTCACGACGGATTTATGGGTAATGCTGTAATTGGCGAATGGTGCAACCTTGGTGCAGATACCAATTGTAGTAATCTCAAAAACAACTATGATATAATCAAAGTATGGAGCGAGTACGAAAATAAATTAGTGAACACTGGATTACAATTTTGCGGCTTGATGATGGGTGACCATTCTAAAAGTGGCATCAATACCATGTTCAATACAGGCACAGTGGTAGGGGTAAGTAGCAATGTATTTGGCAGCAATTTTCCAGAGAAATTTGTACCCTCATTTAGCTGGGGTGCAGCATCAGAAAATACAAGCTATCAATTTGACAAAGCTATAGAAACGGCCAGTAGAATGATGGAAAGAAGGGGAATGAGCTTAAGTGAAGCAGAACAAAAAATGTATCGGTATCTGTTCGATAATAGAGCATAATATGCTATAAGATTACTCCAAAAAAACAATTTTTATACATCTAAAAAATACTTAAAATGCGTAAAAAAATAGTGGCAGGCAACTGGAAAATGAACTTGAATTTGAAAGAAGGAAAAGATTTAATAGAACAGATCTTGGCAGAATTGCCTACCCTGAATGAGCACAATCAAGTTGTACTAGCCACACCCTATTTACATTTAACCCAAGCGATTACACAAACCCAAGATACTGCATTTGTTTCGGTGGCTGCCCAAAACTGTCATCACGAAACATCCGGAGCCTATACAGGTGAAATAGCAGCAGCAATGCTACAACAAGCAGGTGTACAATATGTACTGATTGGCCATTCTGAAAGAAGAGCTTATAACCATGAAGACAATGCCTTATTAGCTGCCAAAACAAATGCGGCCTTGGCTAATGGATTACAGGTTATATTCTGTTGTGGAGAAGCACTTGAAATAAGAGATGCCGGAACACAAAATGAATTTGTAGGAAACCAATTAAAAGAAAGTTTATTTCATTTGGATGCTACTGCAATGAGCAATATCGTAATTGCATACGAACCCATTTGGGCTATCGGAACAGGCCGCACAGCTACTGCCGAGCAAGCACAAGATATGCACCAACACATTCGTCAAGTAATCAATACGCAATTCGGTGCAGCGCTTGCCCAAAACATGACCATTCTTTATGGGGGTAGCTGCAAAGCATCTAATGCAGTGGAAATCTTTGCTGGAGCAGATGTTGATGGTGGCCTAATAGGGGGCGCAGCCTTGATTGCTGATGATTTTTTAGGCATCATTAAAGCCATGCTTTCGGCATAAAAAAAATTTAAAAAGAAATTTGGTAGAAATAAATTCCTGGCTATCTTTGCACTCCGAAACAGGAAATGCCGTGTTGGTCAATCGGTTAAGACGCCTCCCTTTCACGGAGGAATGACGGGTTCGACTCCCGTACATGGTACACCAAAAGAAACATCTTCAAACAGAAGGTGTTTCTTTTTTTTGTGCATAACACATGGTTTCCTATTCATTGTTCAATAGGAATATTGCATTGTTGCTAAAATGATATTTTTTCATTTACACCTATGTACTCCATAATTATTAGGATGAGGCCGCTTTGGGTACAATCAAATTAACAAGACCTTCCCTTTGAATACCCATAAACCAGAATCATCGAGCTAACTTCATCATATGTTTAACTTAAAAGATGAAATTATGAAAAAAGGGATGATGAGTGCTTTATTATTAGCTGTATTATTAACTGGTTCTTGCCGCAGAGCATACACTTGTAAATGCACAAGCTCTTCAGGAGGAAGCACTTCGATTGTTAACGAAAAAGAACTAACCAAACAATCTTTGAAAGACGCACGTACAGAATGTGATAAAGGGGACGCTAAATTGGGATCTTTAGAAACAGAGTGTGAAATTAGATTGTAAGCCTATAGAAGAAATGCAAATACTTCTGGCATAATACAAAACGCCACAACTAATTGTTGTGGCGTTTTTCTGTTTACTCTTACTAGCGATTAAAACTTGTTCATATAATATACTACCCCTTAATTATCGATCACCAATTCTATAGCTTGGCAATGGATTTCTTTAAATGGTCTTTCGTCTTTTACAGCAGTAAAAAGAATACCCTTTTCGTAATGCTGCACTACCAATGATTGCTGATCCTATTATTCATCCCAAGAAACATTCCATTGGTAGATTCAAAATCACTCCAAGCACTGGGCGAACTATTCGCTTTAAAAATCGTGCCCATAAAGGCCTATTCCAATAATTTTCAAATCTTCAAATCAATCCTAAATCACCAATCATAAGTCAAAAATCAATTGCTTACCTTTGCTTCTATCTGAACAAACACAAACAAGCTTGAAATACGAAAAAGAAATTGCCCGTCGCCGGACTTTTGCCATTATCTCTCACCCGGATGCGGGTAAAACAACCCTCACCGAAAAACTGCTCTTATTTGGGGGTGCCATACAAGTGGCTGGTGCGGTAAAAAGCAACAAAATTAAAAAGCACGCTACTTCCGACTTTATGGAAATCGAGCGCCAAAGAGGTATCTCTGTGGCCACCTCGGTAATGAGCTTCGAATACAAAGATATTTTAGTAAACCTCTTGGATACACCTGGGCATAAAGACTTTGCCGAAGATACTTATCGCACCCTTACTGCGGTGGACAGCGTAATCCTGGTGATTGATAGTGTGAATGGCGTGGAAGAACAAACCCGTCGCCTGATGGAAGTCTGCCGTATGCGTGATACCCCAGTGATTGTGTTCATCAACAAAATGGACCGCGATGGTAAATACCCCTTTGACCTTGTCGATGAAATAGAAAAAGAATTAAACATCAGCCTGCACCCACTCTCTTGGCCTATTAATATGGGTAAAGAATTTAAAGGGGTGTATAATTTGTACGATAAAAGTCTTTTGCTGTTTACCCCTAACCAAAAATCAGACGAAGATAATTCGCTTCAAATCCCCGATATCCAAGACAAATTGCTGGACGAAAAAGTGGGCGAACGCGATGCCAACCAATTGCGTGAAGATGTGGAATTGTTGGAAGGCGTGTATGGCAATATGGACAAAGAAGATTATCGAGCAGGCAAAGTAGCGCCCGTGTTCTTTGGTTCGGCCGTAAATAATTTTGGGGTGAAGGAATTGCTTGACACCTTTATTCAAATTGCACCAGAACCGCTGGGCCGTGATACAGATACCCGCCATGTAGACCCTCAGGAAGACAAATTCACGGGTTTTATTTTTAAAATCCACGCCAATCTCGACCCTCGTCATCGCGACCGAATCGCCTTCTTGCGCGTGGTTTCGGGCAAATTTCAACGCAATACTTTTTACAAACATAGCCGTATCGAAAAGGATGTTCGTTTTAGCAACCCCTACTCTTTTATGGCGCGCGAAAAAGAAATTATCGAAGATGCGTATCCGGGTGATGTAGTAGGTTTGTTTGACACCGGGCAATTCAAAATTGGTGATACCCTCACCCAAGGAGAAGTGATGCAGTTTACCGGCATTCCTACATTCTCGCCAGAGATTTTTAAAGAATTGGTGAACAAAGACCCAATGAAAACCAAGCAATTGGAAAAAGGCATTAGCCAGCTCACCGACGAAGGTGTGGCGCAGCTTTTTACCCAACACGGGGGCAATCGCAAGATTATTGGTTGCGTGGGCGAACTTCAATTTGAAGTAATACAATATCGTTTGTTGCAAGAGTATGGCGCTGCTTGTGCCTTTATGCCTTTGAGTTTTTACAAAGCTTGTTGGATAACTGGTGACAAGAAAAAGCTGGATGACTTTGTTCGCTTCAAGCAACAAAACATTATGACCGACAAGGACGGCAACCTAGTGTACCTTGCACAAAGTGAGTGGTTCCTCAATACCGAGCGTCAAAATAACCCGGATATTGAATTCCATTTTACAAGCGAATTTAAAACCAAGAAAAATAATTAAACATGATGCTGAGTGCTGTTATCATTACCTACAACGAGGAGTCAAACATTGGGAGATGTTTGCAATCGCTAGTGGGTATTGCAGACGAAATCATCATCGTTGATTCGGCCTCAACAGATAACACGTGCAGCATAGCAGAACAATACGGTGCAACAATAATCCAACATCCATTTGCAGGTTTTGCTGCACAAAAAAACCTTGCTGCGCAAGCCGCTACGAACAATTGGGTCCTATCGCTCGATGCCGATGAGGTGCTCAGCGAGGAATTAAAATCGGCCATTCTCCAAGTAAAAAGCAATGCAGCATGCGATGCTTATTTTTTAAAAAGAAGCACTAATTTCTGTGGCACTTTTATTCGCCATGGTTCTTGGTACCCCGACAAGCAATGCCGACTTTGGGATAAAACAAAAGGCGATTGGCAAGGCACTATCCACGAAAAGTGGCGCTTGTTTGAACCCTATAAAAAATACGGAACACTCAATGGCGATTTGCTCCATTATAGCTTCAACAGCATTTCGGATTATCTAAACATGACCGAACGATATACTACGCTTTCGGCACAAGAAGCCCTACAGAAAGGCAAAAATGTGAGTTTGTTGAAATTAATTTTAGGTCCCAAATTCAAATTTATCCAAGACTATATTATCCGACTCGGTTTTTTGGATGGCTATGCTGGTTATGTAGCTTATCGACTCGCGGCCAATATGGCTTTTGTGAAATACAGTAAAATTCGTGCAGCATTTAAAAACAAGCAATAGCGTAGAATATTATTTTTTCAAAATGATCAGAACAATTTTAATCACTAGAACTGCGAGTGGTATTGGATTAGGAACAGCATGTACACATTTTTATGAATAAAAAACCATCAGTTTGGGTCGGAATTATAGGTTACAAATGCCCAACATGTCGCAAGGGTAAGATATTTCAACAAAGAGGCATCTTCCCCCTAAAGAGTCTGTTGAAGATGAATGCACATTGCCCTCAATGTACACAAAAGCTGGAAGGCGAAAGCAATAATGGCCCCGGTATTAATTATGCACTCACCACTATTTTACTGTTCTTAAACATTCTTTGGTATTACCCTATTTTTGGGATGAGCTACCAAGACAATAGCATTTTTTACTTTTTGGGTGCTAGTACATTGGTGGTTATTTTGATGCAACCCATTTTGATGCGCTTATCCAGAGTGCTGTACTTGTATATTTTAATGGCATTTAAGGAATAGCATATTTTAGCAAGGAGGAATACCCTATTAAGGAGTAGACTGAGACATCTTTCCACAGCAAAACCTGGATAAAATTCACCTAGGAGACAATTTACTAGCGTCTTAGAATGGAGGAAGGCTCAATGCACCTAACAAGTAAACAGGTAAATTAGTGTTGTCTTTTTGTAAACAAATGGATATTGAACCAATACTGACAGCAAGGAAAGTGCTTTAATTATCGTACGATACACAAAAAAGCAGAAGACATAAAGGAGCTATATGGTAGATGTAATGCCTACACTAGAGCATTTTTGGATTGGGCATAGCAGCCACAAATAGATCCTACAATAAACAATTAGTTCGTTCAAATGCTGAATGATTAAACGCTTTCTGACGGAAAAAATTCGGGATAGGTACTCAGCATTTGTTGAATAGACTGTTCAATGACGAATTTAATGCTATTAAAAGTCAGGACAATTTCTTGCTCCTCTATCTCTACCGCTTTACACAAAAATTCTAACTTCTTAAAATCATCCGCAATAGCGAGAATACCCACGCCTGCAACAGATGATTTAATCCGATGGCCTATAGAGGCTAAACGCGACCAATCTTTTTCCTCGATAGCCACTTGCATTTCATCTAGAGATTGAGGCATCATTTGGGAAAAGAGGAGGAGCATTTTCTTTATAAAGAGCATATCATTCCTACTCATCTTTAACAAGGCATCAATATTGAATAACAAAGTTTGTTCTTTCATCTTTTTTAAGCGATATGTGTTTTACAAATCCATTTGGCAACCTTTCGTATAAACTCATGCTCTTCGAATGGCTTTGAAACAAAATCATCCATTCCGGCAGCATAGCATCGATTTTCTTCTTCTCTAAACACATTTGCGGTAAGGGCAATAATGGGTATCGTTAATTTTAAAATTTCTCGAATGCATTTAGTAGCCATAAAGCCATCCATCTCGGGCATTTGCAGATCCATAAGCACAAGGTCGTAATGATGCTGTTGAATCATGTCAATGGCTACTTTACCGTCTTCTGCTTCATCAACCAATAGACCATAATGACCCAGTAAGGTACTCGCCAAAAGTCGGTTCATTTCATTGTCTTCGGCAAGTAGAATTCGTTTACCCTCGAGCGCCTTAGTACTAATCGGCAAATCATCCTTCTTGTCTAATGCGCTATGCGCTCCAATAGGAAAATGGAATATGATACTAAAACATGTACCGCTATTTTTTTGACTTTTTACCCTTAACGTTCCTCCCATCCGTTCTACCAAATCTTTTGAGATGCTCATACCAAGCCCCGTACCACCATATTTCCGGGTGATTGTTTCATCCTCTTGTGCAAATTTTTCGAACAAATTGGCAACAAATTCTTCAGAAATGCCAATACCTGTGTCTTTAATTTCGATACAAATTTGTTGTATTTCGTTATCCTCTTTTTGTAAGCGGCAGTCAATCGCTACAAATCCTTTTTCGGTAAATTTGATGGCATTGCCTAAGATGTTTAAAACAACCTGATTAATGCGGAATGGATCACCGATTAAAATAGGTGCAATGGCAGGATCAAATTTAAAATCAATAGCTAGCCCTTTTTCTTCTGCCTTATACAGAAGAATTTGTTTCGTATTCAGTAATACTTCTTTGAGGTCAAAAGAAATATTTTCGACAGTCAGGTTGCCAGATTCTATTTTAGAAAAATCCAATAAATCGTTAATGATAACGAGTAAATTTTGGGCAGCGGTTTGTACCGTTGTTAGAAATAAACCTTGTTGCTCATTCATTTTAGTTTTAGACAACAAACCACTAATGCCAATTATTGCGTTAAGGGGCGTTCTAATCTCGTGGCTCATATTGGCCAGAAACATTTCTTTAGCGATACCATATTGTTCGGCATCAAATTTGGCTTTACGAAGGTCGGCCTCCAAAAATTTTTGTTCTGTGATCTCTAAGTATATACCTATTGAGCCTTTGATTTTACCATTTCCATCTCTAACAGGGGCGCCGCTAATCAACATCCATTTGGGATTTCCCTCTTTATCTTTTAAACTGATTTCATAAGATTCGGTAATCCCCGCACTTCTTTTGGCCAATACCTCAGGGATATTAAAATCGGGATTTAAAGTTTGGTATATGCGCAATAGCGATTGGTCAATCAATTCCTCATTGGTCATTCCAATCATGCTGCAGAAGGAAGAATTGACATAAATTATTTTACCTTGATCATCTACTTCTAAAAGCCCAAGGTTCATATGCTCAATAATATCTTTATACTTCTCTTCGCTCTTTTTTAACTCAAGTTCGGCATTGATATTAGCGGTGATGTCTTGAGCAAAACCCATAATAATCGACTCTTGCTCATTAATATGGACGAGGTGATTGTTGTATAACAAATGAACTTCATCACCGTTTTTGGTTTTGACTTTGATAATACCATCCTCACTAGCTTCTGGATGCAATCCATCTTGGCTTGGAATAGTAGCAAACAAATTTAAGTCTGTATCCAAAAAGTCATGTACTGTTTTGCCTATCAAATCCTTTTTGTCATAACCCAATACCTCTAATGTTGTTTGATTGACGTCTATTAACTTACCCCCTATATCCTGAATAGAAATCAATGCAGGACTTTTTTCAAATAATCCTCTAAAACGCATTTCGCTCTGTGCAATGCGCATTTCAATTTTCTTCCTCTCTGTTATATCCAGCCCATATCCAATCATGATATCAAAATCTCCATTCGCATGGTACAGTGGGTAAAAAATACGCATGGAATATTGGTCATTCCCTTGTTTGTCCAAGAGGCATTCTTCCCATACGAGTTGGCTTTTGGACTGTACAGTATCCAAAAACAATGCTCTTCTGTCATCGGCTAAAGAGATATCTTTTTCTTTAAGGGCACAGTAATCATAATCTGTTTTACCAATAATCCAATGACGGAGTTCATCATCTTTAATGGCTTTTAAATTGACAAAAACATAATGGTGATCTTTATCGAAAACGGCAATATCTGCAGGGAGATTATTGAGTATTTTTTCATAAAACTCTTTTTGCTCCTTGAGCTTGTTTTCTAATGTTTTACTTTCTGTAATGTCCATATATTTCCACATATGGCCACGATAATTGCTATCAATAAAAACGGGGATATAATCTCGCCTAAAGAAACGCCCATCAGCTAATTCCAACACATCGTTTAATACCGTACTGCGCCCAACTAAAAGCTCATTTACCCGCTCAACAAATTGCTCAGGATCTTTAAACATAGCTTTACTTTGCGCTGCAAAGGCCACACAACACATTCCAATTAAAGACTGTGTTGTTGAGGGAATAAAGAACAAACGACAAAAGGTTTCATTTACATTTACAATGCGCCGATCCTCGTCTTCTACCAATAAGCCCACTATTGGGTCGTCTATTATTTTTTCAAATCTTGAATTTGCGAGTTCTAATTGAGATTGTAATTCCCTATTCGTTTGGTGGTATACGATATCATCTTCTGGCGCCTTTTCGCTAAATTGATGCTGTTGACTAAGCCCTTTTTTCGGAATAAAATTCAATAACCATGCATTATGCTCTTTGAGCAAATCAAAAGTGTACGTTCTGCAGGATAAATCCTTTTTGAACACTACGTTAATAGATTGTCCGACAAATTGATCTAGTTGAGCCCATTCAATGGCATTTCCTATTTCATTTTGAAAAGAAATGAGTTCAAAAATATTTTGAAATACCGCATGATGCAAGCACAGGCTAATTTCCGAACCCGCCGAAAGGATTTGATGCCCTTCATTAATCAAAACATGACCTGGCAATAACTTTTGAAGTGTTGCTTTATTCAGCAAAATTGTACCCTGATCCATTGAAAATACAGTTAAAAAAGCGGATTCGTTTTTTAATTCATTTGAGAATTTTCCTTATTGTCCTTAAGGTACAATTTCCTTTTCTTGAATCATTTTATAAATCGTAGACTTGCCAATATCAAGTTTTTCTGCCACCTTCAAAACATTACCATCGTATCTTCTTAAAAAAGATTGAACAATATTGATGGTATATTCTCTCATGGTTTTTTCTTCAGGAAACAGATTAATCTCATTAACTATTTTTGTAAACATCAAATCTGATACCTCAATTTGTTCCGTATTGCTCATTACTAATGCGAATTGCATCAGCGATTTTAATTCGTGAATATTACCTGGAAAAGGATAGGCTAATAATTTTTCGCATGCAGCACTCGAAAGCACTTTGGGCTCTACATTATTTTCAATACAATATTGATTCAAAATATGCTTCGCTAAAATAATTATATCACTCCCTCTTTCTCTTAATGGGGGAAGACTGATAGGCATACGCATCATGGCATAAAACAAATCTTCTCTTAGGTTTTTCAGCCGAAGTTCTTCAGCCAAATCTTTACTACTCGAGCAAATAAAGCGAACATCGCTGCTGATCAGTTTTTCTCCACCTTGTTTATAAAAACACTTTTCTTCTAAGAAGTAGAGCAACTTTGCTTGAATATTCATTTCTAACTCCGAAATGTTTTGTAAAAACAAAGTGCCCCCATCAGCTTGTTCTATTTTACCCACTCTGGACGAAACAATGCCCGAGGCATTGATTGTTTCTTGTCCAAACAACTCCACATCTACCACATCTTTAGGAATGGCACTAATATCAACAGAGATAAAGGGTTTATTCGAACGATTTGAATTGAAATGGATCGCCTTTGCAAACAATCTTTTTCCAGTTCCTGTTTCACCCGATAAAGAAACATTGATATTGGATTGGGAAGCCTTCTCGATGAGCGCATAGGTCTTTTTGATCGAATTGCTTTCACCAAGGGCTATTTTTTGAATCTCATACTTTTGGCCCAACTCAACCTTTAGCTGTTCTAATTCCTCCTTTAAATCATGATTATCTTTTATTCGATTAATAGAATTCAACAGAAGTTCACGGGTATTTTCATCTTTCACAAAAAAGTCTGTTGCACCCTTGTCTAATACCGTTTTAATCAAGACTGGATCATCTTGACCACTTATGAAAATTATAGGTATCTCGGCATTAAGCGACTTAATCTTTTTGAGCACCTGCATTCCATCAGTATCAGGCAAATTGTAGTCTAGAGTAATGAGATGGGGCCTTTGGTGCAAATTATCCAAACATTCCTTTCCTGAAGAAAATCTAACTATATCATAATCAGAATCTTTGGACAGATAGTATTCTAAAACTTGTAAATACCAAAGGTCATCTTCTACAATAAAAATTTTAAATCTGTTCATACTAAGGAAGATTTCAAAAAATGAGAACAACTCAAAACTACAAAAATTACGACATAAATTGACTTGTCACATGAAGTCAAAAACAATAGAACATAATGACTTCAACCTTTTTATGCTGATGACTTCAAAAAGGATAATGCTTAATTTAGGAACGAAATCCGCTCAAAAAAGACTTAATATCCATGCGCTTTTTACCTTCTTGTTGCAAATCGAGTATTTGCACCCAAGCGTCTTTGGCGGCGATACGAAGAAATGTCTTATGATCGGTTTGGTAGTTTCCAAAACTTACATTGGGTTGCTCATCGAGCAATTTTGCTGCGTATATCTTGATGTTTTTTCCCTCGAGCTCGGTAAATGCTGCGGGATAAGGAGATAGGCCACGGATATGATTGATAATAGACAAGGCATTTCTATTCCAATCGATTTTCATATCTTCTTTGAAGATTTTGGGCGCGTGCCGAAGAGGCTCGCTGAGTACATCTTGTGGTATTTCTTTAATGGTATTTTCGGCCAATCCTTTAACAGTATCGACCAATAAATGTGCACCAGCTACCATCAATTTATCATGCACCGTACCTGCATTATCTTCGGGTAGCACATCAACTGTATGCCTTAATAAAATATTTCCGGTGTCTATTTCGTGTTTCAACTTAAAAGTAGTAACACCTGTTTCAGTGGCACCGTCCATAATGGCCCAGTTAATAGGGGCGGCTCCACGATATTGAGGTAACAATGAACCATGCACGTTAACCGTGCCCATAGGGGGCATATTCCAAACCAATTCGGGCAACATCCTGAAGGCAACTACGATATGTACATCTGCATCAAGTTCTTTCAAAGCCTCTATAAATTCGGGAGCTTTAAGCTTAGGCGGCTGAAGCACCAAAATATTATTGGATACGGCATATTGTTTTACAGGTGTACTATTTAATTGCAAACCTCTACCTGCGGGCTTATCTGGTGCTGTAACTACGGCAATCACCTTCAAGCCTGCATCCACTAAAGCAGCTAAAGAAGCGACAGCAAAATCGGGGGTACCGAAAAAAACAATTTTTAATTCGGATAAGGATTTCATCAAAAAAACGGATTGAATGGGTTGTGTTTTAGGCTTCTATCAGGGCATCAGGAGTAGTGCCATTATCTTCTTCGTAGGCATCATCTTTATGCGGATTCCATTCTATAATAAAATTATTTCGGCCATTGCCAATTAAAATATTGAATTGCTTTTGCTGAATCAATTCCAACATGGCCAAGAAGGTAAAAATAGCTTGAATTCGATTTTCGAATTGGGCAAAAAGTGTTTCGAAGGGCACTTCTACTTTTTCTTTCATCCAGGCCAATAAATATATTCGTTGACTTTCGAGGCTATAATTATACTTCACAACCACATGTTGTGGTTTATTATTACGCTCGTTAAATTTCTTCATCGTGCGTTCGAATGAACTCATCAACTTGTATAAAGAAACCGTTTGGATTTCAGTCCCCTCACTATACTCTTCGCTCAATGCTTCTAATTCGGCACGGATATTTCCTCTTTTTTGATGCAGTTGTCGCTCAGCCTCCATTAAAACCATTTCAACCGATGCTTCTTTGTAGCGCTTGTATTCAAGTATTTTATCTACCAATTCTTGCCTTGGGTCAATTTCATTACCATGTTCATCTTTTTCACGGCGAGGCAATAACATTTTTGACTTGATGCGCATTAAAGTCGAAACAAATAAAATGAACTCACTAGCCAATTCAATATCTAAAATCTCGGTATGATGGATATAATCCAAAAAATCTTTGGTTAGGCTAAAGATGGGTATATTGTATATATCCAATTCGTCGCGCTCGATAAAAAAGAGCAGCAAATCAAACGGCCCTTCGAATTGCGGGAGCTTTATTTGGTATGTTTCTGACATTGAATATTCCTATCTTTTGTGTACGTAAAAATTACTGCTAACATCAATAGCTAGGGCAAATTTACCCTAAAATATTGGTGAATGAAAGCCTGATTTATTTCTTTTTAAGCGGTAGTTTATATTCTACACCAAATTGAATATTTTGGCGGACTTGCATCCAACCTAATTCTTGAAATGGCTCATCTTTATTCAGTTTCTGGCCCGATGAATTAATATAAGTATTTGAATAAGGAATGGCATTATCATAAATCATGACCAAACCGACAGACATGTTAAAATGTTTATTGAATTTAAAGGTCATTAAATTATCGGAAAGCACTGTAATATTTCCCGGATTGTCTTTGCGCACAACAAGGCCTTTAAGATCTTTGACATCTTGAGCCAAATAGTTACTATACAAATCTAAACGCGAACGAAAAGAAACGACTTTGCTGATTTCAGTAAAATATCTAGCCGAGAAATAAGCACCCAATTCGAATCGACTTGATTGACCAAATGGCACACCAAATGCCCCTTGCGGACTAAGCTTGGTATATTTATTGTCTACCAAGCTAAGCCTAGCAGCAATAGGAGAAAAGAATATACTAAAATTATTTCCTTCTCGAAATTCAAATCCTGGCGCAAAAGTTAAATATGCAGGGGAAAGAAAATCTGAGGTAGGATTATTTTGCCAATCGGGCAATGCATAATCGTAACCTTTGGTAAACTGAGATTTAAAGTTGAATAATCCGGTGGCAAAAAACTTTGCATTCTTCGAAATCATTCGACCATACTTTGAGGTAAAATCTATTCGATCATCTGTTTTGCGGGGTATAAATTTATTTGAATAGGTATAGTTAAGACCATAGTTGAGATCAAGGTTATTGATCCAAATATTGGGGCCACTAACATAAGTCGTGAAACCATTAAAAATTCCATTCACTGTAAAGGATGCTAATTCTCCACCCGCAGCCCAATTGTGCAATATACCTTGGTTACCCCCTACATTAAAGACACCCCCATATGTCCAATACATAGTATCTTTTTCGATGATGGCAGCAAGTGTTGGTTTTACTTTTTCTGCGTCAGAAATAACTTGTGCATCTACTTTGATGGCCATGAAAGGGAGCAACAAAAAAAGAACATGTTTAATCATTATTACTTAAAAAATCGGGTTGAGTGATTAGGAATTTTTGGGTTTATATTTTGCTTTTTTCAAAAATTGTTCGGCATTTGTTTCTTTAAATATTTTTTCCAAATCCTCAGTTGGATTATGGAGCGCATAAGATTGTACAATTCGCAAACCAATCCAAGTACCGATATTTCCCGGGCTTTCTGCGGGCATACTCGGCGTATTGGGACCATAGACAACAAATCTGCGCATTTTTCCCCAATTTTTTTCAAACATCAAATCATTGTCTAAAAAGAAATTATAAATCATGGCCTCGTTATCCTTACACCAATTGAGTTGTGCAGAAGTATAGCCAATTCTATCTTCGAGCTTAGTGAAAGGAAGCATTTTCTCCACAAAATATTGTTGCTTGCCTTTTTGAATCATCATTTCCAACAGATTCTTTTCCTCATCTTCGAAGGGATGAAAATCATTGTAAATGGTATTGAATACCGAGGGTGCAATAGACTCTTTTCGAAAATTAATGTACATATAGTCTGGCTGCCCTACAGCTGCATAAAATGGATATTTTTCCCCCAAAAACATATCGAGACCAATCCCCAAGACACCTTCATAACTTACCACACCCCAATTTTGTAATCCCGAAACAAAATAGACAATTTGGGGAACTTTGTAGGCCGGATAATAGTGCAGTAAATACTGAAATCCCTTACTTAAGTCTTTCTCAATATCATTGGTGTTGGGATAATGCAGTGCAACGGTATCAAATAATGCCTTGTAATCTTTATAAGTCAAAAAACTGCGCACACCTTCTGTAATACCTTTATTGTCAAGAGTATATTGTTGTCTAATGTTAAAGCCCATCAGGGTGTCTAAATAAAAGCCCAAAAAAGCAGGATACTTATTGTGCAATTCCGCTAATCCGCTAGCAAGATTATTCGTATCTAACGCAATCAATTCTCTATCTAATCGATTCGATTGGATGGAGATTACAACCTTTGAGACATCAGGCAGTTTTTCTTCATTGGAATGACAAGCATTGAAAAGAAGCAACATCGACAATATAGCTAAGGAGTTCAAACACTTTTGTGACGCTAAATAGAATTGGTTCATCATAATTGAATATAGATTAAGTACTTTCAATGCAAAAATAAGTACTTGGCATTTGCTTTGTGGTATAATTTTTGGGTTATGGTATCCATTGCTTCTTAACCAAACAAATTTTATGAAAAAGAAAATATTTTCTGCCCTAATATTCAGTAGTTTTTTGCTACATCATCTGCACAAATAGACTCTGAAGCTCCAGCAGTTGATGCTGGATATCAAACAATAAGAATTGGCGGATATCTTGCACCAACAATATCTTGGATGCGCCCATCGGCTGCTAAAGATGGTGCAAAAGCCCAAGAAAATGGGGGCGCGAAAATGGGCTTTACCTATGGATTGATGGGTGATTTTCATTTTGCCGAAAACTATGCTGTAGCCACAGGCATACAAGTAAACAGCACCGGTGGCAAAATCAACACCACTAACCCCTCTGCGATAAAAGGGGAGGTTTCCAGATCCAGTTTTAATTACACAGTTCAGTATGTAGAAATTCCAGTTGCCTTAAAATTAAAAACAGACCGAATGGGTAAATTTTCCATTTTTGGCCAAGCGGGAATGACTATTGGTTTTAACATCAGTAAAAAAATGACTTACGAAATGACTGTGGCCGATACAGGATCGTCCTCCAAAAATTATATCGTTGGAGAGAAAGAAAAAATCAATGGTGGCATTGGAAACATTGCACCTATTCTGTTTCAAATGAATATAGGCGCAGGCGTACAGTATAATATTGGTCAAAAAGTAGATGCTTACGCGGGTGTTTTTTTCAACAATGGCTTTGCCCCTAATGCAACAAACCCATCTCGAATCAGCAATCTACCCGCATCGTTTACAGATGGCAATACTAGACTCAATAATTTCGCATTGAGATTGGGCTTTTACTTTTAATACCCTAAACCATAAAAAAGACGACTTCAAAAACTGAGGTCGTTTTTTTTATGCCAGATCAAATGCCTAAGCAAAGAAATTCAAATACAAAAATACTACCTTGCGACAACTAAAGATTAAGCCCCGTAGCCATGAGTAAAAACAAAAAAACTACCCTTACAATAGAAGATAAAGGGAAAACAAATATTCTCGCCGTTGAAAATAATTGGTTTCAAAAAATATTTTTGGGTTCCTTAGTATTGATGCTCGCCATCTTATGGATAAGCGGCTATGATAGTGGTGTTGGTAGTGACGAAATGGACATGAATATCTATGGGAAAGCCAATATAGCCTATTACAGCAGTGGCTTTAAGGATACTTCTTTTCTGCACCCCGACCACAAGGATGGTGTGGTTTTGCCGACTACCCTGCCCTATTATGGAAGTGGTTTCGAGTATTTTGCAACAGGCTTAACCAGTATTGTACAAGACGAATATGAATACAATACCAGACATGCCCTCAATCAATTCATTGCCATTCTAGCCTTACTTTTTACGGGATTAATTGCTGCAAAAATCAGTGATTACAAAACAGCTATTATCAGTATTTGGTTGCTATTTCTAACACCTATATTTAGTGGGCTCGCCATTTTTGACACAAAGGATATACCCTTTTTGAGTGCCTATATTGCTAGCATTTATTTTGCCATTCTATTCTTCAAACAGCTAGCAAAACCTTCAGTCAAAACCTTAATTGGCTTAGCCTTTTCATTATGGTTTCTACTCAGTATCCGCATCGGAGGCATTTTAATGCTTGGCTTTATAGGCCTTTATGCTTTTCTAGAATATAGGAAAAACAAGGAGGCCCAACAAAATCTAAAATCTTGGCTTCCAAGACTTTTGGGCAGTATGATTATTGCCTTTATTTTCATGATTTTGCTATGGCCTTTCGTGCTACAAAACCCTATTGAAAACATCATCAAAACTTTGAATGTCGTCAAAGATTTCCCACAAAAAATATTAGTCGCATTTGATGGAGAATACCTAGACTCCTTGAGCTTGCCGAAAAACTACCTACCCAAAATGATGTCGGTAAGCATACCCATTGCCATTACCATTACCTTAATAATAGGTTTTGTTTCTGTTTGCTTTAATTGGAAAAAAATCACTCACAAAAACGAAATGATTCTGTTGCTAGTTAGTGGATTAGCACCTGCTGTATATGCTGTTTATTCCAACATGCCCTTGTACAATTCGTGGAGGCATTTACTGTTTATATATCCTTCCATTGTATTGTTTTGCACTATAGGATTCGGTATTTTTCTTCAAAACATGCACAAGCCCATGCTCCAAATGAGCATACTAGCCTTATTATTAATTGGTTTGGCCAAACCAATTATTTGGTGTGTGCAAAACAATCCCTACCAATATACTTATTATAATGAGTTGGCAGATGGATACGAACGTGCCTATTATGATTTTGACACGGACTATTGGCAAATAACAACTAAAGAAGCCATAGACTGGTTAATGAAAAATGAAAACATGGAATCATTTAAAGACACGCAAATTATTGCAACAAATGCCTTTACTTTTTCTAATTATTATTTGAAAAAAAGATATCCCAAAGCAAAAGTCAAATGCGAAATGCTGGGCGAAAAATCTAGTTTTGGAGCGCAAGGGACATACCGTATTTTCAACAATTTATTTCTTGAACCCCAGTATCTCGAAAATTGCTTTCCATCACCTTTCAGTATCCACACCGTTAACATCGGCGTTATGCCCACAACCTATGTTGCCAAAGACAGTGCCAATTATACCTACAAAGCCTATTTAGCTTTTCAAAGTGCCGATTTTAAAGCCGCAGATTCCTTGTATAATCTTTATCTAGCCCAAATAAAATATGATGGTGGTGCCAAAAACCTCACGCCACTCATGGGGATAATTGCTTACACAAAATATGCCACCAACCAATATGAGGAGGCTCTCGAATTAGCACAAAAAACACTTGTTCCCTACCCGAGCGATTATATGACCAACCTCACATTGGGAGCGGTATATATTGCTGCGAGAGAGTATAAAAAAGCGATGTATTATTTAATGGTTGCACAAGAAATAAAACCCGATGAATCGGCGCCACAAGCGTATATGAATGTTATCCCGAAATAAATAAGCTCAAAAACCTGAGACTAGTATTTGAATATATTAAATTAGTGTTTCCGATTATTAAAGTCTAATTTGTGCAAGTTGTCGATATTACTAGCGGCAATTCATTTCTTTTTCTATTCTTTCGAGCTCCATTTGTATTGTACATTAAAGAGCTAGGTGGCCTTGCGATTGAATTGATATTGATCATTCAAGTCCACATTAATTATGATTATCCTTGTATTCCTTATTTGCCATTGGTACTTGGCATTGTTTTGCCAAACATTCTTTTTGCATCGTTATGCGGCCCACGCTAGTTTTGAAATGAGCCCATTTTGGGAAAAGTTCTTTTTTGTATTTATGTACATCATTACGGGCTCTGCTTTTATCAGTCCTCGGGCATATGCGATCACTCATCGCATGCATCACGCCTACACAGATACTGAGCTCGATCCACATTCGCCTCACCATCAAAATACAGTAATGAAGATGATGTGGCGTACCCGAAATTTTGTATTGGGCATTTTCAAAAACACCATGGAAATCGACCCGAAATTTTCGAAGAACGTACCCGACTGGCCCTGGTTTGATAAAATGGCTAATAGCCAGGCCTCACGCATTATATGGGTATTGATATATATAGCAATTTATGCGGCCTTTGCTCCCAATGCCTGGTATTTCTTGTTGCTTCCTTTTACGGTAGCCATGGGCCCGATACAAGGAGCCATCATTAATTGGTGTGCGCATAAATATGGCTATCGCAATTTTGAACAAAAAAACAAATCCACCAATTTGCTTAAAATTGATTTAATCTTTTTGGGTGAATCTTACCACCACAACCACCACAAATTTCCTGCGGCACTCAACTTAGCGATGAGCCCATTCGAGTTTGATCCTGTGTATCATGTTATTCGATTCTTCGACAAGGTGGGTATCGTGCGTATCCAAAAAACAAAAAATTTTGTAGCCGATATCGCTACCGAAGATGCCGTTCAAACAGCTTAAAGCTGACCCAATATTTCATTCATATCAATGCCGTTATGTGTTTCTTCATAAACACATTCGGCATTTTTTATGAGTAATACTTGCGGGGATTCGTGGGGCACAGAAAACAGCTCAGCAACTTTATTGGAAATAGCTCTATAATTCAATAAATCTAAATAGTAAAAATCAACAGTTTCTGGCTGTATAGATCTTTCTAAGCGAGCTTTAGCCATTGTACTGATGCTGCATCTTGTACTATGCTTGAATATAACTACCGGTTTCGTGAAACTCAATTGTGCTATTGCGTCAAGTTGCTCCTCACTATTTAAAACGTTCCAATTCATCCGCAAATTTACGGTTAATTTCAATTGCTGTATAAATCACCACCAGCAACTTGATGAAGTTGAACGCTATTGCACACAATAGAAATAGTTGTTCAGATATTTAACTTTGGCACGATTGGATTAAATTTGAACCAATACCGAAAAAGCAACAATTACGTTGAGCGATTGAATAAAACTGTTTCAAAATGGCAAAGAGTACTAAAAATAGTTTGAACAAAGAGCAATCACTGAAGCTTCTAAACCAGCTGAAAGTTCGTTTTGAGCAAAACCCCAAAAGACATCCAAACATAGATTGGGATGCTGTAGCAATAAAACTGCTCGCCGCTCCAGCCAAAATGTGGAGCTTAAACGAAATGGAACAAAGTGGAGGAGAACCCGATGTTATAGGCTATGACGCTACCAACAAAGAGTACATTTTTGCCGATTGCTCGGCCGAAAGCCCTACTGGACGGAGAAGTATATGCTACGACCGCGAAGGCCTAGAATCACGAAAAGAAAATAGACCCGAACATACAGCAGTAGATATGGCTGCCGAAATGGGTATAGCGCTGATGACAGAAAACGAATATCGAGACTTACAAAAACTTGGCAATTTTGACACGAAGACATCAAGCTGGCTGCAAACACCTGCTAACATTCGACAATTAGGCGGAGCTATTTTTGGAGATTACCGCTATGGAACAGTATTTATATACCACAACGGGGCACAATCCTATTATAGCGCTAGAGCTTTTCGTGGCGTGTTGAGGGTATAGGTTTTTTGCTTCAAAAGGGCTTTTGCATTGAGGATTACACATTCTCCTTATCTGTGCTTCGGGATGCCCTTCGGAACATTCCGAACAGCGGGAAAAGCCGAAGAAATGACGAACCCTGAAATGTGGGACCCTTCGTTTCCTTAGGGTAGGCTCCACGACGTTAAAGAAATGATGCAGCTGACTTGATAAAAAAAAATGCTACGCGCACGCACAGCATTATGCATTATTCATTAACCATTAATCATTAACCAATAATTTGCCCTGCCAATAAATCATCAAAAACCTGACGCTCGCGGATAAGGCTGAATTGACCATCTTTAAACATTACTTCGGCAGGCTTAAGGCGCGAGTTGAAATTACTACTCATCTCAAAACCATAGGCCCCAGCATTATAAAATACCAACAAATCGTCTTCGCGCACTTCATTGAGCACCCTATCCCAAGCAAAAGTATCGGTCTCGCAAATATTGCCCACAACGGTATAAATACGCTCGGCACCTGCAGCATTACTGATGTTGGCAATTTTATGATAAGAGTCGTAAAACATTGGGCGTATCAAGTGATTGAAACCCGAATTGACACCCACAAAAACAGTAGCGGTTGTTTGTTTGATGACATTGGCATTGACCACTAAATAGCCGCACTCACTCACTAAATATTTACCGGGCTCAAACCATATTTCAAGTGGCTTGCCGTATTCTTTTTCAAATTCCTTAATGGCTATATTTAATTTTTGACCTAATGAAACAATATCAGTTTCACGATCTTCTTCTTTATAGGGCACTTTAAATCCGCTACCCAAATCCAAAAATTCTAACTGATCAAAATGTTCGGCCACAGAAAACAAAACCTCTAAAGCTTGCAAAAACACGTTGATATCTTTAATCTCGCTACCGGTGTGCATATGCAGCCCTTGTATGTGCAGTTTGGTGGTTTTAACCACACGCACAATATGGCGAATTTGATGAATAGAAATACCGAATTTACTATCGATATGACCAGTTGAGATTTTATAATTACCTCCTGCTTCGATGTGTGGATTGATGCGAATGCAAATAGGGTAAGAATCCCCATAAAAATTACCAAACAACTCCAACATGGCAATGCTATCAATATTGATATTGACGCCTAGGGCAACGGCTTCTTTGATTTCGTCGAAGGCGACACAATTAGGCGTATATAATATTTCCTTTGGAGCAAATCCCGCCTTGAGTCCAAGTTTTACTTCATTAATACTTACACAATCGAGGTTTGAACCTAATGATTTGAGGTGCTTGAGAATATTGATATTGGTGAGTGCCTTACAGGCGTAAAACAATTTAGTAGGATGCGCGCTAAATGCACTTGTGAGCTTATTATATTGTTCAGTAATTTTTTCAGTATTGTACACATACAATGGTGTGCCAAATTCACTTGCGGCAGCCATTAATTGCTCGTTATTCAATTTGTTTTTCATAAGAGCGCAAAAATAAGCCTTGAAAGCACACGAAATGTTGATTATACTATTAATTGCCCCTATGTTGTGATTAAATTAAGCTAGACGAAGCGAAATATTATATCTTCGTGCACGTTATAGAGCAATATTAAACTATGAAGCGCCCTTTATTAAAAAATTTATTGATAGCACTTTTTTGCTTCCTAAGTATTCCTGAAGGCTTTGCACAAACAAGGATCCTAAATATGGAAGACCATGATAGTAAGGCGTATTACTTTGGCCTGACGTTTGGATATAACCAATCGCGCCATCGTATTCAATACGCTAATGCTTTCGCCAATACGGATACTTTTATGAGTATTCAACCTGGCTGGGGCTCTGGATTCAACTTGGGTATTATGGGTAATCTTCGACTCAACAGTTTTGTAGACTTGCGCCTGATACCCTCTATATCTTTTGCAGAAAAAAGATTGTTGTACAACCAGCCACAGAAGCCCGATGAACTAGAAAATAAAGGAATTGAATCTATTTACATTCACTTGCCTTTACAATTCAAATTTAAAAGCGACCGTATCCACAATTTTCGTTTTTATGGGCTTGCTGGTGGCAAACTTGACTATGATATGGCTGCCAATGCTAACTCACGCAAGAAAGATGAGTTTTTAAAATTTAAGCCTATGGACTTGGGTTATGAATTGGGTTT
The DNA here is from genome assembly GCA_034680125.1 of Chitinophagaceae bacterium. Taxonomy (GTDB): domain Bacteria; phylum Bacteroidota; class Bacteroidia; order Chitinophagales; family Chitinophagaceae; genus Rurimicrobium. The sequence continues at coordinate 29,582 of JAXITL010000015.1, forward strand.
TGGATTAGAATTTTATTATCCCAATTTTATCTTCTCTCCCGAAATCAAATTGAGTGAAGGCTTAATGAACCAAATCTATATTGATAGAAATTTACCACTCACCAATGCTATTGACCAAATTCGCACCCGTTCTATTGTCTTCTCGATACATTTAGAAGGATAATATCATCAATAACAATTTTTCAAAAAGCCTCGAAGACCTAATGTCTACGAGGCTTTTTACTTATTTATTTTGGGCGAGATAACTTCTAAAATATCCACACTCCTTGATAATATCAGCGTAATATTTGGTGTTTTTAAAGGCTTTTAAAACTGAAAAATGTGTGGGTGGTCTATCCGCATAATCCCAATGATCATAATCAGGATTATTAAACAATCTGACATAATGCTCGTTGCGCTCAATCTTTAATAACAAAAAGCTAAGCTTGGCTTTTTGTTCATCGTTAGCAGCAGAGGCCAAAGACAATCTATAATATTTCTTAGCGAGGGAAGCATCTAATAACTGAGACCGAAAGCAATCTGTAATCATATGGGGGCTACTATGCCCAAACCCTATAATAGGGCCTTTATAAAAAACACGTGCATTACCAAAATGGCTCATGTTGTAAAAAGCGTTGCCCAACAAAAGCGCATTGTTATACACATCATTTCCCGCTGCTACATTAGCTTCTAGCTCTTTTAATTTTTGCAAAAAACTCAATTTGGTGTACTTCACTTTTTGCGGAGCAACATGATCACAATCATGACAATCTTTAATATTCCCATTAAAGGGATTACCCAATAATTGTCTATCCTTTACATCACCTGCATCCTTCATCAATACAATGGCCTGGTCCACTTTATTTTGATAGGCAAGTTGTATTGCTTGAAATTCAATTATACTTTCTAAACCTATAGGATAAATGGAGGCGCAATAGGCTTCAAAAGCTGTATACTGCTGTTTGTTTTGCAGGAAGGCCTTCATGGATAAAACAAGAGCACTTGTTGCATAAAAAGAATCATGGTGCTGAAACAATTCTGACTTCAAAAAATCCTTTTGAACAGCATATTTTTTGGCTATCAAATTCCTGGCCCATCCGTAAGCATATTCAGATCTAAAATGAGGTAAAGCATGATCATCGATATTTTTCAACCATTGCAAATCAGGCAATAAGTACTCCTCTGTTTTATTATCCAATTTTGGCGCCAAAGCCAAACGATTCATAAACACCAATAAACGATGCTGAGCTATAGCCAGTTCATCATGGGGTAATACAAGCTTTGCTTTTTCGTAATAATCACTTGCTTGCAGATAATCTCCTTTTAAAAAA
>JAXITL010000016.1:0-30615 GCA_034680125.1 Chitinophagaceae bacterium
CAAGCTTAGGCCTTTGTACTCCATCAAACAGGCGATATCATAAGCCACAACGCTACGGATAAACAATTCGCCATGACCTGTACAACTAATGGCACAGGTTTTATTATCAGCCCAAGTACCTGCCCCAATTAATGGGCTATCGCCCACCCTACCATATTTTTTGTTGGTCATTCCTCCTGTAGAGGTAGCAGCAGATAGATTTCCCATTTGGTCTAAAGCCACAGCACCAACAGTACCCATTTTTTTCTCGCTGTGGTCTAGCTGCACTTTGCCTTCGACAAGGGACTCTTGCCATTGTTCATATCGAAATTGATTGTAGAAATAATCATCATTTTCGCAGGGCAAATTTTGCTCTAGGGCAAAAGCATTAGCGCCTGCTCCAGATAGCAATACATGCTCCGTGCGTTCCATCACCGCCCTAGCTGCTTGAACCGGATTACGTGCAATGCTAATGCCGCAAACAGCACCAGCAGTTTTATCAAGACCATACATAATAGCAGCATCCATTTCGTGTTTACCCGCATTATTAAACACAGCACCTTTACCTGCGTTAAACAAAGGACAATCTTCCAAACTTTTTACAGCTGCTTCCACAGCGTCAAGGCTCGAAGCACCAGCGGCTAATAGCTCATAACCTATATCCAATGCAGTTTTTAAGCCTTGGGTATAAGCAGTATATTTTTCAGGAGTCATGGTATCGGGGGAGATAGTTCCCGCTCCACCATGTAGGGCTATTGCATAATTGTGCATTATTTTTCTTTTAAAATTTCAATAAATGTTTTTACAAAATCCTTTGAAAAAACACAAAGCCATTCTTTTCGTAGAGTACTTTTAAGGTGGCCAATTTGCGGTATTGATCAGCATCTTGTATTTTAGCTACAAAGAATGTTGGTTTGTCTACCTTGCCCGACAATAGCCAATCTTGGCTATAATAATTTTCATTTTTACTCGCTTGTTTTTGGGTATAAAACAGATGTGCATAACTTCTAAAGCCCAATACTTGCACATAAACATCTTGACCTTTTTTACTTTCGTAAAATTCGATTGCTGCACGTTGGGAATAGGCTTCTATTTTAGGGGTAAAATGTAGCATCGTAATTTGTATCATTAGGATTTGAGCCAATGCCATAAGGCTTATTCCTTTTGTAAAATTTCTTTTCAAAAGAAAAACAGAGAAACCAATAGCACCTAAATAAAGCAATCCAAACACAGATTCAGCAAGGCTCCAAGACACATTAGCTTGTAGATTACCCACTGCAAATGGATCTTGAACCAAAGGAATAATGGCTGATTTATATACGCCTACAATGGGTATTGCTGCTAACAATATTCCCCAAATGGTGCCGATGATCAATAATATAATAGGGACCGATTTCTTGAGCTTAATTTGTTTTTCGGATAAGCGGTAAATCTGTATTGCAGCCAAATAGGTAAGTGGATAATAACACAAGGAAGAATAATGTACAATTTTGGTTTTGACAATAGAAAATAAAATAAGCACCACCCAAAACAAAATCCACATCCAACGTGAAAAGTCGGAACCGCTATGCCTATTGGTATTTCGGCGAAGGGTATATTGAAATAAAAATATTGAGGCTGGGAAACAACCAATCAATAAAACGATGGGATGATAATACCAAGGCTCTTCGTGGTCGGCAATATTCTGCGAAAACAATCCTGCTTGATAAGACAAAAATTCTTGCAAAAATGTTGGGCCATTTTGGAGTAACTCTACCCCAAACCAAATAGCCGTAACAGCAAGTGCAATCAGTACAATCAATATTAAATGCAGCCAACTGTAGCCTTTAGGACCACGGTGTAAAATGATATACACCAACATACTGAGGCCCGAAACCAGCAAGGCAACAGGCCCTTTAGTAAGCACTGCCAAACCCATAAATGTACCTGCCAATACAATATGTAAATACTTGCGCGGACTGTACCTGAGGCTATAAACCTGGAAAAAAGCCAAGAAAATAAATAGGTTAAAAATGGGATCGATTATACCGGTCTTAAAATAAAAATGTGGCAACCAGGTGGCAGCATATAAGACGGTCCAAAAGAAGGCTAATTTTTCGTTGGCTACTTTTTTACCTACATAAAATAGGGCAATCAAAGTAAGCATTCCTGCAAGAGCATTGGGAAACCGAGCTGCAAATTCAGTGACACCAAACATTTTCATACTCAAGACTTGCAGCCAAATAAAGAGTGGAGGCTTTTCGTAAAAAGGTTTAAAATCGATTTGCATGCGCAGATAGTCATCGCTCACAATCATCTCGCGTGCGCACTCAGCAAAATTAATTTCATCCCAATCAAACAAATGTACTTGTCCCAAAAAAGGAACAAACAGCAGCGCTGAAGCGACTATAATGATCCAATAGCGTAGTGAAGTAGGCATAAACAGTTGACACTCTTTTTAGCTTAAACTTGAAACTGATTTTTGTTCTTTAAAATAATACATCAAAGTGGCTATGGCAAATGAAAAAACAGTACCAATTATAGAACCAACATAAATGTCTATAAAAAAATGTGCGGCCAAATATACCCTAGCATAGCCCACCATAAGGGCTAGACAAAAGAAGAGCAATCCCCAAAATCTATATCGCACTGGTAATACAAATGCCAATATACACATAAAACTGAAGGCGCCAGTGGTATGCCCCGATGGAAAACTATCATTACGTAAAACATCCCAATGGCTCAGAAGACGTAAAAAATCTTGCCCTTCATATACCGCTTGTGGCCGTGGTGCCGCAATAGGATTTTTGATTACTTGTGTAAAAATGGAAGGTAAAGTGCTGCAAAGAATCGTTGTGACAAAAAACCAAATATTCCGATAGGGCTTGAGTAAAAAAAAAGCAAATCCAACAATAATAAGCAACCATGCTTCACCAAAATGATTAACCGTTTCAAAGACAACATCGGCAATAGGATGAGAATGGCCATTAATAAAGGTAAATAAGGTAGTACTGCTATTGCTCATTAATAAAAGAGCTCCAATAAAGCACCACAAAAAAAATGGCACAAAAAAATAAGGATTAAAATGCTGTTTTATCAGTTGCTTAAGCATTATTGTGCGATTTGTTTTTTCTTAAAAAATCGAATCAACTTCTCAATATTGCGTGTATACCATTCTTTGCTAAACATTTTCGAATCGTTTCGGGCCGCACGTATAAACACAAAAGCAAAAGGCAACAACATCAAAGAGGATAACCACATACCGACATAGGCAGGTAACTTTTTTGTGGTAGACAAGGATTCACCAGTCTTCGATGTTATAAAATAAGCAACGAAAAATATGACTGCCACAATCAAAGGCATACCAATACCCCCTTTACGAATAATAGCGCCCAATGGTGCACCAATTAAATACAATAACAAACAAGCTATTGAAAGGGAAAATTTACGATGCCATTCCACCAAATAGCTGTTTAATTGGTTATCAAATAACTCAATTGACTTTGAAGTTACATCAGTGTATAGTTTTGCGCTTCGCGCTTGCGATTCTGCCATTTCTAACACTTTACGCCTAAGCGAATCGGGCACAGCATCTAAAAATAATCCCTCGTAAGTATCGGTAGTGGATCTTTTTATTTTTGCTTTCAAATTTGAAGCATCATCTGATTTTATGGTCCAATAATTTTTAAGCTCATAGCCGAATCGTTCTGTCTCCCTAGGTATCGATTTTTTAACGCTATCAATATTTATATTAAGCTGTGCGACATTCATCATAGCTTGTCCCCCTTTCATCGTATTTTCGTCGGTCTTTTGTACCTTGAAGGAAGACATGTCAAAAACCTTGTCCGACTCTTTAAAGTGCATTCTAATCTGTGAATAACTATTGACTCCACCTTTGCCATTTATGGCTTCTTCGTAACGCCATCCATCGCGTAACCTAAAAATCAGGTATCGTCTATCTGCCGAAGAAATCATCTCGCCTTCTTTAGCCAATATCAATTTATCATTGCCCACACCAGCAGAATTGTCATAAATAATAATGTCTTTTATCAAGTTGCCATCTTTGCTTTTGCTACCTACTCTTATGGCATATCCATTAATCTCTTTATTGAATTGCCCTTCGCGCATACTGAGTGACAACTTTGAATTTCGCAAATCATACAATAAAGTGTAGGCTTTGAGACTGGCAACAGGAATTAAATTATTGCTGACAAAAAAAGCGAAACCACTGATAAAGATCATCACAATAAATAATGGTCGCATAATACGCAATAGAGACACACCGGATGATTTGATGGCTACTAATTCATAGTTCTCCCCCATATTACCAAAAGTCATAATTGAGGCTAATAATACAGCCAAAGGCAAGGCAAGAGGCACAAGTGTGGTGGACATATACACCAACATTTTCAGAATGAGTATTACCCCAAAGCCTTTACCAATTAACTCATCCATATACAGCCAAAAAAACTGCATAGTGAGCACAAACAACATTACAAAAAAGGTAACGATGAAAGGACCGATAAAACTACGTACAATGAGTATGTCTAGTTTTTTGAACAAGCGATTTTAAAATTTGCACAAACCTAAATCATTTGAGGTGGAAATAGATGCCCTTTGACCAATTATTCACTTTTCGTTATTCCTTTTGGGTGCATTATCAGATTCCGATCTCAATAAGCCATAATGTATTGAATTTCTAAAACTAGTATTATGGTAAAAGTCTTCCCTAAAATAGGCTTCTTTTACAAATCCCGCATGCAGCAATAAAGCGTTAGATGCCACATTATCGGCATCCACAATTGCCTCAATAGAATGTAGATTCATTTCCTCAAATCCATACTGAATTATTCGTTTGATGGCCTCTAGCATATATCCCTTTCGATGGAAATGTGCCGACAAAGCATAACCCACTTCGGCACGAAAATGCTGCTCTTTGATGTGAACAAAGCCAATCATACCAATTAATTTACCCGTAGATTTCAGCTCCATAGCCCAATTGATTCGTTCACCTTTAACCAAAAAATCTTCAATCATTCCTATCAAAGGGAATACATCATCCACTGTTTGTGCTATAGGCCGTGGGATATAACGCATTACATTCGCATCCGAGCGAATGATAAAAATATCATCTGCATCTGATGTAATAATCTGCCTCAAGAGCAATCGCTCTGTTTCTAAAATGGGAAAAGGATCGAATTTCATCTCCAATAAAACTAGCGTATTCAAGTCAAAAAAATACAGGCAACCCCAATAAGGATTGCCTGCACAACAATATGAATAGAAGATCCTTTATTTTTTAAAACGACTACTCACCACCAATTCTTTGCTGCCTGGCGTATATTTATAAAAACCTTCACCTGATTTGACACCAAGATATCCAGCTTGAACCATATTCGCTAATAAAATTGCTGGTGCATATTTTTGATTTCCAAAACCGGTGTACAATACATTCATAATATTGAAACAAGTGTCAAGCCCAATAAAATCTGCTAATTGAAGCGGCCCCATAGGGTGCGCCATGCCCAGTTTCATAATGGTATCGATATCCTCAACATTGGCTACACCTTCTTGCAAAGAAAGAATTGCTTCATTAATTAATGGCATTAAAATACGGTTGGAGATAAAACCGGGGAAATCATTGACAATACAAGGCACTTTACCTATAAAAATAGACAATTCGCGTATGGTGTCTGTTACCTCTTGATCTGTAGCATAACCATTGATAATCTCTACCAATTTCATCACAGGTACGGGATTCATAAAGTGCATACCAATTACCTTTCCGGGGCGCTTGGTGTGCGAGGCAATGCGTGTGAGGGAAATAGAAGAAGTATTAGAGGCAAGAATTGTTTTTTCTGGAGAGCACTCATCTAATTGTTTGAAAATTTTCAATTTCAAATCAACATTTTCAGTAGCCGCTTCGACAACTAAATCAGCATCCTTAACCGCAGAGGCCATATCCGTATAGGTACTAATATTGGCCAAGGCAGCCGCTTTTGCCTCTTCAGTCATAGCCGCTTTTGCAATTTGTCGGTCCATGTTTTTAGCAATGGTTAGCAAAGCTTTGTCCATCGCAGCTTGATTGATATCCATCATATTGACCTTAAACCCTGCTTGTGCAAATACATGGCAAATACCATTACCCATGGTACCAGAACCAATTACTGTTACATTTTTAATGTGTTGAATCATTATTGAATTTTAAATTAAATGAATAAATTTTATTTTTTTGTGGCTGCCGCAAATGTAGGTTTTGCTTTTAAAATAAAAAAAAAGCGATAGAAGCATTTCTATCGCTTTTAAAAAGTTTCAATTTGAGCATTAAAAAAATTATGCTTCAGCTGCTGCTTCGTCAGTACCCGTTGTTTCTTCAACCGCTGGCGTTTCTTCAACCGCTGGCGTTTCTTCAACTATTGGAGCTTCTTCAACTGCTGGAGCTTCTTCAACTACTTCTTCTACAATTGCTGCTGCTACTTTAGCTGCATTTTTTTCTTCTACCATACGTACTGATTCAGAAGAAATAGCATGGCGTTTGTCTGCTTTGTGTTTCAAATGTGCTTCTTGACGCTTAGCGACTACTGCTTCATGCTCAGCAATCCATTTTTCAAATTTTTCTTGTACGGCGCTTTCATCAAAAAGACCCATAGCAGCACCGCGCTTAAGATGTCTCAAATACAATACTCCTTTGTAAGAAAGTAAGTTACGGCAAGTGTTAGTAGGTTGTGCACCATTATCTAACCAATAAAGTGAGCGTTCACGATCAAGAAATACAGTAGCGGGTACTGTAAGTGGGTTGTAAGTACCCAATTTTTCAATGAATTTACCATCACGAGGCGCAACACTGTTGGCCGCTACGATAAAGTAAAATGGTCTTTTTTTAGACCCATGGCGCTGAAGGCGAATTTTAACCGACATAATAGAAATTATTTAGTTATTGTGAAAAAAGATTTAAGGAGTGCAAAAGTAGGGATATTCTACCGATTAAACCAAAAAAATTTGAAATGCCCTATACAAAATAAGTAACTTGCCGGCAGATTAACCTACCTGACGGATGCAAAAAATAGCAATTATCAATGGCCCCAACCTAAACTTATTGGGCACACGCGAACCGCAAATTTACGGTGTACATAGTTTTGATGATTATTATGCAAGTCTACAAGCCAAAAATCTGCACTGCAAACTCCACTATTTCCAAAGCAACGTCGAAGGCGAAATCATTAATTATCTGCACGAATGCCTTGCAGAAAAATTTGACGGCATTATCATCAATGCTGGCGCTTATACCCACACAAGCATTGCCATTGCAGATGCTATTGCCGCGATAAACATCCCAACTGTAGAAGTGCACATTTCTAATGTAATGGCTCGAGAAGAGTATCGTAAAACATCCTTTTTAGCGACAAAATGTGTAGGCAGCATTTCCGGCCTAGGATTAAAGGGATACGAATTAGCGCTTCTGTATTTTATCTCAACTGAAAAAGTAAATGAGTAGAAAAGATATTTTATTTTTATTACCCTACCCACTGAACCGTGCACCATCACAGCGGTTTAGAGTCGAAAATTTACTTTTTTTATTGGACGAAAAGGGTATAAAATATGATCTTGCCCCTTTTATGAGTGAGGATGTTTGGCAAATTTTGTATCAAAAGGGCGGTACGATGCATAAAGCATTGGGGATTACTAAAAGCTATTTTAAAAGATGGAAAACGGTCATTTGTACAGCTTACCAATACAAAACCATTTTTATTCATCGAGAGGCTGCACCTATAGGGCCACCAGTGGTAGAATGGTTTTTGGCAAAGGTTTTGAACAAAAAAATCGTGTATGATTTTGATGACGCCATTTGGATTCCCAATACATCCGATCAAAATAAAATGGCAGGCTTAATAAAATCTTTTTGGAAGGTCAAATATATCTGCAAATGGTCTCATAAAATAGCAGCAGGCAATGATTTTTTGTGTGCATTTGCTGCTCATTCCGGGGCAAAAGATATTCATCGAATACCAACAGTTGTCAACACCATAACACGATACAATCAACTTAAAGAACACAAACAAGATCATGTAACAGTTGGATGGACAGGAAGCCATTCAACCCTTGTCTTTTTGGAACCACTGATACCCATTATCAAAAACCTTCAAAAAAAAATTGACTTTACTTTCTTGGTTATTGCCGATAAAAAACCGGATTGGGATCTTGAAAAATGGGTTTTTTGTCCCTGGAATGAAGCATCCGAAATAGAGGATTTATTAAAAATAGATATTGGCCTAATGCCCTTAACAAAAGATGCTTGGAGCGAAGGAAAATGTGGCTTCAAACTTATTCAATATTTGTCCCTCGGAATTCCAGCAATTGCCCACTCGGTTGGGGTCAATAAATACATCATCGATAATGGGGAAAATGGCTATTGGGCAGACAATACACAAGAATGGGAAAACGCATTAACAGCGCTATTGGACAATTCTGCATTGCGTCAAAAAATGGGGGAAAAAGGAAGGGCAAAAATGGTCACTGAGTACAGCATCGAATCGCAAAAGGAGCTTTTTCTGAAGCTATTTGCGTAGACTTTTACAATAGAAAATAGCTGGTACATCCTGATTAGGCTTGTTGGAATCGTTTGAAGCGATTGGCGAAGAAAACATCCAACTGTAAAACAAAAGCAAATAGTGTATTCAAATTAAATGCCTAAAAATGGGAAAAGCGGCTTTTTTTGAACATCCGACTTGTAATAGATCAACAATAAAGCCAAGCCAAACATGGGCAAACAAGGAATACGATATCTGGATAAAGCACCATAATTACCCGAAGTAAGCCCTACAGCAAAACCAAAAATAAGTGTAAAAACAATGAAAAATTGGATATTGGGGTCCTCTTGAATTACCTTGAAAAATTTCTTAAAACCAATGCGAAATAAAATTCTGATGGTTAAAAAAAGAAATAGTGACGCTTCTAAGGCATTTAATAAAATGATTATTTTTTTAGACTCCCACAAAAAAGGACCGTATAATGCAGCAACCAATGCCTTCGGAAAAACTTTTATCAAACCCAAAGGGCTAGGATCAATCTCTCCTAAATCGTATGCAGAGCCATCATTTTTAGCAGACTCTCCCAAAATATAACTTCGGGTAACTTCTGCTGTTTTAGCAATATTATCGAGTGAATAACGGCCCAAATCTTCGGCATAAGTTTCTGACAAAACAGACAAAGACAATGCCAAAATAAAAAACAAGGCGATTTTCATTCCAATCCTAATAGCTAAACTTCTTATTTGTTTTGAATAGATCAGTAAAATCCATAAAGAAACTGCGGGAATAAATGCAATCAATATGTAAACTTTTACAATGGCGATAATATAAAAGGATAAAAAAACATAGATAAAATTTAAAATCGAAAATTTCTTTTCGACCAATATTTGGAATACACAATAAGTCAGCCAACCCAAACTAAACATACACAATGTATCCTTAAATATTCCAGAACCCCATATAAAACAACTCGGAATAAACAACAGCGCTATGGCTACTTGCCTTAAATATGTAGGATATTGTTTCGCAAAAGTTCTAAAAAGAGCCCAAACTCCTGTAAAACTAATACAAGCAAAAATGATAGAAGTGGGCAAAAAGGTAGAAAAAGTAAAGAAATTGATAAAGCTACTTAACCCTATTACAATAAACGTGTTGAGACCAGCATACCATTCCATTCGTGAAATGTACATTTGAAAATCACCTTCATATGCTTTGGGAATATGAAACATCAACTGAAAACCTTGAAATGGATTATCTGATATGGCTTCGTTAACAATTTTTGATTGGTAAAAATAATAGGACGTATCCCCTCCGCCATAGTAATACTGAAATACCATTCCAATAAAAATAGCACCAATAACTTTTACACTCAGTGCTGGCATGAAGTACTTTCGCCAGGGATGTCCAGGAGGATAATGACTATTCTTAAAATTATTGGCTATGATAAAAATTACTACTAGATAAATTGGTAGCAATAAATAATCCATCAATGTTATAAATTGCATCCGATATGTACTGCTATTTTAAGTAGGGCTATTAAAAAAATTACCTTTTATGTGTGGCATTACCGGATTTTATTCTTTCAACACCACTACTGCTCACACAGTAGCAAAGGTACAGCAATCAAACGAAAAACTTAGCCAACGAGGGCCAGACAGTGGAGATATTTTTATAACGAAACAAGTAGCACTTGGCCATCGCCGACTATCCATCATAGACACCTCCAACCTTGCAGCGCAGCCAATGATGGATGTATCCAAGCGATATGTACTTGTTTTTAATGGGGAAATTTTTAATTACAAAGAGCTTGCCGCTCATTATCTTGTCCCCTATTTCAAAGAAATTGGTGGGGCTACATCCAATTCGGACACCGAAGTTTTGCTGGCATTATTAATTCAATACGGTACAAAAAGCATTGAATGGCTTCATGGTTTTTTTGCCTTTTGTTTTTATGATACCCTAACGGGGCAAATGATCCTTGCCCGCGATCCATTTGGCAAAAAACCGTTTTTATATCATCTCACAAAGGACGGTTTTGCCTTTTCGTCAGAAATGAAATCACTACTAGAATGGGATGTGCCTAGAAAAGTGGATTTTACGGTATTGCATCAATACCTACAGCTCAATTATATTCCGCAACCTCAAAGCATGATTGAAAATGTACTGAAATTAAAAGCAGGACATTTTATGCTTATAGGCAAAAATGGCCTCGAACAATACGAAGCTTTTCATAAAACAGCCTGCAAGCCCGAACAATACCATCAATATACTTACGAGGAGGCACAACAACAATTAATAGCCAAAATGGAAGCTTCGGTGCAGGAAAGAATGATATCGGATGTTCCTTTAGGTGCCTTCCTAAGTGGGGGTATCGACTCATCGGTGATCGTCGCTTTGGCCAGCAGGTATACCCCAAAGCTCAACACCTTTTCGGTAGGTTACAAAGACAATAAATTCTTTGACGAAACGAAATACGCAGAATTGGTCGCCCAAAAATACCATACCCATCACCACGTTTTTTACTTGTCTAACGACGATTTTCTAGAAAATGTATTTGGTGTTTTGGACTATATCGACGAGCCTTTTGCAGACTCCTCTGCCCTACCCCTTTATATCCTTAGTAAAAACACCCGGAAGCATGTCACTGTTGCCTTGAGTGGCGATGGTGCTGATGAAGTTTTTTCGGGATACAACAAGCATGCGGCCGAATGGAAAATGCGCCAAAACTCCTTGCCCAAAACAATAGTAAAAATGGGTGCCCCCCTATGGAAAATACTACCCCATAGTCGTAACAATAAAATCAGCAATTTGTTTCGCCAACTCGACCGTTTTGCTGAAGGTGCAAAACTCAGTACCCAAGAGCGATATTGGCGTTGGGCAAGCTTCAACACCTTAGACAAGGCATCGGCACTACTCCAGCCTAATGTGTTGAGCAAAGTCGATTTTCCTTTAATGGCAAATGAAAAACAAGCCATTTTATCGGCCATTAAAACAGATGATTTTAATGAAGTTTTGCTCACCGATGTCCATCTCGTTTTACTCAGCGACATGCTCGTAAAAGTGGATATGATGAGTATGGCCAACAGCATCGAAGTGCGCAGTCCCTTTCTAGATAAACGTATAGTAGACTTCGCCTTTGGCTTGCCCTCCAACTATAAAATTGATGGCAAGATGAAAAAGAAGCTGGTGCAAGATGCATTCAGAACAATGCTGCCGCCAGAATTATACGACCGACCGAAACATGGTTTTGAAATCCCGATGCTGGATTGGTTGCGTAAAGAATTGTGGGGATTGATCAATGACGATTTGCTCGAAAAAAACTTTATTGTGCAGCAAGGAATTTTTGACGGAAATACCATTGAAAACCTAAAACGAAAATTGAAAAGCAATAACCCTGAAGATAGCCACGCTACTATTTGGGCCTTAATTGTATTTCAATATTGGTGGAAAAAATATATCGCCTAGCCTATGCCCAGAATTTTAAGAATACTCAATAGGCTCATTATTGGCGGACCATCGCTCAATGCCACATACTTAACAAAGTACATGGCACCTGAATACGAAACAATGCTCGTAATTGGAGGCAAAGATGATCACGAACAAGACGCCATGCACTTAGTAGCAGATATAGGAATCGAACCGGTAGTAATACCCAGTATGAAACGCGCTATTCATATGAGTGAAGACCGAAAAGCCTACAATGAGATTAAGAAATTAATCCAAGATTATAAACCCGATATTGTCCATACCCATGCGGCCAAATCGGGTGCTATTGGACGATTGGCAGCTTCGGCCTGTAAGGTGCCGGTAATTGTGCATACCTTCCACGGACATGTGTTTCATAGTTATTTTGGCAAGGCAAAAACCAATGCTTTTATTCAAATAGAGCGCTATTTAGCGCGTAAATCCTCAGGAATTATTGCCATTAGTGATATCCAAAAACAAGAACTTGGTGACACTTATAAAATTTGCCCAAATGAAAAAATAAAAGTTATTCCACTTGGGCTAGACCTCGATAAATTTCAAGAATATAAAGACATAAAAAGAGCCGCTTTTCGCAGCAAATATTTAATCGCAGATGATGAAATTGCCATTGGCATCATCGGCAGAATTGTACCCATAAAAAACCACAGTTTATTTGTATCGGCTATTGCAAGGCTTAAAGCCCAAAGCCACCAAAAGCTCCGTTTTATAATTGTAGGTGATGGCGATATGCGTGCCCAAACCGAAATGGAATTGGCTGCCCTACAAATTGATTATGCCTATTTCCCCAGCGAAAACCGCGCAGCACAAGCTATTTGTACCTCTTGGCTTACCGAAATGGATGTGGTATTTGCAGGATTGGATATTGTTGCCCTCACATCACACAACGAAGGCACACCCGTATCTTTAATAGAAGCCCAAGCCGCTGGTAAACCTGTGGTGAGCACCAATGTGGGTGGTGTAGCAGATGTAGTGCTGCAAAACCAAACAGGCCTAATTACGCCACCCGGAGATACTGAATCCTTTGCCGAAGCACTTTTACAACTCAGCGAAAACGAAAATAAAAGACAAGAATTCGGACTTGCAGGTCAACACTATGTCAAAGAACGATATTCTTATCAAAGATTGGTAAGGGATATGAGTAACTATTATGAGGGCTTGATGCGGTTATAATATGAATACTATGAAGAAAATATCTCTAGCCATTTCATTGTTTGTTTTTTCGTTTCAAGCAAAAGCCCAAACAAAAGAAATTGAATATTACAAAGACCTCTATTGTAGCAAAAAAACAAATGCTGTAAAAGGAAAATTTATCCGCACAACAATACGTAACAGCGACGGATCTATTGAAACAATAAAGCAAAAAATTAATGACAACAAGATAATAGAGCACTTTAAAAATGACGAACCTATTGGCATTTGGATGGATGGGCAAAGGGAATTAAACTTTGATTTTGACATCGAGTACACCGAGGCAGGCTGCATCGATACTTTGACCGGTATAAACAGCACTGAATTATTCACTGATCATACTAGCCAAAATTACATTGCTCCCAAAATTGCATCAGGACAAAAAGACCTTTTTGATTTTTTAATCAGTGAAGTTATATATCCTACAAAAGCTTTAAATGAAGGCCTTTCTGGTAAATGTTTACTATTTTTTAGTATCGATGAGCAAGGAAATATCACAAAGATCCTAGCCCGGAAAGGAGGTCTTGCCATTTTTGATAAAGAGGTCATCCGAATGATCCGAAAATTAAAAATAGCAACACCTGCTTTGCTTAATGGAATACCAAAAACAATTTGTGTACAACTGCCCTTTACATTCCAAATGTACTAAGAAAACGACCTTTTCTTTTACTGTATAAAATGGTATCAAAGTGCCTACCCATAACAGTGGGAAAAAGTATCCCGATGCAGAATAGAGGCACAATCGCCCATTTCAAATGAAAAATAATGCGTTTTTTAACTCTTGCACATCTTCAAAAAATACAATACTTTAGACAAACTTTTAAAGTTAATTAAAATGAAATATACCCTACTTCTGTTCGTACTGTTGGCTGCAATGAGTAGCGCCAAAGCCCAAAGCAAAGCTATTTATAGCGATAAAGAATATAGCCAAAAACCGCTATGGATAGCGATGATGGATAACCCTAAGACTAACTTTTTTGAAGTGGAAAAAGCTTTTAACCTCTACTGGAGTAAACACGAAAAACCCGAAGGTGAGCACGAAGAAATAGGAGAACGTGCCGAACGTGAAAAAATACCCAGCAAAAGAAGGCAACGTAAAATTTCGGCCGAAAATGAATTGCGTTTTGCGGTAAAAAAATATGAGGTTTGGAATGATCAAACTCGCCCCTATGTGCAGCCCGATGGCCGAATATTAAGCACAGAAGAGCGTTTGCAGATATTTAAAAGTCAGCAACAACAATAATTTTAGCCCTATTTCATACTCAAAAATATTTTAAATACAATGAAGCGATTTTTCTCTTTAAAAACGATTATCCTTGCCTTTTGTGCTTTAGGAATTAACCAAACAAGCTTTGCACAACCCGCCATAGGCAAATGGTTCAATACAGGACCGGTGGCCTTTCCGATGAATGCAAGCGGTCAAGTGAACGGATTGGGACGTGTGAGCCAATTAAAATTTCACCCCAGTAACAAAGACAAGATGTATGCGGTGAGCGCTTCTGGAGGCTTGTACATTTCTGAAAATAATGGTGTGACATGGAATTTTACCCCTGGTACAGAAACCCTTCCCCAAACATCTTGCTCGGCGGTATGTATTGATTATAAAAACGATAGTACCATTTATCTTTCAACTGGTGATGCGGATTATTATAGTAATGGATATGGCATCTACAAAACGACTAACGCAGGCGCAACTTGGAGTCCAATCACATCAGGAATTGGCACTAAAATGGCAGTTGAAATTTTAATGGATTCTACCGATAATAAAGTTTTGGTGGCCGCTACAAGTAGTGGTATTTGGAAAACAACTGATGCTGGAGCCAACTGGACCCAAACACGCGTGGGTGGTGCTTTTAGAGATATGCAAGCTCGTCCTTTAAGTAAAAAGACCTTGTATGCAGCCACTGCTACAGAATTTTTTGTGAGTAATGATTTTGGTAGCACTTGGACACAAATCACATCTGGCTTAACTTTTCCTTCAGGCAATACAGGCTTGCGTATTGGCGTTACCAAAGCCGATAGCAATTTTGTGTACATTGGCACTACTAGAGGTAATTGTGTGGTGTATAAATCTACCAATGGAGGAACAAGTTTTTCAACTGTATATAACAGCAGCACCCAATGTTTGGTTTGTTATGATGCCAATCCAACATCAGGCGGACAAGGCAATTATAATTTTGACCTTAATGTAAATCCAGAAAACAAAAATGAATTATTGGTTGTAGCGCACAATGTATGGCGCAGCACCGATGGCGGTGTTACTTGGGATAAACGTACGGCTTGGTATGACGAATGCCATACAGACATGCATGAAATTGAATGGAATCCTTATGACAATAGCCAAACCTACAATTCAAATGATGGTGGCGTATGGATGAGTACGGACACTACAAAAAGAAATTGGATACCTAGATGTGATGGTATTGCAGCTTGTGAAATTTACCAAGCGGCACAAAGTCCTATAAGCCGTCAAGTAGTCAGCATCGGTACACAAGACAATGGTGAACTATTTTACAATAGCGATTGGCGCACCAACCGTGGTGGAGACTGGACAAGCAAATGCGCTTTTGATTATGCTACTACTTCCACTGTTTATTATTTGGGTAATGGCCGTCGCCGTTCTTTGGTACCCAGTACTGGCGAAGTATCCTATAGCTCGCCATTTACCCCTACGAATAACTCATCAATTGAATTTGTACCTAGCAAAACAAATGTTTGCTTCTTGGGTAAAGACAATTTGTGGCGCAGCGATAACATCAATACTGCTACACCTACATGGACTAATATTTATCCTTCCACAGAACAAATAATGGACATTTCGTCTTGTAGAGCAGATAGCAATATTGTTTACTTTGTTACCAATACCAACAAAATTCTGCGTAGTGATAATGCCCTTTCTGGCACGCCAACTTTTACAGTATATACTACACCTGCAGCAACGAATGTAGCAACGAGTATTGCTACTAATAAAGCAGATGCTAATATTGTATTCTTGACTTGTGGAGCTAACGTTTATCGTTCGTCCAATAAAGGTGCCACCTGGACCAACATTACTGGCTCAGGCCTTAGTGGTTTAAACATCCGTAAAATCATTCACGACGATTTTTCTACTAATGAAAGGCTGTTTGTCTATGCTGGTAATTTTTTCCACAGTAAAAATAGTAGCACTAGTGCTTGGACAAATTTTACCCAAAACTTACCCTCTGTTTGTTCGGGCAAAAACTTAATGATTTACAATACTGGCGATGCTTCGGCCGTATTAAGAATATCAACTTATGGTCGTGGTGTTTGGGAGTGCGCCATTAACAATAACCTAAAACCTATTGCCAATTTCACCTCTAATAAACGTGTAATTTGTGCTGGAGATACGATACGCTATTATAAATCTACCTATGGGATAACATCAAGTGTGTCATGGAATTTTCCCGGAGCTACACCTAGTACTTCTACAGCCGATAGTCCCATTGTTGTATATAATACAAAAGGGCTGTATGCTGCTCGTTTAATAGCAATGGGCACTGCAGGTAACGACACGATTACTAAGGCAAATTATATCGAGGTATCTAACCGCCCTGCCGCTTTATTGGCAGAAGGATTTGAGAGTGGAACATTCCCGCCTAGCAACTGGCAAATTTCAAGTCAAAGTATTGGTCAGTGGGAGCTAACAGATGATGCAAGTGGCTTTGGCACAAGCAGCAATTGTATTATTTTCGATAATAATGGTATTAATGCCGAAGGCAAGCATGACAGAATTATTAGTCCTATGGTAGCCTTAAAATCTGTTTCCAAAGCTACATTAACTTTTGACGTAGCACACCAACCTTATTCCGCTTTATATCCAGACACATTGATGGTGACTATTTCAAGTGATTGTGGCAAAACATGGACACCTGTTTATGCAAAATCTGGCAGTGCCTTGGGTACTTCACCCGCTGCTGCCATTTATTATAGATTTACCCCTAATGCAACGCAATGGCGTAAAGAAACGATCGACCTAGCGCCATATGCAGGAAGTGATGTGCTCATTGCTTTTGAAAATGTAGGATATTATGGTCAACCTATTTTTATCGACAATATCAATTTAACGATGAGTCCTGCGGTAGATTTTGTGTCAAGTGATACCATTATTTGCGCAGGTAAGGCAATAACTTTTTACGATTCTAGCCAAAATGCGGCAACCATTGATTGGACTTTTTTAGGAGGTTTTCCAGCAGTATCTTCTGCCAAAATCGTAACAGTTACCTACAGCACACCAGGAACCTACCCTGTTACGCTATTTGCAACCAATGCAGTGGGAGGCTCAACCCTTACACGAAGCAGCTACATTCAAGTTCTACCTAAACCTTCGGTTTCTATTTCGGCAACAGGTAGTTTATTATCTGCCATTAGTGGTTCGGCCTCAACATGGCAATGGTACAAATCTGGTGTTTTGATACCGGGTGCAACTAGCGCTAGCTACTCGCCAACAAGCGGGGGCGATTATACCGTTATGGTAACAGATGCAAATGGTTGTAGTAATACCTCTGCAACTTTTTCTTATGTACCCAATAGCATCAAAAGTGTATTGAGCAATGCAGGATTTGATTTGTATCCTAACCCATCAAATGGCCCGATTACCTTAAGAGGAGATGCCGTCAACGGCAAAGAGATTTCAGTATATTTTTATAACAGTCTTGGACAACAAATAGCGAGCGAAACGATCAAAACAAATAATGGTACTTTTGCCAAGCAATTTGATTGGAGTGCATTTGCAAAGGGCGTTTATGAAATAAAAATTATTATTGATGGCAAAAGCATCATCAACAGTAAGTTTATCTTGGAATAAAAAAACTATTGAGTGTAATCTAAAAAAGCCACCAAATATTGGTGGCTTTTTTATGTACAGAAGAGCAAAAACTACATAGTTATAGACTCTGAAAATCCGATATTATATTTTTCCAGCCTTTTTAAAATGGGACGATAAATAGCAGGCATCGTTGGGATCAAAACACCAGTAGGAGCTACGATCATTTTGTTCATGAGTAATTCCGTTAAAATAGCCATGGGTAAGCCTACCGTTTTAGCCATGGCAGAAAAATTACTATCCTCACCTTTAACCACTAAACCACTCACCAATTTATTAGTTGCCCCCTTAAATAAATACTCGATTTCGTGCTGCATCACTACCATATCCTTATCCTCATCTTCCATTTTCCATTTCTCAGAGAGTATGTTCAATAAAATATCCCCTGATGTCATTTGACCATTATTAATTGTTTTATCAGAAAAAATATCAAGCCATTCAATCATGTTTTTGATGCGATTATCGCTAAGCCCCAACTTGTCCCAAACATGATCTTGAACACTAATATTGGTATCCTCGTAGTCCGAGATGTGTTTAATCCAATCTTTGAAGGAGCAATTATCCGTGTTGATTTGTTTTTCGGTATCGGTCGCACCAAGCTTGATCAATGCATTCCATCCGATACAAAATTCTGGATGCCTTAAAGTAGCCCGCATAAAATCTTTAGATTCATGCAATTGATACAAATCAATATAACTGAGAGAATCTCTATTAGCATAATAAGCCAATTCACCAACGCCATCGCAATAGATGCTTTTATTATTGGCGAAGAGCTTTTCGTATTCTAGGTGGACCTTTACTCCCTGCTCTAAAAAATAAGCACCACCTTTTCCGGCGTTAATAATATTTTTAGGATTCCAACTAAATTTATAATGCCAAGGATTGGTATCACTCTCTGGGGCAATAAGTCCGCCACAATAAGATTTAAAGGAAGTTATGCTAGAGGCTACCTTTCTAACACTATTAAAAATGTGACTGGCTGACATATGGTCAATTCCTGGATCTAAGCCCATTTCACACATAAACATAAGTCCTGCATCTTTTACTTTTTGATCTAGCTCACGCATTTCATCGGAAGCATAAGAAGAGGTTATTAGGTTTTTTTTAAATTGCAAGCAATCTTTTGCCAATAAGATATGAAGCGTGGGAGGCATAAGGGATACAACTATATCGGCCGCTTTTACCAATTTTTGGCGTTGTTGGGTACTGTTTATATCTAAAACCGCAATTTCAGCATTAGGATAATGTAGCGTCTTTTGTTTTAAATTTTGCTCATCGCTATCAGCGACAACAACCCTCCAATTACTATCACGATTTTTATAATTTTTTTTCTGAGTATGCTTTAGTAAGGTATCAATTAAGTAAGTAGAACTTTTCCCAGCTCCAACAATTAAGATTGAAATCATATTTAGGGTAAATTAAGTTATTTTTAAAATAATACATAACAAAGATTGTGCCATAAATATCTTGTATTTAGTATATAAATATTAATGTAAAACAAAATGGTAGTTTTGTAAATTCTAATTAGTATTTCATAAAGAAATCGCACCAAAGTTTTATTTCTCTTGTTTCCAACTCGGCGCGCGCTCTACCATCAAGACCGATTTTTGCATTGAGATATTGCTTCGTAGAAGGCAATGCACCAATCACTTTGGCATACACAAACTTGCCATTGCTTGGATTCACCACTTTTAGAACCCTTCCTTTGGCAAATTCATTACTAAAAGCAAAAAGCAACTTATTATCAATAGCGGTCTGAGGTTTGAAAAACACCACCATTCCATTGGCAGAATCCACAAATTGTCCATTCGAGGTTTGGTAATTGAATTGCTTTTCTAACTCAGTGGGAGGAAGCTTCACCGTATCCTTTTTGATAAGTGCAGCAGAAACAGAAGGAGCTTTAGCTGCCGAATGAGCCAAGCCTTCTTTATTGGTAGGGGCATCGGGCGCTTGATACAAAACCCAGCCAGCCAATAAAGTATTATTGGGCACTTGATGCGGACCCCAATTATTATTTAAACTTTTAAGGATATCTTCACTTGTGCTGAATGCAGCTGCCAATGACGAATAATTATCTTTTGGCAAAATGCGGTAATACAATGTTTTGGCCGTTTTGGTATCTAATGGCTTAGTTTTTATATAATTGTAATTACCTAAAGGGATCAATAATTTTCTTTTGGGCTCCAAGGTCTCATAAAAAGATACATCATTGCTTTGACTTAATACCAATGCCGGCACATTGTATTGCTGAGCGATGGTATACAAATTCTCCTCTTTTTTTACATCGTGTAAGACCATGGCCCTACCATCTTTAATACTGATAAATAATGAATCATTTTGTGCCGTTACACTAAAGCTATACAGCAAAAACAACAGCGTAATCATTATTTGCTTTGACATAAATATCATATTTAAATTAGGCCAACCATTACTCCATCCCATCATCAAAAGCACTCACACTATCCGCATTTTTCACAATGCTATATAAGACCTGTGGTTGTTTATAAATGGCTTGTGACGCCTTATTACCCAAAACAATTATTGTAAAATTATCCTTCACAAAGCGGTAAAAACAGGTATTGTTGCCATGCCAAAATCCATTGTGAAAAATAATTTTGTAACCATCAGGATAACAGAACATTCTCCATCCTAATCCATAATTTTTTATGCCAGGCCGCTCGAAGGAACAAGGACCATAGGCCATTTCAATCGTTTGGTTATTTAAAAAGGTATTTTGATAGAATGATTGATCCCAACGATACATATCTTGCACTGTACTATAAATACCTTTATCACCATAGACGCCATCACGATAATCATTCGGATGGGGCGAATAGCCCGAACTATAACTAATCGTTGCCTTATTCGGCAAACCTTTTGCTGGGTCAAAAACAAAACTATGATTCATTCCCAAAGGCTTGAAAATATAATTACTCAAAAAGTTGCTAAAACTCATTTCGGTAACTTTTTCGATAATACTGGCTAGCAAGAGATAATTAGTGTTACAATATTTAAATCTTGAATTGGCCTTAAATTCAACAGCAGGTTTGTGCTGGGCCATCAATTCAATTACCTGATCGTTATAAATGGGCTCTTTACTTTTATAAAATTTGGGTAACCATGCCCAATAATTTGCCAATCCTGAGCGATGACACAATAACATGCGCACTGTTACGTCTGAATAAGGGAAATTTTTAAGATACTCAGTTACTGGTTTATCAATATCCAAATACTTATTCTGATACAAATAAAGAATAGCTGCGGCCGTGAAGGTTTTAGATACAGAAGCTAACTGTACTGCATTTTCGGGCGACAAAGCCATAGCGCGGCTACGATTAGCATATCCAATATATTTTTCGTAGAGCACCTTGCCTTTATAACCAATCAATACGCTACCATTAAAACCCGCTCTTTCTTGAACCCTATAAAAGGAATCGAGCCTATAGGCAATTCTTTTCCATTCGGCGCTATTGGTATCACTATGACTAAGCTTGATCGCGCCCATTTCTATTGGAGCTAAGTCAAAATTAGGATTCGCCTGTGCAGATTGGTTGCGCGATTGACAAGCAAATAAAACTGCTATAAAAAATAAGCTGATGTATATCGTTCTTTTCAAAATAATCTTCATTCTAAATGATGTAGGCAAAATATCAATTCTTGCAAATATAAGTTTGAGCCCTAGTTCAATCCTTTTCCATTGTAATTTTAACAAAAGAAATCATTTCCCCCATAAACTGTTGGTACAAGTCTTGTAGGGTGTCTTTTTTCATGAGCAATAATTCAAAGGCAGAATCCACCTCGTCTATGTGTTTGGCTTTGCGCATTAACCCATTTAATGAACGCTGTATACCATATTCATTACGGTAATGAAACAACCAGTTATGAGTAATCATGCTCTCATAATAAGGCACAAACTTTGCTGGGAAATGTACTTGTTGATCGCCCAATTGCTTATAAACTTGTTGCACAAAATAATCTAATGCGGGTTCATTTGCAAATAGCGATGCGTCATTGGCAATAAAATGATCCATCAGTGTATCTACCACTGCACCCGAATACAAACCATATTTAGGTCTGAAAATTTTTTTTGCTTCACGAATAGCGGCATGTTGGTCTGTAAAAGAGTCGATTTGACGATGCAAAATCAATCCCTGTTTTACAGCTTTTGGATAGATATCCATTTGGGCCTCAGTACCTTTCACAAAATCACCAATCATATTGCCCAATAAAATTTGTGCATGGCCAAAAGACAAATAGGCGTGAGCTAAATAATTCATTTTCTCCTTCTTGTGGTATAAAATATCTAAAAACGAGGATTAGGACTTATAGAAAAAACCACCCTGTTTATCATAACAGAACAAGGTGGTTTTCAACACAAGTCTTTTAAAAGCCTAACGAAACCAATCTGCTTGCAGATAATCAGCTTCTCCTTGTGTCTGTGACTCTACTACAAAACCCACGCCGTTACCCCTCATCATGCGAGCTTCGACATTAAAAACTTCGATATTATTGATATAGCCAATCCATCTTCTAGCCCGTTTTTCGAGGCGCAGCTCATTCCAATTACCATTACGATTTATAAAATTGTATTGTGTAGCAGGGATAATGGCTGTAATACCAGCACCCGAGCCATTTCCACCTTCATCATACAAGGCAAAATAACCATTGTAATCAACAGTAAAGCTATAACCATATCCGCCACCAATTGCCCCACCATTATAGCCAAACAAAATACCCATATTCTTGTTTGAACCTATTTTGGAATACAGCGTAAAATCACTATTCACATTGAGATCAATACCTTTTGAAACATAGTAAGCCTCATGTACATCGTCATTGTAATCTACTTTAAAAGTACCATTGCTTATTACACCATAGGCCAAATTGGGGCCATCAGCAAACTGCCAATTATTACGATTATCATCAAATTCATCAACAAACGTAAAGGGTGTAACATTTATGGTTGGTTCAAAATCTCGCTTTACACAAGAAGAAAAAATAAAAGGAACCAAACCAAGTAACATCAAAAGTTTTTTCATCATCATACATTTTTTAAAAACAACAAATTGTGCAACTGAGACTTTAGGAATATCAAAAAGTTTAATGCCACATTAAAAAGGTTTACTTCAAACCCACTTTTCTATTAAAAAACAAGCCGGTACAACATCCAATACCTAGACCCAAAATGCCCCCAAAAAGAACATCCAAAGGAAAATGAACACCCACATATACCTGGGAATATGCCACTGAAAATGCCCAAAGAAGGGCCGGTATCCAAACCCATTTAAACTGCTTGTGCAAACTTATCAACATAAAAAAGGCAAGGGCAAAATGATTGGCAGCATGAGCCGAAGGAAAGCTATAACCACTGCCACAATCGATCAATAGGTGCACCGTCTTGTGCAGGGTCACATCATTACATGGACGAACGCGATGCACCAAGGGCTTGATAATGGAAGCACTTGTATAATCACTCAAGGCAAAAGTCACTAAAAAACCAATACACCAATAAAAACCCTTTTTCCCATATTTATAAGGAATAAAAATTGCCAAAAAAACATACAGCGGAATCCAGGTATTGGGGTTTCGCAAGATGGGAGCAATCGTATCTAATATTTTGTTTTGCCACAAAACATTGATCTTATACCAAATCTTTTTATCCTGCTCTACCAATCGTTGAATTATTTCCATAAGCAATAATTATTTTTTAAAAATCATGATCATTCGAGGCGAATGTGCAGCATCATAATTGGCAAGATGATAATCACCAAAAGTTGCTTGATGGGATAATCCTACCGCTGCAAACAATTGAACAAAATCTTGCAAAACAAAGGCAGAAACCCTTTCGGTATAATGTTTTGATTGGCCTTCAGCATCTACAAAACGGATGTGCTTTATAATGTGTTTGCCATCAAAATCTTTTTGGATTTCAAATTTAACCCCCTCTCGTTCGATAAGTTCAAATGGCTTTAATTGCTGCAAAACCCAATCCCTATTCAGATAGTCAATTACTAAGGTAGCGCCAACTTTCAATCCTGCCGCAAATGACTTTGCCGCCTTCATATTATCCTTTTCGCTAGCAAAATAACCAAAACTAGTAAAGAGATTAAACGCATAATCGAAGTAGTTGATGTAAAAAGGAAGCCGCATATCATGCACCATAAAATGCAGGTTATCGCGTTCCCATTTCAATGCTTTTTCAATCTGCTTTTCAGCCAAATCGATACCCGTTACCTCAAAACCTTTTTGAGCAAACTGTATAGCAAAACGGCCTTCACCACAGCCAATATCCAAAATTCTACTGCCCATTTTGGGTTGCAGATGTTGTAACAAGGCATCTGTAAAATCTTCGGCTTCATTCCTATCTCTATTTTGGTATAAAACCTTATAATAAGGTGAATTAAACCAAGATTCGAACCAACTTTGTTTCTCCATAACTGAACTGCGAAAATACATCCTTTTAGCCTTTAGAAGTGTCGATGTTTAGGCTTAAATTAGGCATCAAGAAATTAGTACTGGCCAAAATGTTGATCCTTGATCTTTCAACGACTATTGTAAAAAATTGTACATGTTGTCCGAAAATATTGTACACCTCTTTTTAAACTAAAAAAACGTGAATGACTTTCTTGAGTCTTCACGTTTTTTATTGTCTATAAGATTATTCTAGATACCATCACCATCCAGCAAATTGCCCAACCCCCCGAGGATACTACCCTCTTCTTTGCGGCTATAAGTGCCGTAAGACAATATCCTACCCGCCAAACGACTAATAGGCAAGGTTTGAATCCACACTTTTCCAGGGCCACGCAAAGTGGCAAAAAACACACCTTCGCCACCAAATAGCGTATTCTTGATGCCGCCAACAAACTGAATGTCGTAGGAAACGCCATGCGTAAATGCCACGATACAACCCGTATCAATTTTCAATACTTCACCAGGCATCAATTCGCGCTCCAAAACATGACCACCCGCATGTACAAAAGCCATGCCATCACCTTCTAATTTTTGCATAATAAACCCTTCACCACCAAACAAACCAGTACCTAATTTGCGTTGAAACTCTATGCCGATAGCAACACCTTTAGCTGCGCACAGAAAACTATCCTTTTGACAGGTAACCCGACCACCAAGACGCATCAAATCCAAAGCAATAATTTTACCAGGATAAGGAGCAGCAAAAGAGACGTGCTTTTTGCCTTGGCCCATATTGGTATAAGTAGTCATAAACAAACTTTCGCCCGTGAGCACACGCTTACCCGCACTCAGTAGTTTACCAAAGAAATTGGTGTTAGGACCAGCGTTGCTGCCATCACCAAAAATAGTAGACATTTCAATGCCTTCATCCATCATCATAAAAGAGCCCGCCTCGGCAATAGCCGTTTCATTGGGGTCAAGTTCTACCTCTACGTATTGCATCTCTTCGCCGACAATTCTGTAATCAATTTCGTGGTTATTCATTGTTTATAGATTTTTTAATTTTTAGAAAATCAAAAGTAAAAGGAAAGAAAATGACAGGACCAATTTTGGATGAAATTTCGGTGAAAAATCAGCGAGCATTGTTAACTTTTATCAAAAAATCTTCTTTGAAAAGAATATGATGTGAACCCTCGGGCAATTTCAATTCTATCCAATCTACTCCAACCCTTTGATGGTATAATTTACCATTCATGGTATAATTTAACGGCAATTCAAATCCAGGGACAATATTTTTAAATCGAAATTTAAAGCTGCGCTGCTTTTTCACACATTCCAATTCGGGTATCATTGTTGTACGCAAATATTGATTAAAAATAGGTTGTAAGGGCAAACCCGAATAGCCAATGATAAAATCTTCCATTTGCTTGGTGGTAATTTGCTTGTGGTAAAAAGTATCATTCATTTTGTGCAGCATTGCCCGAAACTGCTCATCATTGTTCATCAGTAATCGAATGGTATGTACCAAGGCACTCCCCTTGTCATATTTATCGCCACTACCTGCATCGTTTACCCCATAATTGCCGATGATAGGTCGGTCATTGGCGATGTTTTTCCATTCGCCACGGGTATATGCATAAGATTGTACTTTGCCATTCCAATATTCAACAAATAAGGCTTCAGCGTATGTGGTAAATCCTTCGTGAATCCAGTTGTCGGCTATATCGGCAGCAGTAATGCTGTTACCAAACCATTCGTGGCCACTTTCATGCACAATAATAAAATCAAACAAAAGACCCACCCCAGTGCCACTGCGGTCTTTACCACGGTAACCCATTTGATAATTATTACCATAAGCAATCGCGCTTTGGTGCTCCATGCCCAGAAAAGGCGCTTCGACTATCTTATAGCCATCCTCGTAAAAAGGATAAGGCCCAAACCAATATTCAAATGCTTCGAGCATTTTTTTAACTTGCTTGAAATGCTCTTTGGCGCGGGTTTCGTTGTAGCGTAAAGGATTGTACCTTATGTCGAGGATTCCTTTTTTGCCTTTGTAGCTATCAATTAAAGAAACATAATCTCCTAAATAGAAGGTGGCGTTGTAGGTATTGATTGGACTTTTAATTTCCCAAGGGTTAAATAGGTATTTGGTTTCGGTCATACCCAATACTTCTATAGGAAGGGTATCGACATTCGATTTCCCATTTAAGACAAATAATTCCTCTAGATTAGTTGGTCTTAATTTCATGCCATAATCTGGTTCATCCCCCTGGTAATCCTTACAAGGCCACCAGCTACTTGCACCCAATCCCTGGCAAGCCACCGAAACCCAAGGATTGCCTAAGCTGTCTTTTGCCCAGATAAAACCTCCATCCCAAGGGGCTTTTACCGCTTTCCGGGGTTTACCATGATAGAATAAAGTGATGCTATAATATTCCTGTGGTCTTGCTTTTGCAAAAGAAAAATCAAGCCAATACACATTGCCCTCTCTGCTAAAGTTAATTTTTGAATTATCGATTAGGAGAACCGAATCTAAAATCATTGGCGCTTGCAAATCGATTTGCATTGAATCTCTTTCTTTGCCCAATACTTTAAATTGAATCGTATTAGAACCACTAATTGTTCTAGCAGCAGTATCAAGGCTAAAGGTTAGTTTATAATGTTGCACATCCCACCAATCCCTTCCACGGCCATTGCTGCCACGCAAAATATCTTGACGGTTAAAAGCAAACAGGGCATTTGCGCTAAGCAAACACCCTGTCAGTATTGTTATCAGTTTTACTGAAAAATTCATAGTAATTAATTAGTGGTTGTGACCATCGCCAGGACCATGTTCTGCCGCAGGAGCTGGAGCTGCTGCTTCGATATCGGTAACTTCAACATCAAAAATCAAAATACCATTTTTGGGTATATCAGGACTTGGGCTACGCTCACCATAAGCCATTGGGCTTGGGATGTACAAGGTAGCTTTAGAACCTTTTTTCAACAAGGAAACACCGATATCCCAACCTGGAATAACTTGACCTTGACCTAAAGTAAAACTAAATGGTTCAACATGCTTAAAAGCACTATCCACATTCGAATCAAATGTTTTGCCTTCAAGTGTTTTACCGGTATATTTTACGCTTACTTTTTGGCCCGCCTTAGCTGTATCGCCAGTACCTACCTTAATCATTTTGTAATACAAACCAGAAGGGTGTCTTTTGGCGCCTGTGATATTTTTTGCTTTCAAATGGTTATTGATTGCAATAGAATCAGTAATCATTTGTGCTCTGCCTTTTTGTGCTTTTTCTTTAAAAGCATCGGCTTGTTTCTTTTGTTTTACGATCACTACATCTTGGTCAAACCACATGCCAGCACCTTTTTTCATCCAAGGAAGCTCGGGTGCACCCATGGTAAGTATCGTATCCAAAGGAATACGAAAGGTGGCACTGTCACCAGCACTTAACAATGTAAAACCGTCCATTAAGTCGAAACGAGGCTGTTGCGCAGGACGAACTTGTAATTCAAAAGCTTCATTATTGTTGGCTTGGCGCGAGCTAAATAAAATACTATCACCAACATGGGCTTGCGTATGCAAAGTAATGAAATCACCTATTTGTGGTGCTTCGCCTTTGGCATCTTTCCAAATTCTCATCAATAAGCCATTGCTTACTTCTGTCCAACCATTTACTGTTTTACCCAAAGTAACGGGCTGCACCATAAAGTTTTGCTTTTCTCCTTGTGGTTCTTGCGCACGACAAACGGTAGTCAATGCGATACAACTTAGTGATAGGATTGCTAATTTTTTCATTGAAATATGTACGTTTAAATTTTATTAAAAACTGGAGGGTAGGTAATCTGCAAAGCGCATGAACTAATTGAAATCGATGAGTTCAACATCAAAAATCAAAATAGAATTGGGTGCGATCATACCTTGATTTCCTTGAGCGCCATAAGCCAATGGGCTTGGTACAAATAAAGTTGCTTTCGCACCTTTATTGAGCAAGGCGATACCCTCGTCCCAACCTGGGATTACATTACCTTTTCCTAATGGAAATTCAAGTGGTTCTGGGTGTTGAAATTGAGGATCTATATTTGAATCAAATACTTTACCATCAAGTAATTTACCCGTGTACATTACTTTTACAGTTTGGCCAGCAGTAGCATTGGCGCCAGTACCAGGTTGGCTAATAACATAGTATAAACCACTTGCTGTTTTTTGAGCAGTAATGTTGTTTTTGGCAAGGTATTCAGTGATTAATTTGTCGTCTATACCAGCTTGTGCAGCAGATTTTTCTTTCATTTCTGCTTCAAATTTTTCTTTGCTTTTGATAGAAACCATTGAAAATTGGAATTCCAATTTATCAGTCGCTTTGGCAAAAGTGTAAATTTTACGCGCCATAGAATCTAAACCAACACGCACAACTGCGCTATCGCCGGCAGACATCATTTTAATTACTTCAGTTGGGTCCATTGATTTGTTGGCAGAAGGATTGTCTTGCAAGGCCATTTGAACAGGTTTGTTGTCGTTCATTTTGCGGCTGTCATACATAACACTATCGCCAATTTTAACCAACATGTTGTACTCGATAATATCGCCAATTTTAGCGTTTTCACCTTTTTCGTCTTTTACAATAAGGTATTCAACACCATCTTTTGTTTTTTTGAATGTTTTATTGCCACTGCAAGATGCAGCACCGACAACGATTGTTGCCATTGCAGCAACTGTAAGAATCTGTTTGAACATAAATTTAGATTAATGATTATTGTTTAATTGGGCGTGAAATTCGGATAAAATTTGTTTAAAACGAACAATTGTTTCTAAAAAAGATTGTGAAGATTGACCGCCAGAGGCGTTGAAATGCCCCCCACCATTAAAATGTTCCCGTGCAAATGAATTAACGTCGACTTTACCTTTACTGCGGAAAGACATTTTAATACCATCTTTTCGCTCGATAATAAGGGTGGCAAAATGAATACCTGCAATACTCAGTGGATAATTTACTAAGCCTTCGGTATCCCCAGTGCGCACATCAAACAAGTCTAAATCTTGCTGGCTGATACAAATCAAACCTGCATGGTACTCAGGAAATATTTCCATTTTTTGATGCAAGATGTACCCTAGAAACTTCATTCTACGCGCGCTCCATGCATCATAAATTTCTTCGTGAATGATACTATGTTTTAAACCCTTACGCATCAAGTCGGCAATCATGTGGTGTACGGATGCGGTACAAGCCGGAAAGCGAAAGGAGCCTGTATCGGTCATAGCACCAGTATACAGACAAGTTCCCATTTGTGCATCAATCAGCTCATTATCGCCTGCCAAG
The DNA here is from genome assembly GCA_034680125.1 of Chitinophagaceae bacterium. Taxonomy (GTDB): domain Bacteria; phylum Bacteroidota; class Bacteroidia; order Chitinophagales; family Chitinophagaceae; genus Rurimicrobium. The sequence continues at coordinate 29,730 of JAXITL010000016.1, forward strand.
TTGATGAAATCATAAACCATTTCGCAAGTACTGCTTTTGCTGGCATCACTTTCGCCATACTCAAATGTAGGTTTAGGGAACAGGTGATGGTCTATCAGAACCTTTGGCTGGCTTGCACTGAGCAAAAGGCTCTCCATACTTTTTACACGACTGAGGTCATTAAAATCCAAGCAGAAAATAATATCTGATGAGGCCAATGCTTTTTCAACCAATTTAGGCTCTGCCTCATAATTCATAGCCAATTCGATGCCGGGAATCCAGGTCAAAAAATCAGGCACCTCACTTGGGGATACAGGATGAACTTTATGTCCTTTTTTGAGGAAATAATGGGCCAAAGCCATCATACTACCAATAGCATCGCCATCGGGCTTATGATGTGTTGTGATGAAAATAGTTTTGGTTGGCGTCAATAAACCCAAACACTCGTTTATATTTTTCATGAATTGGAGCAGTAATTATGTAAAAGCAATTTTGTTAGTTACCATATTCACTCAAGAACATAATACGCATCAATTGTAAAGTTTCTATACTTACATCTTGGTCTTTAAACTCTTCGTACACATCATTCAAGTTATCGTCTTGGCTGTTGCGGAAATAGTCAAAAATATCTTCTTGTTCATCTTCATCCAATTCATCATCGATACAATAGCTAATGTTGAGTTTGGTACCACTAGCAACAATGGTCTCCATTTCGCCAAGCAATTCTGAAATGGTGATGCCTTTATTTTTAGCAATAGTTTCGAGTGGGATTCTTTTATCGATATTGGTGATGATAAAGACTTTCATACCACTTTTATTCACCACACTTTTCATCACAAATTCATCAGCCTTTTCAATATCATTTTCTTCAACGTATTGCCCAATCAGCTTGATGAATTTGGCACCA
>JAXITL010000017.1:0-30254 GCA_034680125.1 Chitinophagaceae bacterium
AAACGTGCTGATAGAATTGAAGAGATGGTGAAAATGACTGGCTTAAGCAAAGAAGCCCATAAAAAAATAGGCACCCTCAGCAAGGGTTATAAACAGCGTGTCGGTTTGGCTCAAGCCATGATCCATAATCCAGATGTGCTCATTTTAGACGAACCAACTTCAGGTCTTGATCCCAACCAAATCGTTGAAATTCGTGATTTGATCATCAATATTGGTAAAGAAAAAACGGTCTTATTGTCTACACATATCATGCAAGAAGTAGAGGCTATGTGTAGTCGCATCATTATTATCAACAATGGTACTATTGTAGCCGATGACCATATTCAAAACCTACAAAAAGTAGGCAACAGCAGTAGCTTGTTAATCACTTTTGAAAAGGTTATTTCCAAGGAATTATTGCAAAAAATAGCCGGTATTGGCAAAATGGAAGATATGGGCAATATGCGTTGGAAACTCTATACCACTAAGCCTGATGAATTGCGCAAAGCAGTCATGCAATGGGCGCTCAATAATGATGTCAATATCCATTCGCTTCAATCCGAAACACAAAGTATGGAGGATGTTTTCCGAACTGCGACACAAGAAGTGAAAGCAAAGTAAACAGGATCCAATTCAATTATTTTAAATGGCAATTCCTTATTGCCCAACATCTATACCAATGAATAAACTAGATATTTTAAGCCAAAAGCAATCTGAAGCCATTTTAGGCGGTGGTCAAAAACGTATTGAAAGCCAACATAAAAAGGGAAAACTTACCGCTCGTGAGCGTATTCAACTCTTAATCGATGAAGGCACTTTCGAAGAGATTGGCATGTTTGTAGCCCATCGCAGCAAAGATTTTGGTATGGAAAAAGAAATCTATCTCGGCGATGGGGTAGTAACTGGCTATGGCAAAATAAATGGTCGTTTGGTGTATGTTTTCTCACAAGATTTTACCGTTTTTGGTGGTAGTCTTTCAGAAACCCATGCCGAAAAGATTTGTAAAATAATGGACTTGGCATTGCAAAATGGTGCTCCGCTCATTGGGCTCAACGATAGTGGTGGCGCTCGCATCCAAGAGGGCGTGGTGTCCCTAGGCGGCTATGCCGATATTTTTCACCGCAATGTAAAAGCCTCAGGTGTGATCCCGCAATTATCCGCTATAATGGGTCCTTGTGCAGGCGGCGCGGTTTATTCGCCAGCCATTACCGACTTTATTTCGATGGTGGAAAATACCTCCTACATGTTTGTAACAGGGCCCAATGTAGTGAAAACGGTGACCCACGAAACCGTTACCAGCGAAGAATTGGGTGGTGCCCAAACACATGCTTCCAGGTCGGGCGTGACCCATTTTACCAGCAGTAATGAGGTAGAATGTATCAACCATTTAAAACAATTGCTCAGTTATATTCCTCAAAATTGCGAAGATGATGCGCCTGTTTATCCTTATGAGGCTGCAGATGAATTGCGTAGCAAATTGAATAGCATCATCCCCGAAAACCCCAATCAGCCTTATGATATGAAGGAAGTGATTGAGGAGCTAGTGGATGCCGATACCTTCTTAGAGGTGCATAAGCAGTATGCCGAAAATATTGTGGTTGGTTTTGCACGCCTTGGTGGTCGTAGCATTGGTATTGTAGCCAATCAGCCAGCGAGTATGGCGGGTGTATTGGATATCAATTCGAGTAAAAAAGCAGCTCGTTTTGTTCGTTTTTGCGATGCCTTCAATATTCCTCTTTTGGTATTGGTAGATGTGCCGGGCTTCCTTCCGGGTACCGACCAAGAATGGAATGGTATTATCACCAATGGCGCTAAATTGCTCTATGCACTCAGCGAGGCAACAGTACCCAAAATCACAGTGATCACCCGCAAAGCCTATGGTGGTGCTTATGATGTAATGAATTCAAAACATATTGGTGCCGACCTTAACTATGCTTGGCCTACAGCCGAAATTGCCGTAATGGGTGCCAAAGGTGCTGCCGAAATTATCTTTAAAAATGAGATTGCAGCAGCCGAAGACAAAGAGGCCAAGTGGAAAGAAAAAGAAATGGAATACACCGAGAAATTTGCCAATCCTTATGGCGCTGCGGCGCGTGGTTTTATCGACGAGGTGATTTTGCCCGAACTTACTCGAGCCAAGCTCATCAATGCGTTTAAAATGCTGGAGCATAAAGTGGTACTTAGGCCCAAACGCAAGCACGGTAATATTCCTTTGTAAAAAAAACTTTGTCATACTGAGCGAAGACGAAGTATAAGACAAAGGTTTTTCAATTTAACTAACAATTTGAACATAGCTCACGATATTTTTTCGTGGGCTATTTTATTAAATTTACCTGAATATAATTTGCACGATTATGGATTTAGAACAGCTGCAAACTTTGGCCCATTCTTTTAAGGCTGTTACCGAAGACATCAAATGGGAAGAGCATTTGGTGTTCAGTGTCGGAGCTAAAATGTTTTTGCTCACAACACCAGATGAACTGCCAGTGAGGGCTTGTTTTAAGGTGAGTGAAGAGGATTTTGAAGCGCTTTGCGAAAGGGGAGAAGGCTTTGGTCAAGCGGCTCATTTTGCCAAAAGAAAATGGATAGCAGTAAAAGACATTAATAATCTTAGTGGTAAAGAATGGAAATCGTATCTGCAGAAATCCTACGATTCTGTTGTCGATAAACTCACCAAAAAATTACGAGCTGAACTCGGTGTTTGAACTAAACATTTGAACCATAAAAAAAACCGACATTATACAATGTCGGTTTTTTTGTTTTTTAGTGCCCCAGGCCGGACTTGAACCGGCACTTGCATTGCTGCAAACAGGATTTTAAGTCCTGCGTGTCTACCAATTTCACCACCAGGGCTTGGCTTTTGAACAATTGAACAGTAAATATAGTACTAATCAACTTGTTTTCGCAAACAAAAAATCCAAACCAATAATTGTGGTCTGGACTTTTGTTTTTGGAGCGAAAGACGCGATTCGAACGCGCGACCCCAACCTTGGCAAGGTTGTGCTCTACCAGCTGAGCTACTTTCGCATTGTTGTTGTTTTAAAAGAACTAATTGTTTTCCCTTGTTTGGGATTGCAAAGGTAAATTAAAATTTCAATCTTCCAAATTTTGTGCAACTTTTTTCAAACATTTTTTTCAATAAAATATTGATACTGTGTTACTGAAACTAATACTTTCGGTTTAGTTGAAAAAAACAACGCTTGCTTTTGTAAGTCAAAGCAAGCGTTGTGCCAGATTAAAAAACTGATGAAACCTTAGTTCAATTAACGATTAATGGTAATGGTACGTGTTTGTATGGTTTTGTCCATAGAAATGACCAACATATACTGACCAGGCGTCATTGATTTAGTATCAATTTGATAATTGTTTTTGCCCTTCTGTGTATTCACTTGGCTCAATAATTTTCCAGTGATATCATAGAATTGAATGCTTGTTTGCTGAGCATTTGCAGGCAAAATGACATTGATAAAGTCTGTAGCTGGGTTAGGGTAAATTTGAGCTAACTCTTGTTGAACATTGTTTATGCCACTGCTAATGCTGTTACTCTCATAGATAACAATATCATCTATCGCAGCTTCTACCAAACCGTTTTGGGTACTGCCAACAGGAATGGTTTCGGTAGCTATAAATTTAAGCTGCATTTTGGTAGCGCCTGGGAAAATGTCATTGGGGTTGAATACACGTCTTCTCCATTGATGATCTGATTGGTTAGTATTGTCTACGTCTTTGTAAAAGAAAGTACTTCCTGCAGACATTTGTGCACGGAAAATTTCTTTTTTAGGGTTACGACCTCTATCATTACTAAACCAACGGTAATATTCCACGATAGGATTCGTGTAGCCTGTTAAATCAAAGAATGGGCTCAAAACGGTAGTTGTTCCACTTTTAACGCTTTGGGTATAGGCATTGAAAGAGCTAGAGTTACCGGTAACCAAGCATTGACCACTTCCGCTAGTATGGTCATTACCAGTTTGTACTGCTAATCCACTATTGGAAGTAGCTATTGGCTTTACTTGAACCCATATACCCGTACTGGCATTATCTGTACTAATACCTAATGACCAGTCTGGATTTAAGGTAGATTCAAAATCAATAGTTGTTTTTTTAGAAACACCCACCGCAAATTGGTAGTTAAGTGTTACACGATTTTCGGCAAGAAGTGCAATGGGGAAATAATTAGCTGGTCCAAAAACACCTTCAACATTGACAATATCTACTGCAGAAAAATAATAGTCAACAATAGTACCACCAGATTGTGCTGGAATAGTTGCACTGAAATTATATCCACCCGCATCTACCATTGGAATGGTAATCCAAGTTCCTGTACGATTGCGATAAACCAAATTGAGCTCTTTAAAGAACATAGGGTTGGAAACAGTTGCTGTAGCCGTTACTTTAATTGCTGTTCCCGCAGGTTGATGGTCTATTTCGTTATGGGTAATTTTCACATCCTGTAAAAGGTAAATACCATGCTTCGCAAATGCTTTTACGATTTCAGGCATATGGGGTGTTCCGTTTGATAAATTAGCATCATTGTCATCATTCACCAAAGCCCCAATCAACATTTCATAATAAACAGCACCTTCGGTACCATTAGCGCCGTCAGGTTTTTCGTTTAAAAGTGTTTCGGCAAATAATTTAGCCATTGAATCTTTGCTGCCTACATTTTTACCATAGTCCCACCATGCACCGGCGATGATTTCTCCATCAGCATGAACTTGGCCCACTAAATCTCTTGGATATACTTTATAGCCTACGTCATATCTACGAATAAAACTACCTGGAGCACCTGTTGAACTACCTCTGGCCAAAATACTGTCGCCAGTAATGCTCATGCTCCAAACATCTGCTTGTCCTTCATTTAATCCACCATTGGCCATGCCTCCAGTGTACATTCTGCTCACAATGGCATGACCATATTCATGATAAACAACATCGCGAATTTCGGCAAAAGATTCGCAGCCACCACCAGCTGGGTAAAAGTTTATCGAACTACCACTTGCTGCTGTAAAGAATGCATTACAAGTACCAGTAACATCCACATTGGTAGCCAATGCATAGTCCATGCCAGTAAAGCTTGTGCCGTACATTTTTTTCATATGGTCATGTACAGTATTGACATGATAATAAGCGTTTAAATGTCGGCGGCTAGCAATACCCGTAGACTTAAAAGAGTCAGCACCACCAAGTGCAGAAATTGTTTTGCTAAAAGATGGCGTAGCATTTGAATGGGGTGCAGAGCGCACTTTAGACCATGGGCCTTCTAGCGTAACAGTTGCTGTTGAGGGTAATGGTAGTGTAGCACTACTGAAAAAACCAGTATCATTGGCTAATAAAGTTGTTGCAGTGCCTATTTTAGCCGTTACATAAGGTAAGCCTACCGATTTTGCTGGATTTAAGTATCCATCAACAAATACACTTCCTACTACTTTTAAGTCAATAGCATCCTTGGTTTCATTATCTCTATACAATAAATCACCTGTTATTGCATCTACATACCCAAACATATTCAAGGGAATGCTGCTCGATTGGGCTATTGTACCTTCCACCGAAAATTTATAAGCAGGGTGCAGGGTATATCCTTTTTCAGAAGGGATGGGAAACCAAACGAGGTTTTTATCGATGGATTTTTGGGTCATTACGGCATCGTCCATTTCAGCAATAGCAATATCTAAAGCTTTCTCAACGCTAATACTTGGCTTTAAGGATACATCAGGATTGCCATAACCAGTCATATTGATACGAGCAATTTTACCTTCTTGGGTAAAACGAAAATGCATTTTGGCGAAGGTCACTTTTTGTCCTGCAACCTCTTGATAAAAATACAAAAAGGTAAATCCTTTATCATTAGTCATTTGATGATCTAATTTCCAGTCTTCTGCCTTGATACCCACCACAGCCAATTGATTTTTCATCAAATTCTTTGCTTTTTCAAGCAAAGTAGCACCGGGTACATTCATAGGCTTACCATTAAGCTCCTTAAATCCGCCTGTCCATTGATCCGTTCCGACCATCCAAGTAGGAAATTGCGCTGAAAGTTTAGCATCTGTACCGATGTCAGTGCGGGTAATGGGTGTCAATAAATGACTTTTATGGAATACAGATACCCCAAATTTATCGCCTGTATGACTATGTTGTGAATTTTGCTGCGCAAAAGTGCTTACCGAAATTGCTGATAGGCCAAAAAGTAAAAAAAGGTGCTTCATTCCTAGTTTTTATAGAATTAACATTATTGAAGCAGCAAATTACTAAATATTCCTATTCAAAACGCATCACTATATCTTATAGGGATATCATGTGGATTAAAGTTTTGGGGCTGTTTTTTCTAAGGATTACAGGATTTTTTTACCTTTCATGGCTTCCGTTAGGGCAGCATCCATAAGTCTTTCGGCATAGGGCCTAGTAATCTCGTTTAATTTCTCGGTTTCGGTCTGAATGAGGTTTTTATCTTTCGACTCAATGGCCTCTTTGAGTATATTCATTTGCTTTTGGGTCGTTTTATGTTCCTCCTCTTGTAACAAAGAACCATTTTTTTGTAAAAAACGACTGACAGTATCAAGCATTTGTTGTGCTTCTGTACTGGCCTCCACTAAAGCTCTTGCTTGCATGTCTTCTTTTGCATTGCTCAGTGAATCGAGCAGCATGGCTTCCATTTGCTCATCCGTAAGGCCATATTTAGGACTGATTTCAATGCTTTGCTCTACACCACTGCGCAATTCTTTTGCGCTTACTTTAAGTATGCCATCGGCATCAATTAAGAAGCTGACTTCAACTTTGGGTAGTCCGGCAGGCATGCCTGGAATTCCACTAAGATTCAATGTGGCTAAAGCTCTGTTATCTTTTACTAAATCGCGCTCTCCTTGAAAAACAGAAATACGCATACTGCTTTGTCCATCAATTTGAGTAGTATACTGCCTACCCGCTTTGTTGGGTATTTTAGAATTTCGAGGAATAAGAACATCCATCAATCCACCCATCGTTTCGATACCAAGGCTTAAAGGAGTTACATCTAATAATAACATTTCAGTGTTATTGCCGGCCAATATATCGGCTTGTATGGCTGCTCCTAGTGCTACAACTTCGTCTGGATTAAGGCTGTCATGTAAACGATCTTTTCCAAAGAATTGCTTTACTTTTTCTTTGACCAAATACAGGCGTGTGCTGCCACCCACCATTACTACCTCATCTATATTATTAATTGACAGCTGAGCGTCATTGAGGGCATTGCGGCAACAATCAAGGCTACGCTGTATTAAAGGTGAGGCTATTATCTCCAATTGCGCTCGACTCAATGATAGGGTGTATTCACTTGTTTTTTCCTCAAAAAAATCGCTTTCTGAAAGTTGTTTTTTGGCTCTTTCTGCAGCAAGTCGAAGCCCAGCTTGGCTATTATTGGAGGATTGGAGATTTAATTCTTGTATCCAATGTTTTACGATGGCTTGGTCAAAATCATCTCCTCCAAGGAAGGTGTCTCCATTGGTGGCCAAAACTTCACAAATGCCATTATGAATATGTAAAATGGATAAATCAAATGTACCACCACCTAAATCATATACGGCAATAGTTTTTTCTTCCTCGGCTTTGAGTCCCATTCCATAAGCAAGACTCGCTGCCGTAGGTTCATTAACGATGCGTAAGACATCCAAACCCGCAAGTTTACCCGCATCTCTAGTCGCTTGGCGTTGGGTGTCGTTGAAGTAGGCGGGTACTGTAATTACCGCTTTATTAACGGGTGTTTTGAGAATGTGCTCGGCACGTGTTTTCAATTCTTTTAAAATGAGTGAGGACAATTCTACAGGAGAATAAAACCGCTCCCCAACTTGAATTTTCACTAATGAATCACTATTGTCATCAATGACTTTGTAGGAGAATTGATTGGTTTCGCCAGCTACATCTTTATAGCTTTTACCCATTAATCTTTTGACAGAGTAAATGGTATTTTGGGGATCGCTAATCATCTTTTCGGCCGCAGAAACGCCCACACTTGGATTGCCAAAATGATCAAAATGCAGTACAGAGGGTACTAGTGTAAGGCCATCAATTTCGCGCAAGGCTATAGCCTTTTTTGTGTCATGGCGCACTATTGCAATGAGGCTATTGGTTGTGCCAAGGTCTATTCCTACAATGGTTTCACTTTGTTGAATGCTTCCCGTAGCTATGTTAATGGCTATTTTGCCCATGATGGTATATTTGAAAGTACGAAGTTAGGCTATCGCTCAGAAAAGAAAGTTATGGTGTCATTTGATTATAGAATACTCCAAAACAAAAAAATGATTGTTACAAGATGTCATTTTTGTTGTGCATGCTTCATCAAAAATAGAACGGTACAAATATCCTTCAATTTTTCTTATTGATTAGGGCTGGCTTTTTGGTGCAAAATTTGTTGCAATGCACCATCCCAAAGCCCTAATCTCTTTTGTAAAGAAAGGATTGTGGTTTCTTCCACTTCCTTCCATTTGCTTTCATCATTTGCACATAGGTTCTCTGTCATTTGTAAGGCTAAATGACTATGATGGTCGCCATCAACTTCTATATGTCTTTCTAAATAGTATTTGAATGTTGCGATTTTTTGCGGAAATTCTTGATGCATTTTTGCCACTAGGGATAAAAACATTCCTGGTATTAAATCCTCTCTCCCAAAAGTAAAAATAGCAGCCTGTAAATAATCTTTTTTACTATTGATAACATCAAAGGTGAAACGTACAAATTCTTCAGAAGCTTTCCCTGTAGAAGCCTTTTTAAACGCAGTATCTAAATTGTTGCTTAGGGATAGCTCCTGAATAAAATTTTGAATTCCATTCAATTCGGCACTACATTGTTTCATCGCATTAAGATAGAGTTCAAAATGACTCATTCTTATGCCATTTTCATCTACATCAGATTCTTCTCCCACTACTATTTCATTGATCAAAAATCGACTTTCGGCAGAACCTTTTGGAAACCAGGGTACGCTTGTGCAGGTAAGGTTATTTTGTAAACTTTTGAGTAAAGACATAAAATCCCATACGGCATATACATGATGTTGCATAAAGACACCCAAATCCTCGATAGTTTTTATATGAGCATATACTGGATGGTTAATAATTTGTTGCCTATACGGTTCAATTTTGTTTTGTAATTGTATGGTAAACTGGTTCATTCTTTCAAATTTTATAAAATAGGTACAAAAAAATGCCACAATGAAAAATTCACTTGTGGCTTTTTAAATCAACATGAGCTTATGTTTCGTTTAACCTTGTAAGGCAGCAGCCCCACTGACAATCTCGGTAAGTTCTGTTGTAATAGCCGCTTGTCGCGCACGGTTATAGCTAATTTTTAAGCTACGTAATAATTCATTTGCATTTTCGCTGGCTTTATCCATTGCGGTCATGCGTGCACCATGCTCCGATGCATTAGCGTCTAAAATGGCTTTAAATATTTGGGTATTTAAAATTTTGGGCATTAACTCTTCTACCAAAACTTCTTTTGAAGGCTCGAATATAAAGTCTGCATTTTTTGCACCTTCTGCCTTTACCACTTTGGGTATGGGTAGATAAGGTTCGCTTACAAAGTTTTGTACTGCAGCATTTCTAAATTGACTATAAACAATTTCTACACGGTCGTATTTTTTGTCTAAAAATGCTTGTTGCGCGTAAATGGCCGCTTCACGAACATTTTCAAAAGATAGGTTTTGGAATACTGTCCAATAGTTATCAATTACTGTAAAGCCATTTTTTGTAAAGAAGTCAAAGCCTTTTTTGCCCAGCGGTAGAATGCTTATTTCGGCATTAGGATATTTTTCTTGAATGGTTGTGCGGGTAAGTTTAATGACATTGGCATTGTAAGCGCCGCATAATCCTCTGTCGCTGGTAATGGGAATTAATAATACTTTTTCAGCGGCACGTTCAGCAGCTAAGGGTAATTCCATGTCGCTAGATGCACTACTAACGATATTGCTGAGCATTTCTTGTAATTTGCGCGAATAGGGGGCCATTTGAGTAATGGCATCTTGCGCACGACGAAGTTTTGCTGCGCTCACCATTTTCATTGCTTTGGTAATTTGTTGGGTAGAAGTAACGGATTTAATACGATTACGAACCTCTTTAAGTTGTCCCGACATATAGTAAGATTATGTTGTGTATTTATTTTGGCTGCAAAGGTATGTTTTTTAGACCTTAAAAAGCATTAATTTTTCACAATAAAATGCAAGTTTTTTTAAAAAGGGCACGATCAAGTCCTTAAATCAAAAAGCGAACAAGTCAATGGACATGTTCGCTTTTTGATTTGTAAAAAATCTATTCAACAATCTATTTTTTCATTGTTGTTTTTGCCTCAATACTGAGTGTAGCATGAGGTACTGCACGTAAACGAGCTTTGTCTATAAGCTTACCCGTAACACGGCAAACACCATAGGTTTTATTTTCAATGCGCACCAATGCTTTTTCTAAATTGGTAATAAATTGAATTTGGCGGCTGGCTAACTGCGAAACAGTTTCACGCTCCATAGCACCACTTCCATCTTCTGCATTAAAACGATTTTCTGAATCTTCTGTACCTGCTCCATCTTTACGCATGATTAAGCCTTGTAAGTAAGCTAGTTCCTTACGTGCATTTTCTAATCGCGTATTAATGATTTCACGAAATTCAACCAATTCATCATCACTGTATCTTTTTCCCACCATAGATTCTGCTACAGGAGCCTCGTCTAACAAAGAACGATTGAACTCGTTGAAATTTGCTTTTGTTTCAGGTTTTTTTGTTTCACTTTGTAATCTACGGTGCGCAACAATAACTTGTGGTTTTTTATCATCACGTAAAGAGCGACCTACTGGCGCAGGTGTTGGCTTGCTAGGGTGTACGGGTGTTCCGCTACTATTGTTTACAATTGACTTTAAAATCTTGTTCACCGTAGTCACAGATGGCCCTTTTTTCACAACAACTTTAGGCGCCTTTTCTTTTTTTACTTTTGGTTCCTTTACAGGTTTTTCTTTTTTTATTTTTTCAGGTTTGCTTACTACCAATTTTTTTAGGGGTGCAGCTACCTTTTTTGCAGGAACTACTTTTTGAGCAGGAACTACCTTTTTAGCGGGTACTACTTTTTTAGCAGGCACTGCTTTTTTAACGGGTACTACCTTTTTAGCGGGTACTGCTTTTTTAGCGGGCACTGCTTTTTTAGCGGGCACTGCTTTTTTAGCAGGAACTACTTTTTTAGCAGGAACTACTTTTTTAGCAGGTACTGCTTTTTTAGCAGGAACTACTTTTTTAGCAGGTACAGCTTTTTTAGCGGGAACTACTTTTTTAGCAGGAACTGCTTTTTTAGCAGGAACTGCTTTTTTAGCAGGAACTGCTTTTTTAGCGGGAACTACCTTTTTGGCGGGTGCTGCTTTTTTAACAGGAGCTACTACTTTTTTGGCAGGAACAGCTTTTTTGGCTGGAGCGGCTTTTTTAGCAGGTACAACCACTTTTTTAGCAGGCGCAGCTTTTTTTGCTGGCGCTACAACTTTCTTAGCAGGTGCAGCTTTTTTGGCTGGCGCAGCTTTCTTAGCAGGTGCAGCTTTTTTGGCTGGAGCTGGTTTAGAAGCAGTTTTCTTTTTAGTTGCCATAGCTCTATTGTCTGTTTTTTAAAACTTGAATTTTTATAGGTGTTTCGTTTACCTCTATTTCAACCCCATCAGATACATTATCAATTATGTCAATTTTATCTGCTAGAATTTCGGCGCAAATGTAGGTATAAAATTTAATAATACTGTCATTTAATTGTTCATTTTTTTCTATGAATACCGCAATTCTATCAGTTAATTCATAATCAGCGTCTTTCCGTATTTTCTGTATACGATTTACAATTTCACGAGCATTTCCTTCATGTTGCAGCTCTTCAGATATAGAAATATCTAAAGCAACTGTCAGGCTATCTTTATGGGCAACAGACCATCCTGGAATATCTTCGGCAATGATGTCCATATCTTCAGGTGCAAGGATAATTTGTTCTCCATCGACTATTATATTCAATGATTGCTCACGCTCCATTATGGCTATTTGCTGTTGGTCTAAATTGTTGATGAGCGCAGCCGCTGCCTTCATTTTTCCCCCAAGCTTTGCACCTAATGTTTTGAAATTAGCTTTCGCTTTTTTCTTAATGACACCTTCCGTTTCAGTTATATACTCGATTTCTTTTACGTTTACTTCATTTTTGATAAGGTCCTCAACTAGACGCAGGCGCGATTCTATTTTGGCGTCCAATACTGGTATCATCAGCTTTTGTAAAGGTTGGCGCACTTTGATATTTACCTTTTTACGAATAGACAGCACCAATGAAGAGCTGAGTTGGGCCAATTCCATTCTGGCCTCTAATTCGGTATCGATATAGGAATTATTTGCAATAGGATATTTTGTTAAATGAGCTGATTCTGAATTTACTCTGTTGGTTATCTTATTTAGATTGTTAAACATCCAATCGGCAAAGAAGGGCGAAATAGGGGCCATCATTAAGCTCAATTGCTCCAGGCATTCATATAAGGTTTGGTAAGCACAAATCTTATCAAATTCATATTCGCCTTTCCAAAAACGGCGGCGGCAAAGGCGCACATACCAATTGCTTAATTGCTCGTCTAGGAAGTTTTCCATTGCGCGACCGGCTTGCGTTGGTTCATAATCGTCGAGCGAAGTGTTTACATTTTTAATTAATGTTTGTAAGCTCGATAAGATCCAGCGGTCTATTTCAGGTCTGTCAGCAACCGGTATATACGCTTCTTTGAAAGTGAAATTATCCACATTGGCATATAGCGCAAAGAACTGATAGGTATTATAGAGTGTTCCAAAATACTTCCGTTGTATCTCCTTAATGCCTTCTAAATCAAATTTTAAGCTATCCCATGGTGATGCGTTGGTGATCAAGTACCAGCGGGTGGCATCAGCACTGAGTTTTTCAATGGTTTCGAAGGGGTCAACGACATTGCCCACTCTTTTACTCATTTTATTGCCATTCTTGTCGAGCACTAGACCATTGGCAACAACTGTTTTGTAAGCTACGCTGTCAAATAACATCACGCCGAGCGCGTGAAGGGTATAAAACCAACCCCTTGTCTGGTCAACACCCTCAGCTATAAAGTCTGCCGGGAAGGCCTTATTTTGGTCGATATTGGCTTGGTTTTCGAAAGGGTAATGTCCTTGTGCATAAGGCATTGCGCCACTGTCAAACCAAACGTCAATAAGGTCTGGCTCTCTTTTCATAGGGCGTCCCTGGCTGTCAGCCAAGGTGATTCCATCAACAAAAGGTTTGTGTAAATCAAGGTTATTTTCGTTTACAACTTGTTGTAAATTAAGTTTTTCATTAGCATACTTAATTTCATTGTTTAATTCTTCTACCGAGCCAATACATTTCACTTCACTGCCTTCTTCGTTCATCCAAACGGGCAGCGGTGTGCCCCAATAACGACTGCGACTCAAATTCCAATCCACCATATTTTCCAACCAGTTACCAAAACGACCTTCGCCGGTAGCTTTGGGTTTCCAATTGATGGTTTTGTTTAATTCAATCATTCTATCCTTTACAGCTGTGGTGCGGATAAACCAGGCGTCAAGTGGGTAGTAAAGGATGGGTTTGTCGGTACGCCAACAATGTGGATAAGTATGCGCGTATTTTTCTACTTTAAATGCTTGTCCTTTGGTTTTCAATGATATAGCTATATCTACATCAACTTCTTTATACTCAACCTCGTCCTTGTAATTTTTGACATATCTACCTGAAAGCTCGCCCAATCCATCAATAAATTTTCCTTCTTTGTCCACCATTACTAAGAATCCTATGTTGTTGGCCTTACCTACTTTATAGTCATCTGCACCAAAGGCTGGGGCAGTGTGTACAATACCCGTACCATCTTCGGTAGTGACAAAATCACCACAGATAAGGCGGAAAGGATCGCCACCAGCAATCGAAGCAGCATTGCCATCATAAGATAATAATTGCTCATATTGGCATCCTTCTAATTGGCTGCCTTTAAAAGTGCCAATTATTTGATAGGGTATATTTTTACCATCTTGGGCATAAGCCTCAAAGTCGGCATGTTCATTTTCGGGTTTGAAATATTTAGCCAAAAGCTTGCTGGCCAAAATCACATTACAAATAGTATGGGTATACGGATTGAAAGTATGCACCAACACATAATCAATGTTCGGACCAACCGTCAAACCAAGGTTGCTTGGTAGCGTCCAAGGAGTAGTTGTCCAAGCCATAAAATGCACGGATTCTTCTTTATTGGGGAGCAAATCGAACAAAAATTGACTTTTTTCGTTCTTTTTGGCTTCAAACATCGCCACAATGGTCGTGTCTTTAACCTCTTTGTAAGTACCCGGTTGGTTTACCTCATGGCTACTGAGTCCTGTACCTGCTGCAGGCGAATAGGGCTGGATACTCACACTTTTGTACAAATAATCTTTTTTGTGCAATTCCTTAAGTGCCCACCAAAGTGTTTCAATATATTTATTATCAAATGTGATATAAGGATCTTTCAAATCTACCCAATAACCCATTTTTTCGGTTATCTCATCCCATTTGTCCTTATATCGCATGACCGCTTCGCGGCATTTTTGGTTGTATTCTTCAACCGTAATTTTAATACCGATATCTTCTTTGGTGATGCCCAATTCCTTCTCCACACCCAATTCTACTGGCAAACCGTGGGTATCCCAACCAGCTTTACGCTTTACCTGAAAACCCTGCATGGTTTTGTAACGGCAGACCAAATCTTTGAGCGTACGGGATATAACATGGTGAATACCAGGCATTCCATTGGCACTGGGTGGCCCTTCGTAAAACACAAAAGGCGTAGAACCTTCGCGCTCGCTTACACTGCGCTCAAAATAATTATTTTCTTTCCATATTTGCTGCATTTCCGCTTCTATTGCGGGCATATTCAGCTGTTTGTATTCGGGATATTTCATGTACTCTTCCTACTTTAGTATTCGAGCCGCGAAGGTAAATTTATAATTTGACAATTCGGCAATTGGGCAATTTCAAGATTTGAAAATTTGGGTAATTCGACAATTTGACAATTTGAAAATTTGAAGATTTGACGATGGGGTGGGTTTGGCTTAGTTGGCCATTACTTTTATTTGACGATTTGAAGATTTGACGATTTGAAGATGGGGTGTTTGGTAATTGTGCCGTAGGCACTACCTATCGGTAGCAAAAAAACAAACCAAGAAATCTATGTGCCGTAGGCACTACACTTGGGAAATTTGGCAATTGGGTAATTGAAAGTTTTGAAAATTTGCTCTTTCGATAATTGGAGTTGCGCAGTTTGGTATTCGGTATGGGCTGACCTGAAAATCCCGATGAGCGGCTTTTTTATATTTTTTTAAAAAAATTATTTAAAAAATATAATTTAACCGTCTCCTTTCAAAGCTGTTTTCAAATTACTAGTGCTGACATTCCAAAGTGTGCAAATTGCAGAACCAAAAATTGCCCCTTCCTCTACATCCAACTTCTAGTCCATTTGTCTTCAATAGTTTTGCGTTCGGCCACTTGCCCATAGTCTAGGTCAAACAAAGAATTGAGAGATGGGTCTTGCAACACCAAATCTGCTAAAGTACTTTCTATCAAATCGCTTTCGGATGCATCTGTATAAAAACACCATTGGGCATCGGCATCATGCGTCACTTTAATAATGGGCAGGTTTTTATTTTTCGAGCTGCGCACGATGAGCTCTTTTTCTTCCAAAAATTTAAAATCGGCATTGAGGTGGAGTAGGGCTTGTTTGAAACTAAACTCCGCTTCAAAACCCTCATCCCAAGGAAATTTATAATTGCGGTCGGTCCAGATAAGTTGTAATGCTGTAAAGGTTGCCTCTTGATAATAGTCTAGCGCATAGCCAAAATAATCACCAAGGTTGCGCTCGTCTACTGCTACAAAAGTGGCTAGACCATTTTCGAAAAAATGATCATAGCTTTTAGCTGTTTCTATACGCTCACCACTTTTTATCATGGCCCCTATTTCATTGAGGATACCCTGCATCATGGTGGCAGGTAATCCAAAAATAATGATTTCGGGGTGCTGGTATTCTGTCCCAAGACCTATGCTGTGCGCATAAGAGGGTAAATAATCTGTGGATTCGAGTGCTATAACAGATAGCCCGAATTGGTTTATTTCTTTGTTTATTTTACTAAAGTCCATTTGTGCATGCAGCTATAATGCGGTAAAGGTAATTGTAAAAATTGGCGTAAAGCGGCTATCATTATATTGCTTAGAAAAAAGCAAAATTGTCGTTTTTCAATTTTGCCAGAATAGTATTTTGTAGTATTTTTATTCCCTTATAACCATTGCAGCTATTTGAGGGAAGAACTAAATCAATGGGGTGCAGAACATCGAAATAGAATATAAAGCGGAAATAAAAAAAATTAAATAGGAACAATAACAAAAAACAAACAATGAAAAAAAACACGACGCAATTTTTGTTGCTTTTAGCCTTAAGCCTAAGCTCTTTTTTCAATGCCCAAGCTGCTCCGGGCGATACGACTTGGGTGCAAGCCCATGATGGCAAATGGTTAGATTATTTTAATAATTTCGATACCACCGTAAATTTCCCTAATGGGACTACCAAATACCGTAAAATCATTATGGTGTTTACCTTGGGTAAATATATCTGCCCTGGTTCTCCAACATATTGCTCTGATTGGGATTATACGGTTCAAACCTATGCGATGAATAAAGTTGGGGATACAGTAGAGCTCGGTCGTTTAATAACTCCCTATGGAAAAGGGGCAAGAATGCCTGCCACTTGGAGCCAACCCTATTATTTTGATGTGACCGACTTTGCAACGGTATTGCGTGATTCGAATAAAATTAGAATCCATTATTCGGGCTACAGCGGTGGCTTTACTGCCAATATCAAGTTTGCGATGATAGAAGGAACACCTGAGCGTGATGTGTTGGGCCTAACAAAACTATGGGCAGGTAGTTGGGCATTTGGCAATGCCTCTAATCCTATTGACGCCAAAGTTGCTGCTAAAACCCTTGTTGCACCAACAGGTACAAATGAGGCAGTATATCGCCTTAATATCACCGGGCATGGTAGCGACCCCAATGGTTGTTCTGAGTTTTGTGAAAAATATTACCAAGTATTGAAAAATGGCACTTTGGTTAAACAAAAAAGTATTTGGCGTGATAATTGTGGAACCAATCAATTGTATCCACAAAGCGGCACTTGGGTTTACAATCGTGGTAACTGGTGTCCAGGAGCAGGTGTAAACACCAATTTACATCCTATTCCTTCGGTAAGTTCGGGTAGTAGTTTTGATTTATCCATGGCTTTTGAACCCTACACTTCTACAGGAGAAGGGTCTTATACTATTTTTGGTAATGTGGTTTTTTATGGTCCAATGAATAAAACAGTAGATGCATCTTTAGAGGATATTGTTGCACCTACCTCCAATGAAAATTATTTCAGAGAAAATGCACGAATCGGTTTTACAACGGTGAAAATTAGAAATTCAGGTAGTGCAGCCATCAATAATATTGAATTTGAATATGGCGTTACCGGCGAAACCTTGACCAAGGCAACTTGGACAGGTACATTAGCTTCTTTAAGCGATACGGTAATTGACCTTCCTTTTGCAGAATCTTTATTAAAAGCTACGGGTTCTAATCTACCTTATCAAGTTTCTATTCTAAAAGTAAATGGGGCTGCAGATGTTGATGTTACCAATAATAAATTAACATCCAGCTTTAGCCCAGTAATTGCTTTACCCAGCAATGCCTTTATCAATTTTTATCCCAACAAATCCCTAAATGGAAGTGGTATGAGCGAAACTTCCTGGCGCATTATTGATGAAAAATCAGGCCTTGTAGTCAAAAGCAGAATGAATAATTCCCCAGAAACAATCTATAGAGATACGCTCAACCTTCCTACCGGCGTTTACAAATTGGTGGTGACAGATGAAGGTTGTGACGGACTTAATTGGTGGGCAAATCCTTCTGCCGGTGCTGGTTATATCCAGGTTAAACCAACACCATTTACAAGCTATAATTTAGCTGGTTATTTTGGAGGAGATTTTGGTTGTGGATTTACACATTATTTTAAAGTGGGTACACCAACAAGTATTAAGAATGTGGCTTCTGCGCATGATTTTGCTGTACAGGCTTATCCCAACCCAGCAAATACATTGGTCAATGTTGTTATCGAAGGAAAACAAATCAATGCCGGCCAATTATTACTCATTGACAATATTGGAAGGGTAGTGTTGGTTCAAGATATGTATTCGAATACCAGCACTGTGCATACAAGTTCGCTTGCCAATGGGGTCTATACGATGAAGATTTTCCCCAATAAAAATGAATCTCAAAACATCCCCTACAAATTGGTGATTGTCAAATAAATAATTTATGAAATCCCTATTTAAAATCACTATCATTTTGTTCCTTTCTAATCTTCTTTTGGGATGCAAAAAGAAGAATGTTGAAAAAGTAATTGACAATACAAATCGTCAGCAAATGGATGCTTTTTCTACCAAAAAAGGAAGTTGGACATTATTAAATTCAGATGATGGGAGTGTTTTTTATCGGTATGCCACTAGCGAGACTAGAGATATCAAGGGGCTAAAGATGGAGTATTTTTATAGATTGGATACCACATCTGTCATGAAGGAGAAAATTCCGGAATATTATGGAAAATTTGATGGCAAATATTTATCGATGATTGATTTAGATGGCACTTCCAAAGACTATATCAATTTTGTATATTTCAAGGAAGGTTTTACTACCGGTATGTCTTGGTATAATGAAGAAAAAGAAATTATTCAAGGCTGGAATTTAGTAATGGGAATTGATAGTAAAATTTTGAATGATAATGAAACCCTAATGGTGAATGGCAAAATTTATGACCATGTTGTTCATGTCTTTAATAACCTTAAAGCTCGGTTAGCCATAATGCCTACCATGGTCGATTGTGGTGATTTAGAAATATGGTATAAAAAGGGAATTGGGATTATTAAAAACAAGGGAAACATAAAAATTGCCCCTGCTGGAGTGACATTGGTTGAGAAGGTATATAGCGACCAAATTCTAGATTATCACCTAGAGCCTTAATTTCTTGGTGCATAACCAATGATATAGGGATCATTTTATAGGTAAAGGTGCTGCTCCAATGGGGCAGCACCTTTTTTGTGGAGTTGTCGTTGCCGAATCGGCTATTGTATCAAAATCAAAAGATTGATAATGGCTACTTGGATGAACAAGCGCTCGTCAACAGGACTCGTTTTGACAAATCAATATCATTTGGATCTCATAATCTAGATGCTGCTTGGACTTGTTCCCATCAAACAGTAGGCCACATAGACCAAGCAACAAGGCGCTTGTCATGCTGGGTTAGCAACAGAAAAGATTAAGATTTATCTCAAAAAGTGTCGAATTAGATTATTCAAAAGCTAGCTATGCAGTATTTAGCAGCACATCTACAATAATTCAAAATATTTTTTTTGGTAATTAAGATATCAGCCTTTACTTTTGCAATCCAATTCTCAAGATTGCTCTTATATTAAGTTTGCATTTGGAAGACTTGTTTCATACAATTCGTTAACACCAAAAAAATTAAACACATGGCAAAAGAAATCACAGGCTATGTAAAGCTGCAATGTAAAGGCGGCCAAGCAAATCCAGCACCTCCAATCGGGCCAGCACTTGGTTCTAAAGGGGTAAACATTATGGAGTTCTGTAAGCAATTCAATGCAAGAACCCAAGATAAACCAGGTAAAGTTCTTCCTGTTTTAATTACCGTTTATGCTGACAAATCATTTGATTTTGTTATCAAAACACCTCCAGCAGCAGTTCAATTAATGGAACTTTCTAAAGTTGCTAAAGGTTCAAAAGAGCCAAACCGCTTGAAAGTGGGTAAAGTTACATGGGCTCAAGTAGAAGAAATAGCCAAAGACAAAATGGCGGATCTTAACTGCTTCACAATGGAAAGCGCTATGAAAATGGTAGCAGGTACAGCACGTAGCATGGGTCTAACTGTTGAAGGCAACGCACCTTGGATGAATAACTAATCCATCGGCATTTCATTTTATTTCAAAAACATTGTAACAATGGCAATCACTAAAAAAAGAAAAGCCGTAGAGGCTAAAGTAGATAGTAAAAAATTCTACTCACTTACTGAAGCTAGTGCTTTAGTAAAAGAATTAAACTGCACCAAATTTGATAGCTCTGTAGATGTGCATATCCGCCTAGGTGTAGATCCTAAAAAAGCAGACCAAGCATTACGTGGCACAGTATCTTTACCACATGGTACGGGTAAAACAAAGCGCGTTTTGGTATTGTGTACATCCGATAAAGAAGCTGAAGCAAAAGCTGCAGGTGCTGATTTCGTTGGTTTGGACGAATTTGTTCAAAAAATCGAAAGCGGTTGGACAGATATTGATGTTATTATCGCTACACCATCTGTAATGCCTAAAATTGGTAAATTAGGTAAAGTATTAGGTCCTCGTAACTTGATGCCTAACCCTAAGACGGGTACTGTAACCAACGATGTTGCTAATGCAGTAACAGAAGTTAAAGGTGGTAAAATTGCATTTAAAGTTGATAAAGCAGGTATCATCCACGCATCTGTGGGTCGTGTATCTTTTGACGCAGCTAAACTTGCAGAAAACATTCAGGAATTAGTGAATACATTGATCAAAATGAAGCCTTCTACCGCTAAAGGTACTTACCTTAAAGGTGTGAGCATGGCTACTTCAATGAGTCCTGGTGTGATGGTAGATACTAAAACAGTAGCCTAAGCCAGCGATTAAAATTTTCCTAAATCATTTAAAAAAATTCAAGCAATGAATACTGCTCAAAAATCTGAAGCAATAGAACTGTTGAAAGAAAAATTTTCTCAATACAGTAACTTCTATATCACCAACACCGAATCACTTTCGGTAGCCCAAATAGGCAAATTACGCAGCGTTTGTTTCGAAAAAAATGTCGAAATGAAAGTAGCAAAGAATACCCTTATCAAAAAGGCGCTACAAAGCCTTAATGATGAGAAATATGCTGGCATCTACGAAGCTTTGCATGGCGTTACAGCCTTGATGTTCTCTGATTCTCCAAAAGAGCCAGCAGTAATCATCAGCGCTTTCCGCAGCGAAGAGAAAAAAGAAAAACCAGTATTGAAGGCAGCCTTTATTGGCGAAGATATTTTCTTGGGCGACGACAAATTGGTTGCGCTTAAAAATATCAAAACCAAAAACGAGCTTATCGGCGAAGTTATTGGCTTACTTCAATCTCCTGCACGTCGCGTAATTTCTGCATTGTTGCAGCACGCTGAGGGCAAAGGAGAAACAGCATCTGCAGAATAATTACACCCTGTAGCTGCGCCAATAAGCAATTATTGGCACAAACAAATTTGGCTTCCAAGCTCGCATAATATTTACAAATAACAATTTTTACAAACAACATTTTAAAAAACATAACAATGGCAGACATTAAATCATTAGCAGAACAATTAGTAAACCTAACGGTAAAAGACGTTCAAGAATTAGCTGACGTTTTGAAAGCAGATTACGGTATCGAACCAGCAGCAGCAGCAGTAGTTGTAGCAGCAGGTGGTGGTGGTGCAGCAGCAGCTGAAGAGAAAACATCTTTTGATGTTATCTTGAAAAATGCAGGTGCTTCTAAACTAAACGTAGTAAAAGTAGTTAAAGATCTTACTGGTCTTGGACTTAAAGAAGCTAAAGAATTAGTTGATGGTGCTCCAAAAGCAATCAAAGAAGGTGTAAGCAAAGCAGAAGCTGAAGATATCAAATCTAAGTTGATCGAAGCTGGTGCTGAAGTAGAAGTTGCTTAATTGCTCCTTTACAATACTTTTTATCCAAAAAAATGGTAACGATTTTCGTTACCATTTTTTTTGTGCTGATCACTTCAAAAGCATTAGCTATTTTCTAATTTAGTTAAAGAAAATGCCTATCGAATTTAAGTTTAGATTTTGACGATAATGAATTACACTCCTAAATTCTTTTTTATGTTTTATTCATCATTCTTTTTAGGTTTGTAATGCCATAAAATAAAACTACTTGCCTATGAAACAATATCATTTCTCTGCAATCGAATAGCATCAGAACTTTGCCCTAAATATTTAAGTCCACAAATCCCTAAGCTTGGCCTTAAATCTATTGTGCTCATTTTTCCTATAATTATTTTATGAAATTCAATTTATCGACTTGCCTTATACTATTAGCTTTGCAATGCTTTTTATTTAATGCAAATGCGCAAACAGTAACAATCTACAGAGGTGGAGTAGCCATAAGCCCTGTGTATAGTACTATTGCAGCTGCAGCTGCTGCAATACTTAATGGTGATAGCGCTGTAATCAGTGCTCATACTTTTTATGAGTTTAATATTCAATTGCCTACGGGTACAATATGGAAGGGTACACAAACTACAAAAGACTCGACTATTATTGATGCACAAAAAAAAGGTGTAGGTTTAAGCGCATTGGTAAAAGTGGGTATATTGCGAAATATAATAGTAAGAGATATTATTATTACAAATGGTGAAGGTGGCGGTATGGGAAATTTGCTAGGAGCTGACACCTTAAAATTGAAAGGCTATAGTATTGTTCGTAATTGTCATTCTGATAAATGTGGCGGGGCTGCATTAAATGCGTTTTTATATGATCACGCCAAACTTACAAATAACTCTGCAGATTCCTTTGGTGGAGGAGCAAGTAATGTTTGGGCTTTTGATTCTGCAGAAATTTGCTATAACTCAGCACCATACGGTGGAGGAATAGGTTATGAAGGAGCGGGTGGAAGATTTTACTGTAATTCACCAGGCGTCAGAGTGCATCATAATACAGCTACCATTGGTGGAGGTGGTATTTATGGGCAAGGCGAGATGACTGCTGGCCAAATAACCGACAATCAAGCCCCACTAGGTGCGGCCTGGCATACTGTAACTTGTGGTAATGCGTATATTCGCAATAGCTATATTTATAATCCCACCCTTGCAGGCAAACGGCAAAATGAGGTTTATGTTCGCTCTGGTTTTTTTAATATGGAGGGTTCTTGGTTTGGCAAAAGTGATACTATTGGCCTTATAAAAGTAGGTCCAACACCTTGCGATCCTTTAAACGCTGTACGGGGCAAATATGCCAAAGCCAATTGGAGCATCAACAAAGGCAAGCCGATTACTAATAAAGACACACTTTTTCCTATAGGTTCAGGTTTTACATATAGTGATGGCAGCCCATTACCGCCCAATGCTTTGCCTTGGTTGCAAGGTAAATTTAGCAGCAGCACGGGCAAAATGCTTACGCCCAATCCGCGCGTAAGTGCTAGCGATACAATGAGTTCACTGTTTCGCACTTATGTATATACTACCAAAGGTGACACAACTAGCAAGCCTATTAATTTTATCTGTATTGTAGATGCCGATACTTTTCGCACTAGTCCGCGGGTATGGGGTATTGATAGCATCAAACTAAGCATTGGCCCTAAAACACTCACAACTGTAGTGCGCGTTTACCCCAATCCCACTAGCGATTATATCCACATCGAAGGCTTGGAGACTGGCACTAGTATTGAGTTGTACGACCTTAGCGGCAAGCTAGTAAAGAATGAAAAATTAAAAAATAATAATGCTGTACTTGATGTACAATCATTACCAGCAGGCCTTTATACGCTCAAAATCACGAGCAAAGAAGGGGCTGTAGGCACTGCAAAAGTGATGAAGGAATAAATTCCCCTCCATTGGAGGGCAAGGGGTGGGTTGATTTGTGATTTTTGGTACTAATTTTTTTGAGCTAAAAATTAAGGTTAAAAGGGAATCTACTTCAAGTACTTCACAATCTCTTCCTTTTCTACATAGCCCACATTTTGCCACATCATAATGCCCTTTTTGTACACAAATAGGGTAGGTAAAGCATCGACAGATAGCTCTTTGCAGATGTCGGGATTTTGGTCGGCATCAATGCGCACAACCACTACTTTGTCTTTCATTTCTTCGGCAATCTCCTCTATCGAAGGTTTCATTTTTTTGCAAGGACCACACCAGTCGGCATAAAAATCTACCAATACAATCTTATCTGTTTTTAACAAGGCATCATATTTCGCTTTCGTCAGGCCGCTCATTACAGTTGTGTTTGCAGTTTTGCTTTGTCCATTGGCACAGCTTTGAATAGCCAAGAGTATAAATAAGACGGGAAGCAACATTATTTTTTTGAACATCATAAGATTGATTATTTGGTGCGATTGTTAGCGCTGCAATAATAAGTCGAAAGGCTCATTTTCTCTTGTTTAGAGAGATTTTATTTAAAGTCTTTTTTGCTTGGAGCACAATAGGCTTATCAATTGGTCTAATTAGTTCGTATTGCTAACTGTTAGTATTTTTAACTACTTTTGAATGATTCGAATTGTCCTATGGCCGAAAATATTTGTTCTTTTTTACCCTTTGGTCGTTCCTTGGCCATCCTTACCAAAAGCTATTTTGGTGCACTAGCCAAGCGGCTAGAGCATTTAGAGATAGAACGCTACTATTCTATTTTAATCATCATTCACAAAAGCGAAACGGTTTGCACCCAACATTATATTGGCGAACAACTGAAAATCGACAAGGTGTCGATGGTGCGGATGATTGATTATTTAATCAAAAAGGGATTTGTGAAAAAGATTCAAAACCC
This sequence comes from Chitinophagaceae bacterium, assembly GCA_034680125.1. Classification (GTDB taxonomy): domain Bacteria; phylum Bacteroidota; class Bacteroidia; order Chitinophagales; family Chitinophagaceae; genus Rurimicrobium. The sequence continues at coordinate 24,606 of JAXITL010000017.1, forward strand.
TAACGATCGCCGAGAGTATTTTATTGAACTCACAGCAAAAGCTACGCAGCTCATGCCCGAATTGTATGCGGCAATTGATGAAGTCAATAAAGCTGCATTAAAGGGTTTGACAAAAGAACAACAGAAAATGCTCTATGAAAATATTGCTACCATCCAATCCAATTTAGACAGTCTGCCTTCCGAAAAAATCTTTATCAATTACAAAACATCGAACAAAAAAATATGAAGCCCAAAAGTATCATCCTCATCATAAGCATCATCGTTGCACTAGCCCTGATCAAGATTTTCTTTTTTAAAAATGAACATGCAGATGGGCCAAAAGCGGGCATGAAAAACAATCAAGCGATTAAGGTAACGGGCTATGTTGTGCAATCGCGTTTGTTGGAAAATAAATTGTTTTCTTCGGGTACGGTTACCGCCAACGAAGAAGTAGAATTAAGACCCGAAGTTTCGGGAAAGCTAATCGCCATCTATTTTAAAGAAGGAGGTACGGTACGGCAAGGTTCATTGCTAGCCAAAATCAATGATGCCGATTTGCAAGCACAACTGCGCAAATTGCAATTGCAATACAAATTGGCCAAAGAGCGAGAAGCAAGACTAAAAGGGCTTTTGGACATTAACGGTGTGAGCCAAGAAGAATATGACGCCATCGTTAATCAATCGCAAACCATCAATGCCGATATGGATTTTACCCGTGCGCAAATTGCCAAAACAGAAATTCGTGCCCCATTTGATGGCAAAATAGGTTTGAAGCAAAAAAGTGTCGGTAGCTATATAAGTGGCTTAGATGTCATCGCCAAAATACAACAAGTCAATGTATTGAAAGTTGATTTTACAGTTCCCGAGCGCTATTCATCGGTAGTTTCGGTTGGCGATATCATTCATTTTTCGGTAGATAATAAGGCAGAGCAGCACGAAGCAAAGGTATTTGCCATTGAGCCCCGCATTGACGAACAAACCCGAAACATCAATATCCGTGCAGTCTTTAATAATGAAGGCTCGGTCATTTTTCCGGGTGCCTTTGCCAAAATAGAATTGACGGCTAGCAAAAAAGAAGCTTCTATAATGATACCTACTGAAGCAGTTATTCCCGAATTGAAAGGCAAAAAAGTATTTGTGAGCAAAGGCGGAAAAGCCACGCCTGTTATGGTGCAAACAGGTACCCGCGATGATGCGGCTATCGAAATTATCAGCGGACTACGTGTTGGTGATACCGTTATTACTACGGGTATTATGTCGCTTAAACCTGATGCTGAAGTACAAATAATTAGTTTCAAAAAATAAGACTTTAAGACGAATGAATTTATCATCAACAAGTATCAATAGGCCTGTGCTGGCTATAGTGATGAATATCGTCATTATACTCTTTGGTGCTATTGGCTACACTTTTTTGGGGGTTCGCGAATTCCCCTCTATCGACCCGCCCATCATTACTGTGCGCACCAATTATGCTGGCGCTAATGCCGATGTGGTAGAGTCGCAGATTACCGAACCGCTTGAAAAGGCTATCAATGGCATTGACGGTGTGCGCACCATTTCCTCGGCGAGCAACCAAGGCTCTAGCGTCATTACGGTAGAATTTAATTTGAGTGCAAACCTCGAAGCGGCTGCCAATGATGTACGAGATAAAGTATCACAAGCGGTGCGCCAATTGCCCCAAGATATTGATGGATTGCCTACGGTTACCAAATCGGATGCCAACTCGGATGCGATACTGTCGCTCACATTGCAGTCTGATACCCGAACACAACTAGAGGTGAGTGACTTTGCTGAAAATGTGTTAGCAGAGCGTTTACAAACCATTCCGGGTGTGAGTAATATTCAAATTTGGGGACAGAAAAAATATGCGATGAGGCTTTGGCTAGACCCCGTTCGTCTTTCTTCTTATGGGCTTACCCCACAAGATGTAAGAGCGGCTTTGGACAAGGAGAATGTGGAATTGCCTTCTGGTAAAATTGCTGGAAATACTACAGAACTTACCTTAAACACTGTTGGTCGTTTAAAAACGGAAGATGATTTCAATAATTTAATTCTGAAAAATGAAGGGGATAAAGTCATTCGTTTCAAAGATATTGGCACGGCAACTTTAGGTCCTGAAAATGAAGAAACCATTCTCCGCCAATCGGGCACACCTATGATAGGCTTGGCTTTGGTGCCGCAGCCGGGTGCGAATTATCTCGAGATTTCAGAAGAGTTTTATAAAAGATTAGAACAGATCAAAAAGGATTTGCCTAAAGATTTTAAAGTAGACATTGCCCTTGATAATACCCTTTTCATCAAAAAGTCGATTACTGAAGTAATGGAAACCTTGGCGATAGCCATTGTGCTGGTAATCATCATTATCTACCTGTTTTTCCGCGATTGGTTGATTGCCTTCCGTCCCTTAATTGATATTCCTGTTTCCTTGATTGGGGCCTTTTTTATCATGTACATCATGGGCTATTCGGTTAATGTCTTAACGCTATTAGCTATTGTTTTGGCAACAGGGTTAGTCGTCGATGATGGTATTGTCGTCACCGAGAATATTTATAAAAAAATTGAGGAGGGTATGAGCCCTATGGAGGCTGCTCATAAAGGCTCTAAAGAAATTTATTTTGCTGTTATTTCTACCTCCATCACCTTGGCAGCGGTGTTTATGCCCGTTATTTTTCTCGAAGGTTTTGTAGGTCGTTTGTTTCGAGAGTTTGGGGTAATTATTGCGGGTGCTGTTTTGATTTCAGCATTTGTATCCCTAACACTTACGCCCATGCTCAATGCACGGATGGTTAAGAAGAATCCAAAGAAGAGCAAATTCTATGAAGCTACGGAGCCTTTCTTTGTCAACATGACCAATGCTTATAGCGAAACTTTGAAATCTTTTCTGAAAAAACGTTGGATGGCTATTGCCATTTTAATGGGTGCCATTCTATTGATTATTGGATTGGGCAGTACACTCAAAAATGAACTCTCGCCGCTCGAAGACCGCAATTGGATGCGTGTTCAAGTAAGCGCACCCGAGGGTTCTTCTTATGAGTATACTGATGATTTTATTCAATCATTTACACAATTTGTAGAAGATTCTATCCCCGAAAAGAGGGTATTGCTCACCGTTACAGCGCCTGGCTTTGCCGGTTCTGGAGCTGTGAATACAGGCTTTATTCGCTTAGCCCTTACTGATGCCAGTCAACGCAAAAGAAGCCAGCAACAGATTGCTAATTATGTGTCTAAAAATTCGAGCAATTTCCCGCAGGGTAAATTGTTTGTGATACAAGAGCAAACGATTTCGGCCGGTGGTCGGGGTGGTTTACCGGTACAGTTTGTGTTGCAGGCACCTAATTTTGAAAAGCTAAAAGAAAAACTTCCATTGTTTTTGGAAGAAGCAAATAAGAATCCTGTTTTCCAAGGGGTGGATGTGAATTTGAAGTTTAATAAACCTGAATTGAATATTTCTATCGACCGCGATAAAGCGAAAAACCTAGGTATTTCGGTTGCCGATATTGCCCAGACATTGCAGTTGGCCTTGAGTGGACAGCGCTTTAATTATTTTACCATGAATGGTAAGCAATACCAAGTTATTGGCCAATTTGATAGAAGTAATAGGGATGAAGTTTTAGACATTAAATCGCTTTACTTGCGCAATGCAGCAGGCGAATTAATACAATTAGACAATATCGTTAGTTTTAATGAGGCTAGCTCACCACCGCAGTTGTATCATTATAATCGTTACCAATCGGCCACTATTTCGGCAGGTCTTGCACCGGGTAAAACCGTGGGTGATGGCATTAAAGAAATGGAGAAAATTGCCGATAAGATTTTGGACGATAGTTTTACCACAGCCCTTACTGGTGCATCGCGCGATTTTGCTGAAAGCTCTTCGAATATCTTGTTTGCCTTTTTGCTAGCCTTGCTCTTGATTTATCTGGTATTGTCTGCACAATTCGAAAGCTTTATTGATCCTTTTATTATTATGCTTACCGTGCCCTTAGCCTTAGCTGGTGCGGTTTTATCTCTGTGGTATTTCAATCAAACGCTTAATATTTTTAGCCAGATTGGTATCATTATGCTCATAGGTTTGGTAACTAAAAATGGCATTTTGATTGTAGAATTTGCCAATCAATTGAAAGAAAAAGGTATGGCTACACAAGAGGCCATCGAAGCAGCCGCAGCGGCTCGTTTAAGACCTATCTTGATGACCAGTATTGCAACCGCTTTGGGTGCCATGCCCATTGCGCTGGCCTTGGGTGCGGGTGCAAAAAGTCGCATGGGAATGGGGCTTGTTATTGTTGGTGGAATTATGTTTTCGCTTATCCTAACCCTTTATGTAATCCCTGCTATTTATAGTTATTTATCAAAAGACAAGAAACATCATGCGTAATATATTTTGCATCATTTTTATATTTTTTACCAATGCTCTACAAGCGCAAGATGCTGCTGTGTTCAGTTACCAGCAAGTGGTTGCTAGGGCACTCGAAAGTAATTATGATATTCAAATTGCTCAGAATAATAAAAGGATTGCCACAAAACAAAACACTTTGGGTAATGCTGGTTTCTTGCCTAAAATGGATATTGTATCATCGGGCAATTTGGCTAATAACAATACCAACCAAAAATTTGCAAATGGCCTAGAGGTCAATCAAGGCAATGTACAGTCGAATACCTTGAATGCTGGGGCCTTTTTAAGTTGGACTATTTTTGATGGGATGAAAATGTTTGCCACCAAAGAACGTTTGAACCTTTTAGCACAACAAGGCGAGCTTGGTTTTAAACTGCAAGTAGAAAATACTATTCAAGAAGTAACCATTTTGTATTACCAGATTGTAAAACAAGAACAACTGATAAAAGGCATCAATGCGGCTATGGCTGTCTCAGAGGAGCGCATTACAATAGCCGATAAAAAGAAGGCTTTAGGATCGGGTTCTAATGTAGAAGTTTTGCAAGCCAAGCTAGATTTGAATGCTCAAAAATCAAGTTTGATTACGCAGAAGTACGTGCTCAATGAATACAAAAGTAATTTGTTGTTTCTGCTCAAGTTTGACGCAAATAAGTCCTTTATTGTCGATAGCACTTTTGCATTTGAAGGTTTGCAATCGATGGAAGAAATTAAAGCACAAGTAGATCAAATGAATACAGCCATACGCTTTGCTGATAAAAATGTTTTAATTGCTCAGCAAAACGTCAAAGAACTGCAATCACAGCGTTTTCCTAGCCTTGGCTTAACCTCAAATTATTTATTTAGTCGCTCACAAAATGAAGCTGGTTTTGCCTTATTCAATCAGAATTTGGGTTTGAATACTGGATTTACTTTTTCTTGGAATTTGTTCAATGGTTTGCGAACCAACAATCAGGTTAAAATAGCTAAAATGTACAATTTGAATGCAGCATTAGCGGTTGAGCGGACAAAGCTCAATCAATTATCGGCTGCACAAATTGCATATACCCGTTGGTTGGGGGATAAAGAAATCTTGTTGCTCGAAGAAGAGAATATTCGCTTAGCCGAACAGAGTCTGCACATTACTACAGAGCGTCTGCGCTTGGGATTGGGTAATTTCTTGGAAACAAAGGAAAGTCAAAGTAGCTACGAAGCGGCTATTACGCGTTTGGTCAATGCACGATTCAATTTAAAGCAGTCGGAAACGATATTGAAGAAGTTGACAGGCGCTTTTGTACAAT
>JAXITL010000018.1:0-29567 GCA_034680125.1 Chitinophagaceae bacterium
AGGATTTAAGGTTCATCTCAGATCAATCAATAGTAAATAATGGAGGCCAAAGTTAATCCTTGCGGCATTCACATCCTGCAAAAAATAGGGAACTGAGAAAATTAGCGAGCAGAATAGTGATTATGTTTTTATTTTCGCCAAATGAAAATTGCATTTGATGCCAAAAGGCTATTTAACAACCATACCGGCTTAGGCAATTACAGCCGTAGCTTGGTGGGTAATTTGCAATTATCCTACCCGAACAAGGAGTATCATTTATTTACCCCCGAAAAGAAACACGCAAAGGTAATAGAAAGTTTTTGTGATCCGCTTAAATTTCAGGTACATGAAAGCAAAGCAAGGATAAAATCCTATTGGCGAAGCTTCTCTATTGTAAAAGATTTACAAAAAGCAGGCATTCAGGTATACCATGGATTGAGTAATGAATTGCCCCATAACATTAACCAATCGGGAATAAAAAGTGTAGTTACCATACACGATTTAATTTTCAAATTATATCCAGAAACCTATAGCTTGGGCGAAAGGGTGATTTACAATCGTAAGTTTCAATACGCTTGTAGGCAAGCAGATAAAATAGTAGCCATTAGTAACAATACCAAGCAGGACATTATCAAATTCTACCAAATTGAGGAGGAAAAAATTGAGGTTATTTACCAAAGTTGCAACCCCATTTTTTATCATTTAAGGAGTGATGTTGCCAACAACCAAGTGAGACAGGCCTACCAATTGCCACCCGAATTTTTTCTGTATGTGGGCAGCATAGAAGCACGTAAAAATTTAAAGCTCATTATTGAAGCCTATCACCTAGGGCATACCACAATCAAGATACCGATTGTTGTGATCGGCAAGGGAGGGCAATATAAACTTGACTGCAAAAAAATGATTGCCCAATATGGCTTAGAGCATTGTTTTATATGGCTTGAAAATGTAAGTGACAATCTCCATTTGCAATCCATCTACCAACTAGCAAGCGCTCTCATCTACCCTTCATTCTACGAAGGATTTGGACTACCGATTGCAGAGGCGCTATTGAGTAAAACACCCGTAATCGCTGCTCATACCTCTTCATTATGCGAAGCAGGAGGAGCGCATTCGCTATATATTCATCCACAAAAGGCACAGGAACTTAAGGATGCAATGTTGCTCATTTTAGATAACAAAGAACATGCCGCAGGTATGCGCAAAGAAGGATACGCCTATGCACTCAGCCATTTTTTGCCCGAAACAGTAAGCGCACAAATGATGAGCCTGTACGAAAATCTATAAAAAAGGAGCAATAAAATTACTATTGCCCCTTTCTTTCATCAGCCTAATGCTACAAAACAGCAAACAACAAATGCTCTAGCCGGATCATCAAGCTTCGCTTAGCCATCCTATCCATATCACCTGCCATTTGCTGCCGAAAACCAATATCAATTCGGGTTTGGCTATGAACGATGAACTGAATAGAGGGCGCCACATCTATAAAGTACAAGCCTAATTCTGGCTGATATTGCCCCAATACCTCGAGCATAAGATTGAGGTTGGTTTGTTTATAAGAAGTATATTTCCGAGGTAAGATTAATCTACCCGTAGAGGCCGAATAATTAAGTGCTCGTAAGGCATTGCCGTCATGAATATCATTTCCTGCGCCATTATTGTCTATTTGCTCATAACTCAAGGATGCGGATAAAGCTTGCTTATGCAGCAGCTGGGTAGCTATAAAACCCAACTCAGCACCAGTGTTCATGCCATTGGTTTCTATTTCTTGATAATGCACATGACCTTGGTTGTACGCAGCACGAGCAAAAGCAGCCATTCTAAAATGACGATGTACTTCATCCTGACTATAAAAACGGTACTTGGCATAGATACTAGCACCGGCAAGACGGAAAGGGGTCTCGCTATTATTGGCAATAGCTTCTACATGCAACATCAAATTTTTATGAACACCCCACATCAATTCGGGTAAAAATTGATGGGTAATTTGGCCTAAATGCTTTTCATCGAGTATGTTATTTGTTAAGCGAATACCCAAACTATGGGCAGGCATATTACTAGCAGGTTCGCTATAATTAAATAACTCTTGAGCCTGCAATGATGACCCTATGAGCATAAAGATGAACAATAAAGTCCTTTGCTTGTTCTTCATAATCCTATTCTATAAAAAATTAAAAAAGGATATGATAAACACGAGAACCCACTGATGCCTCTTTTGTGCAACAGGCTTCAACTTTACCAGTTTCGATGCAGTGCATCTGGGTCATTTTTTTGTATTGTTTAAATGCAGCATCTGGTACAAAACCTTTATCGACTACCCTAAATGTCACCTCGCCATTTGGGGCTTGATTACCCTCGTTGAGCAAATGATAAGTAGCAGCAGCATAAATATTATGGGCATCTTTTGCCAAATTCAACTTTGGAAAGCGAGCCTTAATGTGCAATGAAGCAATGGCAAATCCAGCATCTGTGACAGCTCTTTTGATATCATCAGGTTGCACATGGGCTTTGTCTTTAAATTGAATTTGAAAAACAGATTGGTCAATATCTACTTCCACGGATTGAACCGAAGCTAATTTTTCTAAAGCTTTAAAAATAGATTTACTACACATACTACAAGTGAGGCCACTAGCAGTAAGGGTTGCAGATTGAAATTGTCCAAAGGACAGGAAACTGCTCATAATTAGAGCAAAGCTTACAAAGAGGATTTTCATTGTTTTAAAAAATTTTATTGAAGGAAGCATAACCCCTATCAAAACTAGAAAAGGAGCATTTAAGGCCCAAAAACTGATCAAGCACCAAGGCAGTGCTGCAGCTTATCAAATTTTAAAACAACAAATTTCTTTAAAAATGGGAATCGATTTCGGTGGAGGCTTGGGGAAGGCTTGTAAAGCTATGAGCCTATAAGTACTTGGTTTTGGTACAACAGGAATCGTAAAAATTGGCAATAAATCAAAGGAGGAAAAGGGGATATCCCAAGACTGAAATTCAATAATTTGTTGCTCAATTGTTTTCTTGACCATCAATGTTTTGCTTTCGCAACAAGAACCCTCTTCTTCCTCCATTCCACAATCATCGCACAATTCAGTACTGCCCAGGCTGCTAAAATCAATCTGGGTGGCCACAAAGGCTCCAGAACAATAATGCTGACGCAATAGCATACCACTAGCGGCAACAAAATAGACCAAAGCTAAAAGGACAATGAATATTCTTTTCACAACAAATAAATAATAAAACAAAGCTATAATCTAATATCGAAATAAAAGGCCAAAATATTTAGGGCAACAACTACTTTTGCAGTATATGAAAATTGGCATTGTTTGTTACCCAACATTTGGCGGTAGTGGTGTATTGGCTACAGAATTGGGCATGGCCCTATCTGAAAAAGGACATGAGGTACATTTTATTACCTACCAACAGCCTGTACGATTGCATTTTCATCCCAATGTTTATTACCACGAGGTGACAGTCCCTTCCTACCCTCTTTTTGACTTTGCACCTTACGAAACCGTTTTGACCAGTACAATGGTGGATGTTATTGTAAATAACAACTTGGATATCCTACATGTGCATTATGCTATTCCGCACGCATCAGCAGCCTATTTTGCGATGCAAATTTTGAAGAAGCAAGGCAAAGACATCCCTTTTATTACTACCCTGCACGGCACCGATATTACCTTAGTTGGCCGAGACCCGAAATATATGCCTGTAGTTACTTTCTCGATGAATGAATCATCTGCAATAACTGCCGTTTCTGAAAATTTGAAGCAAGAAACCTACAAGCATTTTGCCATGGAAAAAGAGATCCATGTCATTACCAATTTTGTGGACACGCAGCGCTTCCAACACAGCGACAAGGAGCATTTTAAAAAAATGCTCGCGCCGCAAGGTGAACGAATTTTAGCCCACGTATCTAATTTTAGAAAAGTAAAACGAGTAGAGGATGTGATTCGTGTTTTTGAACAAGTGAAAAAAGTAATACCCTCAAAATTGTTAATGATTGGGGATGGACCAGAAAGACCCAATGCCGAAGAATTGAGCCGTAGTTTGGGCGTGTGCAACGATATGCGATTTTTAGGCAAGCAAGATCAAGTTGATGAAATATTGAGTATTACTGATTTGTTCATTTTGCCTTCAGAATATGAAAGTTTTGGCCTAGCTGCCTTAGAAGCTATGGCATGCGGTGTGCCGGTCATCTCTACCAATACAGGAGGTTTACCAGAAATCAATGTACCCGGAGTTACAGGTTATTTGAGCGATGTGGGTGATATTGAAGGCATGGCCGAAGGAGCCATAAAAATTTTGAAAGACGATTCAACTTTAGAAGAATTTAAGTCTAGGGCCTTAAACCATACCAAAAATTTTGAACGAGGGAAGATTGTTCCCCTTTACGAAAATCTCTACATCAACACCATTAAAGCCTATAAAAGCAAAAAGCTGAGCAAATAATGCATGCATTTTGTAGTTAAGGAATACAACTGCTTTTGTGCCCCATTATGCATGAATGCCGCCCATAAAGAACATAAAAAAAGGTATTGCCGATAAAGCAATACCCCTTGTAAAAAATCCTAGACTTTATACTTTACAAAAGCTCTTTTAGCTTTTCGATCACTTGATGCACTTCCTCTTTGGAATTATTTTTGCAAAAAGAAAAACGAATAGGAATCATATTTTCTGATTGACCATTGTGCAATGCTTTGATAACATGACTTATTGAAGTTGTGCCGCTAGAACAAGCACTGCCCCCACTAACACAAATGCCAGCCATATCAAGGTTGAAAAGAAGCATTTCTGATTGTTCCGTTTTGGGGAAGGAGACGTTTAATACCGTATACAAACAATTTCCAAAAGCATCACCATTGGTAATGATTTCAGGAAAATTTTGCTTTAACAACTGATGCATGTACTCCTTCAATTCGAAAATATATTGTGCGTCAGCATCTTGGTGGTTATAGGCTAATTCGAGTGCTTTCGCAAAACCAACGATTCCATACAAATTCTCTGTTCCGGCCCGCATATTGCGCTCTTGAGCACCACCGTGGATCAAGGGTTTAATTTGTGTTTGGGCATTGATATACAATACGCCAACGCCTTTTGGACCATGAAATTTATGACCAGCGGCACTAGCAAAATGCACTTTTAATTCGGACAATTGAAGTGGATAATGACCAATTGTTTGCACCATATCACAATGGAATACGGCATGATATTGTTCGCACAAATCACCAACAGCGGCTACTTGCAATAAATTACCAATTTCATTATTAGCATGCATTAAAGTTACCAAGGCCTTACCAGAGTGGCTAGCCAAAAGCACCTGAAGATGTTGCAGATCAATATGGCCTAATGCATCTATTTGTACAAAACGTAAAGGAATATTGCGTTCAAAAGCTACTTGCTCTGCGCAGTGCAATGTAGCATGATGCTCAATAGGAGAGCTAATGATAAAATCGCAACCCAAATCTCGTACGGCAGTGTGAATAGCCGTGTTGGTGCTTTCTGTACCACCAGAGGTAAAGAAAATTTCGCCGGGTGTTACCCCCAAAATTTTGGCAACTTGTTTTCGGGCATTTTCTATAGCCATTTTTGTTTCTCGGCCGTAAGAATAAATGGAGCTTGGGTTACCAAATTTTTCGGTAAGGTAAGGCATCATCGATTCCAAAACTTCGGGTGCCAAAGCTGTTGTGGCAGCATTATCAAAATATATCCTTTCCATAATTTTAAAAGTGTATAAAGTTGTGCGAAGGTAAATGATTATAGAGCAGATGTCACTCTAGGAGGAAAGAAATTCTTTTGGATCACTATAAAAAAAGCCACAACGAATTGTGACTTTCCTCTATCTTATGAGGCTCCCAATAGCTTAAAGCAGTGCTTTAAAAGCAGCGTAATCCTGATCGTTTTCGGCACTAGTAATAGAAGGCTTACAACCTTCTATTTGTGCTTGATTGCGGATATGATCAACCCGATTATCTGGGTTTGGATGAGTGCTCAAAAATGCAGGCGGATTAGATGAACCTTGATCAATGATTTTTTGAAAGAAATTTGCAGCACCATCAGCCTGATATTTGGTTGGGCAAAGATAGGCAACTGAATACTCGTCTGCTTGGGTTTCGTCACTACGGCTAAAAGACAAACTAACTAATTGTGAGCCGATTTGGGTGAGTAAGCCTTGATCATTACCCAATACCACATCCAACAAGGTTTGCACACCATACTGTTTAGTTAATTGAGCGGTACTATGCCTTTTGTCGGCATGGGCCATCTCATGCCCTAAAACACCTGCCAATGATGATTTATTGTCAAGATACTTAATTAATCCCGTGTATAAATAAATATAGCCTCCTGGGGTACAAAATGCATTTTGTACATCGTCGTTTTTAATAATCTTCACTTCCCAAAGAAAATCATCCTTGTGTGTTACTTGCCCCCCTGCAAGAATGTCGTCTCTCAAGGCATTAATATAGGCATAAGCAGCGGCATGAGTTGTGGGACTAAGAATAGGAAACTGCTCTGGATCTGCCTCAATTTGACTTTTGGTTTGCAAGCCAAGTTGTTTATCATCCTCAATTGAAAAAATGTTGATACTAATGCCTTCTTGTTCGCATCCCGTAACCATACAAGCAGTAGAAACAACTATCGCCAAAAATAAAAAACGAAAAGATTGTATCATAAAAAAGCGTTTGAAAACCAAATTTCAAAAACTAAGCCATGGTCATTTTAAATTCTTTAAGGCTAATCATTTTTTGTAATTCTGGATCCCAAATTTTCAACTTGAAACATTCCACCATGTCTTTTATTTTGAGGGATGTTTCTTTTGCCATTTGTAATTCTTTTACATTTTTAAAAGCTTCAGGCAAACGGTAAAATGGGATACGCGCATTAAGGTGATGAATATGGTGGTAGCCAATATTACCCGAAAACCAAGCCATCACAGGGTTTGTTTTCATGTAGCTACTCGAATCTAAAGCTGCCTTTTCGTATGTCCAATCTTCATTATTGTTGAACACAACACCGGGGAAATTGTGCTGAACGTAGAAAAGGTAAGAACCAATAGCGCAAGTGATGGTAAAGGGCAGTAATAAAGTAAACATCCAGGTTTGTGCGTCAAAGAAGAAGAACACAAATAGGGATAAGCCAATATGCAATATAAGCGCTACTAAAGAATCCCAGTGTTTTTTCGGTGTACTTGCAAAGGAAGAAATACACATTCCAAATATAAAAATGGTAAAATAGCCGAATAACATCACTAATGGGTGACGAATGGCTAAATAAGCAAGGCGCTCACCTTTACCCATAGAGGCAAATTTCTTTTTTGTAGCAATGGGATAAGAACCAATACTTGCACTAAAGAGCTTGGAATTATTTTTGTGGTGGTAATCATGTGACCGTTTCCAAATACTAGAGGGTGTAAGCATATATAAACCGTAGGCCGACATGATCAACTTGGCGATACGCGACTTTTGTAAAATGGCATGATGTTCAAAATCGTGATAAATAATAAACATGCGCATCATCAGTAGGGCCATAAGTATGCTACAGCTTAGTCGAATGGCAATGAAATGTCCATAAATAGTTCCCGCAGCGGCTGCCAAAAACAGCATTAATGTACTGAGCAATACGTACCAACTTCTTCCTCTTTGTTCTTGCGCATAAGGTTTTGTAGCAAGTATTAATTGTTTTCCTGTAAGCATTGTGTTGATCTAAAAAATGAATTTAAGTAATCTAATTAATAATGTTTCTTTTATGTTTCCACCTGCGGTGGGTCCATAGCCAGGTTTCTGGCTCTTCAATAATTGATTCTTCTAGTTTTCTCATATGGGCTTCCGTCAATGCTGATTCTTTAAAATCATTGGGGTTAAGCACATTCTTTTCATCTAATACTATAGTATAATAACCTCTTTTTACTTTTTGAACGCTCACAAAAATCACCTTTCGATTCAACTTGCGCGCAATTTTTTCTGTGCCTTCAAATACCGGAGTATCTTGATGTAAAAAAGTCATCCAATGAGCATTATTAGGCTGTGGCGTTTGGTCGGCTATAAAAGCAGTGGCGCTCAGTGTATTCCTGTGGCGCACCATTTCTTTAAAAGTATCTTTCATAGCAATGAGCTTTGTTCCAAACCTGGTGCGCATTTTGTACATTAATTGATCAAAATGAACATTGCTTAAAGGGTGATAAATAACAAATAACTGATGCTTACACAAAAGCGAAAAGGTATTACCGGCCCATTCCCAGTTGCCTTTATGACCCAATACGAGCAAAACACTCTCGCCATTACTGGCTAATTTATGTAAAAGAGCTAATGATTGTTCTTCTATACTACAATGGCGTATCATCGCTTTTTTGCTGATGGTGAGCGTTTTAAAGGTTTCTACAAACAAGTCACAAAAATATCGGTATGATTTTTTGCGCAATACAAGTAATTCTTGTTCTGTTTTGTAGGGAAAAGAAGAACGTAAATTGTTCAACACAACCTTTTTGCGATAGCCAAAAATATAAAAGAGCAACACATAAAAAACATCAGATACCCCATACAATATCCTAAATGGCATTACCGATAATAAGTAAATAAACGGCAAGCTGATATAGTAAATAAGGGTAGTTATTGGTGATGTTTTTTTTGTTAAAAAAAATGCTGGTTCAATGAACGCTAGTCAAAACAACATTGTTCCTTTAACAGCTGTCAAAAGTACTCAATATTCAGTAAATAACGAAGCTTCATTTTATGATGGTACGCATAAGCAAAGACTATAGAACAAGCCATCCTTCTTGATGCCCCAAAAAGAATAATACTTTTTATCCCCAAGCTTATCACATCCTATATTATGTATGCCATTGTTTTTAAAGTTAAAATGCTATATTTGCCGACTTTCATTTTTATTAACACAATACTACTGTTTTAACCCCTCAAGACCTATGCAATTAAAAGGTTTGGTAAAATTTTTTACCGTAGCACTTATCCTCATTTCGCTCTATCAACTTTCTTTCACTTTTGTGGTGCAGAATATAGAGAACAAAGCTAGAGCCTCTGCTCGTAGCTATGTACTGGCCAAGCAGCCCGAACTTGCCAGCAACCCTGACGAACAAGCAAGAGCAATTGATGCGCGTTTCGACCAAATTACAGATAGCCTTCAGGGAGAAACGGTCTTCAATGCCTTAGTAAAAAAATACACTTTCCAAGAAGCCAAAGACCAAGAAATCAATCTTGGACTAGACCTTCAAGGAGGTATGAACGTAACCTTAGAAGTAGGTTTGGATGGTCTTGTACGCTCGATGAGTAATAACCCCAAAGACCCTGCTTTGAATAAAGCTATCAATGACGCTAATGTATTGAAAGCCAACAGCGATGCAGATTTCATCAAATTATTTGGAGAAGCTTACGCCAAAAATAATGGTGGTAACCTAGCCTCTTTGTTTACAAAACCATCTGAAAAAGAGATTACTATTAACTCTACTGCAGAACAAGTTTTGGCGAAAATTCGCAGAGAATCAGATGATGCCATCGACCGCACATACCATGTAATACAAACGCGTATTGACAAATTTGGTGTGGCCAATCCTAATGTTAACCTTGACAAAAGAAAAGGAATTATCTCCGTAGAACTTGCTGGTGTGCGTAATCCAGAGCGTGTTCGTTCTTTCCTACAATCAACTGCTCGTCTTCAGTTTTGGTCTGTGGCTATACCCGACAAAAACTTTAGCGATGCTTTATTGAAAGCGGACGAAGCCTTAGCGGCTTACCTCAGCGGTACCAAAACTACCGTAGATACTACTGCTGCAATTGCCGATACAACTGCTGCAAACCTTGCTATAGCTACTGATACCACCAATAAAACGGCAACAACCGATACCGGTAGCTTGTCTTCATTAGTAAACGACAAAACAGGTTCTACTCAAAACGACACTTCAGCAATGGGTGTTGCCACTAAAAAGAATCCATTATTATCCTTGCTTGCAGGTTCTAGCTCTGGCAATCCTGCTTTTGCCTTTATCGAAAAGAAAAATGTAAAGAAATTCCAAGAATACTTGGAGCTTGACATTGTCAAAAGCAAAATGCCCAACAACATTAAAATCCTTTTTGACGCTGAAAACGCTAAAAACAAATTTAATCCTAACGCTCCTCTAGGTGTTTATGCTATCAAATTGGTGCCTGGCAAAGAAGGTGCAATGTTAGAAGGAGATCAAATTGTTGAAGCCGGTAGAGATTATGATCAATTGAATGGTAAACCAGAAGTGACGATGACCTTTAACGCAACTGGTGAGCGCTTGTTTAAACGATTAACCGGTGAAAACGTAGGTGGTTATATTGCTATTGTATTAGATGACCGCGTTTATTCTGCACCTTCTGTAGCGCAAGAAATTGCTGGCGGACGTTGCTCTATCAGTGGTAGTTTTACCCTTGAAGAAGCCACTGACCTTGCCAACATTCTTAAATCTGGTAAGCTATCGGCACCTGCTCGTATTGTGCAAGAGCAAGTAGTGGGTCCAACATTGGGCGCAGAGTCTATTGCTGCTGGTAAAAATTCATTGTTACTATCGTTCATTGTGATCTTTGCCTTGATGTTGATTTATTACAATAGCGCAGGTATTGTTGCCAACATCGCTCTTATCCTCAACTTGTTCTTTACTGTAGCTATTCTTGCTTCTGCACATGCTACCTTGACTATGGCGAGTATCGCAGGTCTTGTATTGACAATCGGTATGGCTGTGGATACTAACGTAATTGTGTTTGAGCGTATCAAAGAAGAACTATCATTAGGTAAAAGCTACAAACAAGCAATTGATGATGGGTACAAACGCTCTTATGCTCCCGTATTGGATGGTCATATTTCTCAATTTATCACCGCTGTTATCTTGTTTGTGTTTGGTCTTGGACCAGTAAAAGGTTTTGCCTACACGCAAATGTGGGGCCTGTTCCTTTCTGTATTCTGCGGATTGTTATTATCTCGTTTGGTTACAGATATTTGGATGAAGAAAGAGCGCCATTTTAATTACTTCACCAAACTGTCTACTTCTATTTTCCGCAAAGCGCATTTCAAATTTATTGAAGCGCGTAAATACACTTATGTTATCAGTGGTATTATCTTCTTATTGGGTATTGCTTCTATTTTCCACGGATTCAACTATGGTGTTGAGTTTGCTGGAGGACGCAGCTATACCGTGAAATTTGCTGAAAAACATACCGTTACTGAGGTAAAGGACAAACTTAAAAAGCACCTGAATGATGAATTCCCTATTGTAAAAACAATTGGCACTAAAGGAAACCTCAACATCACTACTGCTTATTTAATCGAAAAACAAGGTGAAGCCATCAGCACAGAAGTGCGTACAAAATTGTATGATGGTTTGAAAGCTGAAAACTTAATCCCTGCTACTACTAGTTACGAAGACTTCTCTTCAAACTTTATAGAAGAAGAAAAAACAGTGTTGCCTACAATCTCTGATGATTTGAAACGCGGAGCCATTTATGCAACCATCTTCTCTCTTATTGCTATCTTCTTGTATATCCTTATTCGCTTCCGCAAATGGCAATATTCATTGGGTACGATCATTTCATTATTGCATGACGTGTGTGTAACCTTTGCTGTATTCTCTTTCTTTAAAGACATTATGCCTTTTGCTTTAGAAATTGACCAACACTTTATTGCGGCTATCCTTACCGTAATCGGTTTCTCGATGAATGATACGGTTATTGTATTTGACCGCGTTCGTGAATACTTCCGCAAAAACCCAAGTGAAGGAAAAGCAAGTGTTATCAACCGTGCGATCAATGATACACTTAGTCGTACCGTAATGACCTCACTTACTGTATTCCTTACTGTACTTATTCTGTTCATTGTTGGTGGTGAAGCAACACGTGGTTTTGCCTTTGCCATGCTGATTGGTGTATTTACCGGTACTTACTCTTCTATCTTTGTGGCAGCGCCCGTATTGATAGATTTGGATAAAAAAGATTCTTTAGCACAAGAAGTGGATAGAGAATCTATCGTAGCTGCTTTGAAGCAAGAAGCTTAATTAACTACAATTAATTATAACGATTAAAAAAGAAACAGCCAAGCCCTCAAAGCTTGGCTGTTTTGCTTTTGGAAGGCATAGGCTCGCGCCTTAATGGGTAAGAGAACAGTAACCAAATCCTTTTACCCAAGCCTTTTATCCATACAGGCCATCATGTTCTAATTGAATTAAAACTAAAAACCTTTCCAAAGCTTTAATCTTTGGAAAGGTTGATCCTAAAAAGGACATCTTAAAGGAATAATGGTATGCAGTAGATTGTTTAAAAAACTAGCCTAGCAACTCCTCTACACTCTCTTTGGCCGCCGCAATAGTGGCATCCAAATCTTCGTAACTAAGGGCATTATTAAGGAACCAAGATTCGAAAGCAGAAGGGGGTAAATAAACACCTCTGCGTAACATGGCATGAAAAAACTGATTGAAAAAAGCATTGTCAGCGGCAGCGGCAGCAGCAAAATCTGTAACGGGAACAGCACTAAAATGCACACTGATCATCGAGCCGAGACGATTGATGGTGAAGGCTTTCCCGCTCGCTTCTAAAACAGCTTGCAATCCCTTATGCAGATATTCTGTTTTGACAGCAAGCTCGGTATAGAGCTTTGGATTACCTTTTAATTCGTGCAGCAAAGTATAGCCTGCAATCATAGCCAAAGGATTACCACTCAGTGTGCCCGCTTGATACACATTACCTAATGGAGCAATATGGCTCATGATTTCTTTCTTGCCACCAAAAGCGCCAACGGGCATACCCGCACCAATTACTTTGCCATAGCAAACAAGATCTGCATCAACACCAAGAACTTCTTGTGCACCACCCGCAGCTAATCGAAAGCCCGTCATTACTTCATCAAAAATAAAAACGATGCCTTCGGCAGTACAGATTTCCCGAATACTTTCTACAAAACCGGCTAAGGGTAAAATGCAGCCCATATTGCCCGCTACTGGCTCAATGATAATGGCGGCTATTTCGCCTTTATGTTGGGCTACCAAGGCCTTTAGCGCTTCGATATCATTATAAGCACAGGTAAGGGTATCGTTGCTCACACCAGCAGTAATGCCTGGAACAGTTTGGATATCAAAGGTAGCCAAACCACTGCCTGCCTTTACCAAAAAAGCATCGGCATGACCATGGTAACAACCTTCAAATTTGATGAATTTATTTCGACCAGTATAGCCACGAGCTAAGCGCAGCGCACTCATGCAGGCCTCCGTACCACTACTCACCATTCGGATGAGATCTACATTCTTGGTCATCGAGATGATCAGTTCAGCCATTTCTACTTCTAACAAAGTAGGGGCACCAAAAGAGGTGGAACCTTCGGCCTTTGCTTGTATGGCTTTGACCACCGGCTCGTGCGCATGCCCCAAAATCATAGGGCCCCAAGATGCGATATAATCAATGTATTTGTTGCCATCGGCATCATAGAGGTAGGCACCTTTGGCACGTTCAATAAAAATAGGTGTACCGCCGACACTTTTAAAAGCACGAACAGGAGAATTGACACCACCTGGAATGCTTTGCTGGGCGCGCTCGAAAAGAGCATTGCTGTTGTAGTTTTTCATTATAATAGGATAGGTTAAGCGTTCAACAATTTCACGGCATCCTTTGCAAAATAAGTAGCAATCAAATCCGCACCCGCTCTTTTAATAGAGGTTAAACTTTCTAGTATTGCCTTGTTTTCATCAATCCAACCCATTTGGGCAGCCGCTTTTATCATAGCATATTCGCCACTCACATGGTATGCACTCACAGGTACTTCCACTGCATTTTTCACCTCGCGGATAATGTCGAGATAAGCCATTGCTGGTTTCACCATCACAATATCTGCCCCTTCTTCAATATCCATCATCACCTCTTTAATGGCTTCGATACGATTGGCATAATTCATTTGGTAGGTCTTTTTATCACCAAATCCTGGTGCCGAATCCAAGGCATCGCGAAAGGGGCCATAAAAGCAAGAGGCATACTTAGCGCTGTAGGCCATGATGCCCACTTTGGTAAAATTACTTTGTTCCAAAGCCGCACGTATAGCGCCGATACGCCCATCCATCATATCGCTTGGAGCTACAAAATCTGCTCCAGCTTCGGCATGACTCACACTCATTTTCACTAACGCTTCAACAGTACCATCATTGATGATTTCTCCATTTTCTACAATACCATCATGACCATAAATCGAATAGGGATCAAGCGCAACATCCGTCATCACTACCATTTCGGGTACCGCATCTTTAATCGCCTTGATGGAACGCTGCATCAATCCGTCTTTGTTCCAGGCTTCTTTACCCGTATTATCTTTTACTTCGTCGAGTGCTTTTACAAAAAGCAAAACACATTTGATACCCATTGCCCAAAGCTCTTTCACTTCGGCAACAGTATTATCGATTGACATACGGTAATAGCCTTTCATTGAAGGAATTTCCTGCTTGTAATTTGACCCTTCATTGATAAATAAGGGCGCTATAAAATCGCTCGGCGTTAAGCTTGTCTCTGATACCAAGCTGCGCATAGCAGCACTGGTTCTTAAAATTCTATTTCGGCGTTGTAAGTACATTTTTATAAAAATATTTTGGTTGTCCGCTTTATTCTTTTCTTCTGCATTAGGTGTGCAATGCAATCAGGCTATTGATGCTTCGCTGTTTTCTCTTCTCCTGTAATGTCGCCCGCACTGCGGATTTGGAGTTGCACCCCCAAGATCCATTCATTACATTCTTTCTCGTAGAGGTATTCGTTGATATCATTAATGGCTTTCATAACTTGGTCGTAGGTTCCTTCCACAACAGTTGTAAATGGCCCTACCACACATTTTATTCCGCTTTGTTTAATGATAGCAATAGCCTCATCCACCCATTCATAGGGATGCTTGGCAGTAGCTACGGGTAATACTTGCAAAGATGCGTTAACAATATAATGGTGCATAGTTAGGGTTTTGGCTAAGTTGCGTGCAAAGATACCATTTCACATCGTTGCACAAAAAGAGAAATGTGCTTTAGGGTACTTTAAAAAACAATGGAACCGTTTCAAAAATCTATTGAGCATGAAAGCCTGCATCTTTCCTAAGCACTAATAGGCAATGATCATCATTGGCCTTGAAATGAATTTATATCTTATACACAAGGACTATACATAGTCGAACAACCCATAGGAATCGTTTTATACATAAAAAAAATCCGACACTGCAGAGCGTATCGGATTTTTGTATTCAAATATTAGGTTTCGATTAGTTATTGCTCAATCGATTAAATTCATCAAGTCCAGCATCTTCATAAGAAGTAAACAATGCACACCAGTGGCCTACCAAAGAAAGTGCCCATGCTGCTGTAATCCAAGCTGGCCAAGGATATACCCAAGTTGTTGCTCCTTTGTCATACAAAGTCCACATCAAAAAAGAGGCTACTGCAAATACGATGAAATGTACTAACAAAATCATCTTTTGACGTGAGGTTGGTTTGATTTTTTTTGCCATTATAATTGTCTTTAAATTTTTGAAGAAATGAGTGTAATGAGTATAAAAGTTTAAGCTGTTTTTAGTTTGGAAGCGAAGGCAGATTTTACAATAAAGTAAGCACCAAAAATAACCAAGCTGCCCAACATATCGCCTTGTACACTTGCTTTAAAAAATGGGATAGCCATCGTGTAGGTTTGTACAAATCCCGCTAATGTAATTCCATAAAAATCCTGAAAGAATACACCAAGATTAGAAATTAAAAAGAAAGCCGTTGATGCCGCCAAAGTCCCACCTACAATAGTGGTAGCATTTATTTTGTTCAATGATTTACCAATAAGTGCTGCTGCAATTAGGCCTGCATATACAAATACTTGACTAATGCCATAAAAACCAATGTTGGTAGCTGTTGGAAACAATTGAAAATAAACGTCGGCAACAAATTGCCCTAACAAGGCAATTAAAATAGCTGTTTTTGCATCTTTAATCAAGAGACCACTGACTAAACCAATAGCCACTACTGGTGCAAAATTAAAGGCACCTGTTTCTGCACCGATAATGCGCGAAACAACCGCTAGCAAAACCAAGCTTATGGTTAAAAATAGTTGATTATTCTTCATCGTAAACTAAAAAAATGTTGTGCAAAAATAACAATCGAAGTGGCATTAGCAAAATTAAATTAGGCTATAGGGCAATTTGATCATTAAAGCCTTGGGCGGCTGTAAAACACATCTTGCTTATTGATTCCTTTAGGCCATTAACTCAGACTAAAGAGGCTATCCACAAATTCTTCTTTCTTGAAAATCTGTAAATCTTCCATTCGCTCGCCTACCCCGATATATTTTACTGGAATTTTAAACTGATGAGCAATGGCCAATACCACTCCCCCCTTGGCTGTACCATCCAACTTAGTTATCGCCAATGCAGTGATATCTGTTGCGGCGGTAAAATGCTTGGCTTGCTCCAATGCGTTTTGACCAGTACTACCGTCCAAAACCAATAAAACTTCATGAGGCGCGTCAGGCATTTTTTTACTGATTACCCTACGAATTTTACTGAGCTCTTCCATCAAATGTGCTTTATTATGCAAGCGTCCGGCCGTATCAATAATTACAATGTCTGCATCACGAGCAATGGCGCTTTGTACCGCATCAAAAGCTACCGAACTGGGGTCGCTTCCCATTTCTTTTTTGACAATAGGCACACCCACACGCTCACTCCAAATAGTTAGCTGATCTACCGCTGCGGCTCGGAAGGTATCTGCTGCACCCAGCACAACACTTTTTCCGGCTTTCTTAAAATTATAGGCCAATTTACCGATTGTGGTGGTTTTACCCACACCATTGACACCCACTACTAGTAATACATAGGGCTTTTTGTCGGCGGGTAAATCGAAAGTTTCAAAATCGTTGCTTGGGGCATCCGTAAGCACACTCATGATGCCTTCTTGCAACACATCATTTAGCTCGGCTGTGCCCACATATTTATCTTTGCCTACACGAGCTTCTATCCTTTTAATGATTTCAATAGTGGTATCAATGCCCACATCGGCACTGACCAAAGCGTCTTCAAGCTCATCGAGAAGCTCTTCGTCCACCTTGTCTTTTCCCGCAATTGCTTTCGTGATTTTGGAGAAAAAACCTTCTTTGGTTTTCTTTAAACCCTCGTCTAGCGCTTCTTTCTGCTCTTCTTGCTCTTTACTGCGCTTAAATAATTTATCAAAAAAACCCATTGGCTAATAATTGACTTTCATTTGAATTATGGTGGCAAAGGTAATCCTTATTTGTAGCCTATTTTAAGGATTTTTTCATTTCATAATCATTCATAAAATAGCCCTGCCCTATATCTATATCTTCTTCTTTAAAAACACTGTAGCCCAAATGATTATAAAATCCTACAGCCTTATTGTACCGGTTGACATTGAGTAAAAGGCTTTCTTGACCAAATCTACGGGCATGCCCTTCAACGGCATGCAACAATATCTTACCCACTGATTTGGACTGGAATTGGGGTAACACGTATAATTTGTGCAATTTGGTTTCCCCATGGTGATGGTTGATTTGAAATGCAGCAAATCCGAGGTCTAGGCCATTTTCGGATGCAATGAAAAACAGGTCTCCACGACCCTTCATTTGTTGCAGAAGTGCATCAGCATCATACATTTTATGAAACATATATGCCACTTGCGCTGCACTAATAAAAGGCAGATAGGTAGGATAAAAGGCTTGTTCGCCCAATTGGTTAATAAGCGGAATATCGTCTACTGTAGCTGTTCTGATCTGGATCAACCTAAAATATTGCTTTAGTTTAAATAAACACCAGTGAGTTGCTTGCCTTCACATTCAACACTAATATTCTCTTGCAGAGTAGTAGAAAGACTGTGCCCTACAATATTGGGGTTGATGGGATAAGATTTATGTTTTCTATCCACCAATACAGCTAAGTTGATTTTAGAAGGAATATAGGCGGTGATGGGGCGCAAAGCATACAGCATGACCTTGCCCGAGTTGGCGACATCATCCACCATTAATACCGATTTGCCGTTCAGATCTTCCTTAATTTCTGGAATGTTGTTGAGTGGGTTTTGCTTATCAATTTTCAACTGAATGCGCTGTACTTTAATGGGGCTAATGGCTTCTAATTTGTCGGCCAAGATATTGGCTAAGGTGCAGCCATTGTCGGCAATACCCACCATCACCAATTCAGTGTTATTGGCATTTTGCTCCCAAATTTGGTACACCATTCTTTGCAATTTCAATTCAATTTGCTCGGGTGTCAATATTAATTTTCGAGAATTGGGCATAATAAAATGGTTGATTTTTTATAAAGAACGAATAGCGACTACAGGATCAAGTTTTGAGGCTTTGTAAGCAGGAATAAAACCGGCAATAATACCTACTATGGCGGATGTACAGATACCGATGAACATATTTTGCCATGACATCGTAAAGTGCATGTCACTGCTGGCATTTACAATCAAGGACAATATCCAAACTAAAACAATACCAATAATACCACCCAACAAGCAAAGGAAAATGGCTTCTATCAAAAACTCTATGAGAATATAAATAGCGCGTGCACCAATCGCTCTTTTGAGTCCTATATATTTGGTGCGCTCCTTTACGGTAACAAACATAATATTGGCTATTCCAAAAGCGCCGACAATTAAAGATATCCCTCCAATAACTGCACCAATAGCATTGATGAGCCTAAACATCATATCCATCCGTTGTGTGATTTGACTCAATTGGTTGATCGCAAAATTATTCGCTTCGCCAGGACGTACTTTTCGGATGGCACGCAAAGCACCTTCTACCTCAAATTGCACTTCGCTCAAGGCAGCACCAGGCTTGGCTTTAATCATCAAGCTGGGGTCATAATTTAAAGATTGCACATCTATGGCCGAACGAATAGAGTGGTAGGGAATAATAAGGCAATTGTCAAAATTAAACCCTGCAGCATTCTGACCGGTCTTTTTTAATGTTCCAATAATCAAATAGCTTTTGCCTAAATAAGCAATGGTCTTGCCAACAGCATTTACATTGCTTCTAAAAAGGTTTTCATAAAGTTCTGCCCCGATAACCGCGGTAGGCATACCACCATCGAGTTCGGCCGCACTTAAATAGCGCCCATCGGTTACTTCTATATTTTGTAATTTATCAAAATCTTGGGTCACTGCATAGGCCGAAAAGCCGGACACTTCATTGTCATCATACCTTGCCGACTTCCCATTAATCGTCAATTGTAGGGTGACGATACCTGCATCGCTTACATTGTTTTGTACCGCCCGCAACTCTGTCATACTCATTGATGGCCTACGCCAAAAATCCCACCATTTGTATTCTCCCCCCTCATCCATCCAAGGCCATCGACCGACATAAATCACATCGCTGCCCAGAGTCGAAATCTGTTCTTTGATATTCTTTTTAAGGCTATCCAACACCGTAAATACGGCGATGATGCAAAAGATACCAATGGTGATGCCCGTAAGCGACAAAAAGCTGCGCAATTTATTAGCCTTAAGCTCAAGAAAAGCTTGAACAAAACTGGTACTAATAATTTGGGAAATTTGATTGCTCATGTGGCTATGCGAAAAGCAAATTTATAATAAGCCTTCCTATTTTACATTTTTCTTTTTAGTTAAAACCCTACTTTTGCCTTCATTGCCCAAAAAGCCACTCCCATTGTCTATCCTACATAGCTTCCTTAGTAAAAATGATATTTTAAAAAACAGATTGTTTCAACGATTCTTGTCGTTCCGATTGTTTTTTATTGGTGCACTCAATATGCAAATCACCATTTTGGCTTATTGGATTTATGACATCAGCCATGATGTGCGCTTGGTGGGCGAGTTGGGACTTTGGGAAGCAATACCCGCCATTGCTTGCAGCTTTTTTTCGGGGCACTTTATCGATCAGAAAGAGAAAAGAAACATATTACTCACTTGTTCCCTCATTTATGTAGCCACCGCGCTTTATTTTTTCGGTCTCAGCTATTGGCATGGCACAGAACTAAGTACTGCTGCAACGGTACGTTTGGTCTTTTTGGGGATATTTATTGGTGGCGTGGTGCGCTCCTTTATTGGGCCTACAACCTTTACTATGGTGAGCCTATTGGTACCGCGCGACAAATTAGCCTCAGCCACTAGCTGGAGCAGCACCTCTTGGTATATTGGCGCAGTGGGTGGGCCACTCATAGGAGGCTTAATGATTGGCTTTGTAGGGGTGCAAACAAGTTTATTCACTGTTGCTTTTGTGTTGCTTTTGTCCTTTTTATCGATGCTCTGCATCCCTCGACAAGAGATTTTACAAAAAGCCAAAGAGCCCATTTTCAAAAGTCTCAAACAAGGGCTTAGTTTTGTATTTCGCTCTCCGATTATTTTATCTGTTTTATCTTTAGATATGTTCGCCGTGTTATTTGGCGGAGCAGTGGCATTGCTACCCGTTTATGCCAAAGACATTCTTAAAGTGGGCGAAATGGGATTTGGGCTGATGCGCGCCGCACCGGGTATTGGTGCCATTATATCCATGCTCATTCTATCCTTTTTCCCTCTAGAAAAAAAACCGGGCATCAAGCTCTTATTTGCCATAGCCGGTTTTGGCATCTGTATGATTGTGTTTGGGCTTTCTACCTGGTTTCCTTTATCCTTGGCGATGTTGGTTTTGGGCGGAATGCTTGACGCCATCAGTGTTGTTATTCGGGGTACAATCTTGCAACTCCATACCCCCGACGAAATGCGTGGCCGTGTGGCCGCTGTAAACACCATGTTTATCAGTAGTAGTAATGAGCTGGGCGAAGTAGAAAGCGGTTATACGGCCGCTTGGATGGGCACGGTCAATTCGGTAGTTTTTGGCGGCTCGATGACCCTTGCTGTTGTACTGTTTACCCTTTTATTGGTACCTTCTTTGCGGGTATTAAAGCTCAAAAAATAAGCCTCAAAAAAAACATCGCTAGACCAAAAAAACAAAAAACGATGAAGCCGATATTCACTACCCTCTTTTTGCTCTTGATTGCAAGTGAAATTCTAGCCCAGAACAAAGAATACAGTGTAAACATTCATTGTACCCATATCCGCAACCATAAGGGGACCATTCGTTTAGGATTTTTCAAAACGGAGGAAGATTTTGAAAAAGAAAAGCCCTTTAAACGCATAGCCATTTCAAAAGAAGCCATGACGCAAAAAGACCTTGTTGCAACAATTAATGTACCAGAAGGGACTTATGGTATTTCAGCCTTGGATGACGAAAATGATAACGTAAAAATGGACTATACCCTGATAGGCATCCCCAAGGAGGGATTTGCTTTGTCCAACCACTACCATGCTGGATTCAGCAAACCAAAATTAGCTCAATTCCTTATTGTGGTGAACAAAAGCAATATGACCATTAACTTGAAAATGCGCTATTTCTAAGAACAATTGATAGATGAGTATTCATGAAAAAACCTTTCGGTTGAAAAAGGAAGCGCAAAAAAAGATGCATAATTCCTGGATTTCGGATCTACTTTTAATCCAACTGAAAACAAAAAAAGACTTGGTATATACCAAGTCTTTTTTGTTTGATTAATGAGCTAATTAAAATTGATAACCAAGCGATACATTTAAGCGCACATTCAATCCCGTGGCATTCTGCTCTTCATATATATTTTTAGTATCAGCATAATAGACTTTGTATTTAGAAGTACTCAATCCTAAACCGCCATAGAAATCGACACAAAAATGCTTGCCTAACAATTTTTGCGTACCCAATTGTACACCATAAACGCTTCTTCTGAAGGAAACATCTAAAGGCAGGGTAGTGCTAAAACTCGAAGAAAAAGTGGTTGAAGACTCCCAAGAAGAAAATCGATTAGAAGAGTACAAACCAAAGAAGAAACCATCCATAACTTTATCTGATTTGGCATACATTCTTACTTCAGGATCAATGGCTATTCCATTATTGAATTGATCAACAGGATAAAGTATAGCCCCCAACAAAGGAGGGAAAAATATTGGGGCGGCACCTAGACCAACGGTCAAATTACGGTACACAGACCTTTCATAATGAACAACAGCAATTTGACCCTTCAAAAAAGCTAATGGGGTAACTTTTACTGAGTTTTTAAATTCGGACTGTCCTTTAACATCCGTTGAGGCTGCAAACAATGCAGCGATAATGAGTAGGTTTTTCATTCCTTTTTTCATAAATAAGTTAATTTTTGCCGAAAATACAAAATCAAATTAAAATGTCAGATAAAATTTTATTAAGCATATTTTAATCGCATTTATAATGATTTTGGGTGCACAAAACAACAATCGTATCAGAGACGAGAGCTGCCTATCAGGCAAAGGAAAGTGAGGGGATTAATTTGGAGTATCAACCAAGCATTAATGCATTGGCGCATGATCTGGGATAAACTAGTAAAAAGGCTTAGACCCAATTGAGATCGATCACAAATACTAGGCAAGACAGATACAGAAAATTGTGGCTTAAAAGAAAAAACCACTTACGATGATCGTAAGTGGTTGACTGTGTAGTAGCGAGAACGAGATTTGAACTCGTGACCTCAGGGTTATGAATCCTGTGCTCTAACCAACTGAGCTACCTCGCCATATTTTGGAGTGCAAAGGTAATCGTTTAGCTTAAAAAAAGACACGCTATTTTAAAATTATTTTTTAATCATTTCTCTTTTGCCGATTATCGACCTATTTACCGATAATTTTAAAAATACACAAAAGCAGAGTTAGTATATTTGTGTGCTCCTTTTTCTTGAACGAACTCCTCACAATCAATGCCCTTATTCAATAATTTTTTTATCAAATGTTTCCTCCTTGCCTGCTTCATCTGGCCCTGCAATAATTATGCGCAAAGCAAAGAGCCAATACCCAGCAATTGGTCCTTGCAAGCAGCAATCCAATATGCCCTGAAGCACAATATTTCTATCCAACAAAACGAAGTCAACCAACGCTTAGCCTTATTGACCTTGCGTCAAAGCCAATACGCACAAATACCTTCTTTGAATGTCTCCCCTACTTATGGCATCAGCAAGGGCCGCTCTATCGACCCTACTACCAACCAATTTGTTGAAGGCAGTTACAAATTTGTGAGTGCTGGTGCTAGTTCTAATGTATTGGTATTTGGTTGGTTTCAACAAAGGAATACCATTACCCGAAATAAACTATCCTACGAAGCAGCAAAGGAAGATTTAAACCAATTAAAAAATGATGTAGCCCTAAATGTGGCTACCGGTTTTTTGAGGGTGTTGATGGCCAAAGAGCAAATTAAAGTAAACGAAAAGCAAGTGGCTCTTTCCTTAGCGCAACTGCAACAAACCCAAAAATTTGCCGAAGTAGGTCGTGTGCCAGAATTAAATGTAGCCCAGCTAGAGGCACAGCTGGCCAGCGATAGCTCGGCATTAATTTCGGCCTTGTCCGATTATACAGCCTCCATTTTAGACATCAAAGCATTGCTCAATCTGGATTTTGATATAGCCTTTCAAGCCAGTATTCCTGAGATAGCGATGGAAGACCGCCTGTCCATACAATCCCTCAATCCAGAGTATATTTTTCAAGAAGCCATTAAAAATATCCCTTCTGTAAAGAGTAGTGAACTCAAATTAAAAGCGGCAAAATATTCGTGGAATGCCGCGCGTGGCGGACTTTTACCCCAACTGAGCCTCAGTGGCCAATTGGGCAGTAACTGGACCAGTACCTACAGACAGTTTGATGGCTTCTCTATTAACGGAACGAGCCCCACCGGTACTTTTGTGAATGTTGGCGGCAACCAATATGATGTATTGCAACCCAATGTTATTCCCCGATACACATCGCCAAAAATGTTTACCCAATTGGAAAACAACTTCCGACAAACTATATCGGCTACTTTAAATATACCACTATTCAATGGTTGGCAAGCACAATTTCAAGTACGTCAGGCCAAGTTGAATATCATCAGCCAAGAGCTCATCCAATTTCAGACCGAACTCAAACTCAAGCAAGATGTGTACAAGGCACATAATGATGCCACCAATGCCATCCAAAAATATTATGCAGCCAAGCGTTCGCAAGATGCGGCCCAACGTGCATTTGATTTTGCCCAAAAAAGATATGAATTGGGCTTAACCAATACCATTGAATATTTATCCACCCAAAATAATCTCTACAAAGCAGAGGCCTCGATGCTGAATAGTAAATATGACCTTATCTTTAAGCTAAAGGTCATTGATTATTATTTGGGCAAAGAACTGAGCCTATAATTTTTAGGATGCCTGTTGAATCAAAGAACCTATTACAGATGCTAGAGATGAAAGAAACTTTATACGAAGCGGCAAAAGCCGCAGGAGCGGTGATCCAATCCTATTTTCAAGGTGTTTTTACCATAGAAAGTAAAGACAGAATCAACGACTTGGTGACAGAGGTAGATAAACACTCCGAAACAGCCATCATCAATATCATCAAAAGAGATTTTCCTAAACATAGCATCATTAGCGAAGAGGTAGGCGAATTGATGCAAGATTCCGAATACCAATGGATCATTGACCCTATTGATGGAACTGTAAATTTTGCACACGGCATTCCTATATGCTGCGTCAGTATTGGTTTGCGTCACAATGGTAAAATGCAAATGGGTGTGGTATATAACCCTATGATGAATGAATTTTTCTTTGCCGAAAGAGGCAAAGGCGCTTTTTTGAACAATCAGCCCATCCATGTTTCTAAAAAAAGCGATTTCAAAACGGCTTGCTTGGTAACAGGTTTTCCCTACAAATGGCCTGAAACCAAAGAGCATCCTATAAAGGTGTTTGAACGCATGATTCTACAAGGCCTTCCTGTGCGTAGGCTGGGCTCTGCAGCTATCGATTTGTGTTGGGTAGCCTGTGGGCGTTTTGATGGCTTTTGGGAATACAATCTCAACTCATGGGATGTGGCCGCTGGATACTTGATTGTCCGTGAAGCTGGAGGGCGAATTTCAAACTTTGATGGCACAGAAACCACCGTTTTTGAAAAGGAAACGCTGGCTACCAATGGCTTAATTCATGAGGAAATGCTCAACATCATCAACCCTTCTCGAAGAGAAAATTAAGCCCTCTTTTATCTAATAGGCTTGTCGTATAGCTGATAAATGGTGTAGGCATTGCTACGCTCGAGCCACTGATTAAAATTAAATTTGTAGGTCCAGGTAGGTAATCTCGTCCATAAAACTTGGGTACGTGTACTATCAAAAAAGGGACCAGCG
Organism: Chitinophagaceae bacterium; assembly: GCA_034680125.1. Classification (GTDB taxonomy): domain Bacteria; phylum Bacteroidota; class Bacteroidia; order Chitinophagales; family Chitinophagaceae; genus Rurimicrobium. Next base: position 25,152 of record JAXITL010000018.1, read on the forward strand.
TATTGAAACATAAATTCATCTCGGGCATAGGCATGCTCACTAAAAAGCCAAACATTTTTGCCTACCAGCAAGGATGTATCCTTCATAAAGGAATCGATACAACTACTTTTAATTAGTGGATTAGCATAAAAGGTTGCACCCAAAGTATCTCCATTGGCATAGGGATTAAACTCATAACTATAAATAATTATCGTTTCCTTCTTTAGGTTTTCTAACAAAACCTTATTTAAGGCCAAAATATCATTGGCAGGTTTGGTAATCATTAATAACAAGGCAATGGCATTGGCGATTAAAAAAGATTTCCAACCCAAACTTTTCACTATTCGATACCATTTTTGATGCTGACATCCCTGAAGTTTTTCGGCCAAAAAAGCCAAAGTAAATACTGCCCAAATAGGATAGAAAAAGGACAAGGGGTATAAGAACCGAAATTCTTTATGCGCAACAACGATATGGCCAAGCAAAAACAAAACCATCATCCAAGTAAGGATGTGCTTAGGTTTATACAACAGCATTACCGGAATGGCGAGCAACATGATGACACTAAAAGGGGCTAATCCTTGCACCACTATTTGTTCGAAATACCAATACCAAGGCTCTACTCCAAATTTGGCAGCCTTATTCTCGACAACATTTTGATACACATAATTCCAGCCACTAAAGGTCCATTGTCCATACAGCCAATACTCACAAAGAATACCTATGCCAAAAGCGATTAAAAAACCGAAGAGGACCATCACCATCTCTCTCCATTTATTTTTATTACTGAGCAGCATCCATAATCCTGCACCAGCTATCATAAAAATGGATTGAAATCGGAAAACAAAACTTAAGCCTGCCAAAAATCCAAAAAGCAAAAAGCTATATCTATTGTTCTTCCAGAGCATAATTAGGGCCCATGCCATGGCAATAGCACTCCAATTTTCAGATGAAAAGCGAACATGTAAATAGACCAAACCCCAACCCAAAAAAGACAACAAAAAATGTAGTTTCTGATAAAACGCATCTTTAATCTGGCCAACAATAGCCTTATGAAAATGCCAAGCTGTAAACATAGCCATGAAGGCACTTATTAACCTAAGAAAGGTTGCAAAAGCATAGGGATCGGTAAAACCTAAGGAATAATAGGGTTTCAAAAAGAGATAGACCATTAAAGGCTGTAAACCTGGCCGCATATGGGCAGGAAACTCCCAAGGTAATTTGTCAAGCGGCGTACGCCCACATTTATAATTAGCAAATTCAACCAACTGAAAGTGTTCATCAGGATGATGAAAGCCAACCGAAAACCAAACGCAAATAAGATGAACAATTAGTGCAATGAACAGCACACGTTTTTCAAAAACGGAAAGATGTTTCAAATAAATTTATTTTCTATTGTTCAAAATTAAAAAAAAAGGTGAAGGATAAAATAGTTTGTTCCGTTAATAAATAATAAAGTGATGCAACACAGTATACAAAATGACGCTTTGTTGGCCGAATGTAAGCGCCCTTCAATCATTTAAAGGATATCCTAATTCAGGTTTTTTTTCGAGCAGAAGCAGTATGCACATGTTTCTTCAGGATTCTATTCCCTTCCTTTTTCACTTCGACAGTCTTTCTAAATGCCCAAACAATATCACTAGCTTCTTTGCGTGTACGCTCAATATCTACAATGGGCTTAGGGTAATCTTTACCGATAATTACTTTATAAATACCTTGTTCCATTTCGGTCATTTTCCAAGGCTCGTGGAGCAAGGATACGGGTACATGAGCCAATTCTGGAATCCAGGTTTTTATAAAAACACCCTCTGCGTCATGTTCTTCCGAATTTTTAATGGGATTATAAATACGAATGGTATTGATGCCCGTAACTCCAGCTTGCATTTGCAATTGTGGATAATGAATACCCGGCTCATAATCTAAAAACTGCCTTGCCAAAAAATGCAAGTCACGCCAGTCTTGCCAAAGATTAAACACAAAAAAAGAAACCAACATGGCCCGCATCCTGAAATTGATATAGCCCGTAGCTATCAAACAACGCATACAAGCATCGATTATCGGGATACCGGTTTGTCCCTTTTGCCAAGCATCGATATAGGCTTCGTTTCGGGGCTTTTGTAAAGCCTCATAAGCAGCATTAACTGGTTCAAATTCCATGCGGCATTCGTCTTCAAATTTTTGCATAAAATGACAATGCCAATGTAAGCGCGAAACAAAATTGGACAGTGCTCTTTTATCTACTGCCTGATCATAATGCTGCATGGTGTATTGATACAGCATCCGCATACTGATATTGCCATAGCTGAGGTAAGGAGATAGACGGCTACAACTTCGGCGGCTCAGTGCAGGCTTCGAAATATGTTTGGAGTAATGGACATAACGCTCTTTCAAAAAACCATCCAAATATTTCCAGGCTATGCTTTCGCCTCCGGGTTGAAAATTTTTATCGGGCAAACGTATCGCTTCCTCCAGCTCAGGGCCTTTTATAGCCTGATAAAAAGAATCCTCCAAAGTCAATAAATGCCAATTGTGCTCATCAACCAATTTGGGGCTTTCCTCCATTTTTTGCTTCCATAATTGTGCCCACTGTTTACGCGATTGTAATTTGCGCACTACCCCATTGAGCTGGTATTCCTGCCACACAATATCCTGTTCGGTACAAAATTGCTGTACCGCAATATCTCGGTCATAACTGATTCTATTGCCTACTTCTTGGTGCGAAAAAATCTTCCGAATCCGGTAATGCTTGCTTATTTCTTGAAATACCGCCAATACCTCTGCATGAAAAATATACACTTGCGCCTTCAAGTCTAGCAGCTTCATGTTCATCTCTTGTAAACTCTGATACACAAAACGCCAATGCCGCACATCGCTATCATCATAGCGCATGAGCGAGGGTTCGAAACAATACAGCAATAAAACAGGCAATGCTTGTTTTTGGGCATAGTAGAGCGGCTCATGATCGGTAAATCTCAAGTCCCGCTTCAGCCAAACAATCGCTATCTCCTGCATCCTTATTTTATTTCGGGTACACTATGGGTTTGGGCATAGCTCAATCTATTGATGCGTTCTGTTTTAAAATAAGCATCCAATCCTACACAACTCAATAAATTCGCCTTTTCTAGACCTACATAGCCATCGCTGCCCACTAAGCTTTCATCCAATTCAATAAATTGAATACTGCCAATGACCATTGCCGTATTGTTCAGCGCTATATCTATTTTTTGCTCAAATTTCATCGCTATTTTAATCGGCGATTCTGCCACAAATGGCGCCTCAAAATCATTTAAAAAGGCAGGACTAAATCCGCAAGCCTCAAACTCAGATCTATGTTCCTCGTATTTGGCCGATGTTTGGTGGGCCTTTTGGTAGTCCTCTACCGCAATATGGTTGATGGTATAAACACCCGTATCGAGTATATTTTGAAGCGTATCTCTTTTTACGGTATCAGGTCTAAAAATAAAAGCCCATAAAGGTGGATTGGCTCCTATATGGATCAGCGAATTAAAAATGGCCAAATTATTGACCCCTTGATTTTCCCCGCGCGTCCCGATCAACACTGCCTGTTTAGTACCAGCAAGAGAATTGAGGAGCATTGCTCGGTACCTGCTTTCATATTGTTGGAGTATTTCTTGACTAATGATCATTGTGGGTTTGTGTTTTTATATGTTTGTCAACTTTTTTCCAATAGGCAAAAAAGGAAGGGAAATAGCCTTCTACTGCTGCCGCGATCCAATCCCTTGGCTCTTCTTGACCCCTATACCCCATATTCAAAGGATGTTCTTTATAATAGATCTGGGCTAAGGCATAATGCTGGCATAGTTCTTCAAAAGAACCTACAAAGACTTGGATATGGTTTATATTCTTTGCGAGCGACAGCATAAAATCCATACATTTTGGGCTTATAGGATACTGCTGAAAAAACTGTGGCTCTAGCAATAATATGCGGTTGCCTGCTTCTTGGGCATGCCAAAGCGGATCGAGGTTGTAATAATTATAGATATAGGTGGGTAATTGCGGATCAACGCTTAGGGGAATTGCTGCGGGCAATTCGGTTTTCAATACGAGCGATTCGGTAGCCACTAAACAGGCAGGGATAGCCATTTGTTCGAATGCCTCATAAGGCAAGTCCAAAAAGGTATTTGCTTGGTTGCTGTGGGTATATTTATTGATGTTCTCTTGGTTAGCAAAGTACTTTTTGTGGCTATTGGCAGCGGCTACCCATTGCCAGCTGCAGGCATTGCTTGCCCAATCTCCGTCAAGCAAATGATAATACATCCATTGCGCAGGATGCAACCAATAAGACTGTGCCATATTGCATACCACCGAGGCAATGTACATGCGGCAATGATTATGTACATATCCCTTTTCGTAGAGCTCTTTGATGGCAATGTCTATGCCCTCAATACCGGTTTGGGCATGGAGCACCGCTGTAGG
>JAXITL010000019.1:0-29154 GCA_034680125.1 Chitinophagaceae bacterium
GAACAATCCTAAATTTTAATAGAACATTTTGTTTACAAAGGTGCTTGAGTGTTCAAGCACCTTTTTTTTATGGGCATTGCATAAAGATTTTAAAAGGAACTTATAAATCAAAAGAAAAAATTTACTGCTTAAAGCCTATTTTTGCCAAAATTTATTTTTATACCAACAATGGAATTACAACAACTCCAACAAATGGCCACCCAAGTGCGCCGGGATATCGTAAGTATGGTGCACGGCGTGCAAAGTGGTCACCCAGGCGGTTCTTTAGGCTGTACAGATTACTTAGTTGCACTATACTTCGAAGTAATGAAGCATCATCCTAGCAGCTTCGATATGAACGGTACTAATCAAGATATTTTCTTCTTGTCGAATGGTCATATTTCTCCTGTTTTTTATAGCGTATTGGCTCGTTCAGGCTATTTTCCAGTTGCTGAGTTGGCTACATTCCGTAAGCTCAATACTCGCTTACAAGGTCATCCTACCACGCACGAGCATTTACCAGGTGTGCGTATCGCAAGTGGTTCTCTAGGGCAAGGTTTGAGCGTATCGTCTGGAGCGGCTTTGGGCAAAAAAATGAACAAAGAAACAGATACGCTAGTTTATGCCTTATTGGGTGATGGAGAATTGGAAGAAGGGCAAAATTGGGAAGCCGCTATGTTTGCTGCTCATCACAAATTGGATAACCTCATTGCTACTATTGATGTGAATGGACAACAAATTGATGGGGCTACAAAAGATGTGATGAATATAGCTCCGCTTCGCGAAAAATTTGAAGCTTTTGGCTGGGATGTTATGGATATGCAAGGCAATGATATGCAAGCAGTGCTTGAAGGTTTAACCATTGCACAATCCATGTGCGGTAAAGGAAAGCCTGTATGCATCCTCATGGAAACGGCTATGGGTAAAGGTGTTGACTTTATGGAAGGTACGCACGAATGGCATGGTATTGCGCCAAACGACGCACAGCTTGAAGCCGCTCTAAGTCAATTACATTCGGATTTACAAGATTATTAAGGATAGCTCGCATCATGCATTAGGAGCAAAAGAAGAACGCCACAATAATTATTGTGGCGTTCTTCTTTTATGTAAGTCTTTACTTATACCGTAACTTTTGGGATTTTTGCTTTCGGAGATACCGTACCCGCTGGGCATTGGGTCATTTGCGCTTCTCTAGTGATGGTTTTATAACTACTGGGTAATGTGCCCGAAACACATGTGTATAGTTCTGAACTACTATCGTAAGCCTTTACAATTAATACTGGATACATATTGCCTTTAACACTAACCAACGAACCTGTCCTGAATTTTTGTGCCATATCTTCTCGTTTGAGCGGTGAAGGTACGCTTTAATAATCGTAAGCTTTAAAATATTAGCGGAATACAGTTGCTGCTTTTTTTGAGTCAGCACATAAAAAATAAAAAGGCGTCATTTTTTCAACTAATTTTGTAGACTTATACAACCGAAAAATTGATTTCTCCAGCCTCGATACAAGAAGTAATGAACCGCGCCGACATCGTTGAGGTGGTGGAGCAGTTCGTGCGGCTCAAAAAGAGGGGGGCAAACTACATCGCCAATTGTCCTTTTCATAATGAAAAGTCACCCTCATTTTCCGTATCAGCAAGCAAAGGCATTTTCAAATGTTTTGGTTGTGGCAAAGGGGGTAACGCGGTAACCTTTGTACAAGAACACGAAAAAACAACTTATCCAGAAGCGATTCGCTGGCTGGCCGAGTTTTATAAAATACCGCTTGAAGAAACCAAAGCTTCAGAAGAGCAGATTCAAAACCAGCAAGTCGAAGAAAGCCTTCGCCTCTTCAATGAATTTGCAGCCTCCTACTTTACAGAAACTTTATTGCACAGCGAAGAAGGTCAAACTATTGGTCTCTCTTACTTTAAGGAGCGTGGTTTTAGAGGTGAGACCATTGAGAAATTTAGATTAGGCTATTGCCCAGAGGATGGAACCTCCTTTTACAAAGAAGCTTTGTCAAAAGGCTATACGACCGAGCTGATGGAAAAATCAGGTTTAGTAAAAAATGGAAATGGACGCTGGTATGACACCTATCGTGGTCGGGTGATTTTCCCGATTCAAAATATGACTGGTAGGGTATTGGGTTTTGGCGCACGTATCCTCAAAACAAATGACAAAGCACCCAAATACATCAACTCGCCCGAGAATGAATTGTATGTCAAGAGTCGCGTACTCTATGGCTTATACCAATCACGCCAGGCAATGGGCAAGGTAGATGAATGTTACCTAGTAGAAGGGTATACCGATGTTATTTCATTACATCAAGGTGGGGTAGAAAATGTGGTATCCAGCAGTGGTACATCTCTTACAGAGGATCAATTACGCATCGTTGGGCGCACCACCAAAAACCTGACCATTCTTTATGATGGTGATGGTGCAGGTATTAAAGCCGCTATGCGTGGAATGGACATGGCTTTGTCTCAAAGTTTTAATGTAAAATTAGCCTTGTTGCCTGAAGGGCAAGATCCCGATAGTTATATCCAAAGCGTTGGTGCGAGCGGCTTTAACGACTACATCAAAGAACACAAAAGAGACATCATCGGCTTCCGCATGGAAGTGGGTATGAAGGAGACTGAAAATGATCCTGTAAAAAAATCGAAGCTTGTGAATGAAATTGCTGAAAGCATTTCCCGCATCAATAAAGCTGAAGATTTTGCCCTACAAGATTATTATATCAAAGAGGCTTCGCAACTCTTAAAAGTGGATGAAAATGGCTTGGTAAATTTGGTGAACAAATTTATCCGAGATCGAATAGATAGTGATCGACGACCAATACCACAATTAAGCCAGGAAGAAGAAAATACCATTATTGCTACTGAGCAACAAATCGCCGAAGCCAATAAAACGGCCCAAGATGAAAGTCAAGAATGGCAATTAATTCGGGTGCTGATTAGCCACGGCGACAAATTAGTTGAGGGTTATGAAAATGCCGCACAATTGATTTACGAGCGCATAGACCCTGAGATGATTGAATCAAAGGATGTTTTGACTTTTTTCAATAATTATTTTGATTATGTAACAGAGCATAAAGCCTTGCCTTCGCTCCATTATTTTACCCATCACCCTAACGAGCAAATACAAATTCGGAGTGCTACTTTATTGCAAAACAAAAACGAAGTAAGCCACAATTGGTTAGAAATTTATGGCATTGGCACGCTTAATGGTGGTGATAATTACCTGCATGATATTGAGAGCTCCCTTGGTTATTTCGAACTGAAAAAAGTAAAAATGATGCAGATTGAATTGCGTCATGAATTGAACAAAACGAAAGACGAAACTAAGATGGTAGAGCTGATGCAACAGTTTATCTCACTAAAAAAAACCGAACAAGAAATATTGCAACGCCCAGGCACTGTAATCGTGAATTCCGCTACGCGTTAGTTTGATGCCATCACAAGAAACTACCCAACATATTATCCCTTATTCTTTCATAGCTTTGGTTTTTATTCCCTAAAAATTTATTGATGAAACCTTTAATGTTCCCTTTCGTTCTGGCCACTTTTTTATTAGCCAGCAGCTCTTGTCAGCAAAATGGCCATGTTAGTGCTGATGAAATTAATGATACTGTAGAAGCAGCGGCGATGCGCCCAAGCCTTGAGCCTGTAAACTTAATTCCTGTTGTGGGTTCTCCCGAGTTTGAACAAGCCGAATTAAGTCTGCGTAATGCCAGTGCTATCAGTATAGGTAAAGATTCCACTAAAGTTGCCTTTGCTTTTGATGTTAAAAATTACAACCTCAAAAATCAAACATCAGACGCGGCAGGAAAAAGATGTAACAACTCTGATAAAGGGCAGCATATTCATTTTATCCTTGACAATAAGCCCTACAACGCTTTGTACGAGCCTAAGCACGAAGTGAGCTTGCCGAAAAATTCTGAACATTATTTGATGTGCTTTTTGGCGCGCTCTTACCACGAAAGTATCAAGACAAAAGGTGCCGCCTTTGTGTATCATTTTAAAATAGATGAATATGGCAAATTGGTAAAACTAGAGGAGCCTAAAACACCTATGTTGTTTTATAGCCGTCCAAAAGGTGATTATTTAGGAGCAGATTCTAGCAATCTGTTGTTTGACTTCTATGTGTGGAATGCCACACTAGGTGCTGATTATAAAGTGAAAGCACAAATCAAGAATCAAAGCAATGGTCAAAGCAAAGACCTCACTATCGACAATTGGCAAGCCCTGTTTATTGAACATTTAGGTACAGGTAAATCGAGTATCAGTATTAGCCTAGTTGATAAAGATGGTAAGCCCGTAGAGGGTCCTATGACCAATGCTACCCGTGATTTTCAAGTGGCTGCGCAAGAGCCATTGCAATAATATTGTACTTAATTTTTTTTCGCAATCATGTCAGACTCTACAAAACATTTGGGTATTGAAACGCTCTGTATCCATGGTGGCCATAGTGCCGATGCACAGCGTGCACATCTTACACCCTTGTATGCTTCTAGTACCTACACTTTTGATAGTGTAGAACAGGGCGTGGATATTTTTTTAGGTAAAGAACCCGGCTATATTTATGGTCGTTTTGGCAACCCAACCATTACCGAGGTGGAGCGTAAAATTTCGCTGCTAGAAGCTTTTGGCCTTAAGGATGTGAATGGCGAGGAGCTACAACTCTTTGCTATTTTGCATGCTTCAGGGATGGCTGCCATCACCACAATGTTGCTCAGCAACCTTAAAGCTGGTGATAAAATCATCACCCATCCTTCATTATATGGAGGTACTCAGGAGATGATTGATAAAGTATTACCAGGCTTGGGTATCTCTACGATTATTGTCGATATGCACGACGAAGAGAAATTGCGTACAACCATCTCCTCTGATGATAGTATCAAAATGATGTACCTCGAAACGCCTGCCAATCCTACACTTCAATGTATTGATCTCAAAAGATTAAGCGCCATTGGTAAAGAACATCATTTGGTAGTATGTGTTGATAATACTTTTTGCACACCCTTATTACAACAGCCTTTTGCCTATGATGTAGATTTTGTAATCCACTCAACTACCAAATTTCTTAACGGGCATGGTACAGCCATTGGCGGTATTTTGTTGGGTAGAGATGCTGGTAGAATGAACTCGGATGTCAAAAAAATGCATCGCTTATTGGGTGCCAACAGCAATGCATTTGACGCTTTTTTGCTTACGAATGGATTAAGGACTTTGTCTTTGCGGATGGAACGCCATTGTGCTAATGCGATGAATGTGGCTGAATTTTTAAATAGTCATCCAAAGATTCAAACAGTGAATTATCCAGGATTAGTCACGCACCCACATCACCATATTGCCAAAGCCCAAATGAAAGATTTTGGTAGCTTGATGAGTATAGAATTGAAGGGTGGATTTGAAGCAGCTGCTTCGTTTATGAACAAATTGAAAGTATGTACTAATGCCGTTTCATTGGGTACTTGTGATACTTTGGTATCGCACCCTGCCTCTACCACGCATGTGGGTGTCAGTCCTGAGCTTCGCCGATCTTCGGGTATTAGCGATGGTTTAATCCGCATGAGTATTGGCCTTGAGACGGCTGCTGATATTATTGCCGATTTGGAACAAGCGCTTGCTTAATGTTTAATGTTGAATGATAAATGTTGAATGCTGTACGAAAGTGCAGCATTTTTTTTGTGAGTCAGCTTTTTCTCCTCTTCAATTTCATTGCAATTTATACCTTGCTAATGAGCTGGGATTGTATAATATAAGCAGCTGCTGTCCATGTTTAGGAACGAGGGATTTTAAGGTGCTAATTGAAGACAACTGTATCGATCTTTCCTTTTTTTAGGATGATAAATTGCGCTGTGGCAATTTTCTTTTTTATTAACTCAGCGGCAGTTCGGAAGAGAGATAGCCTTTTGCGGACAAGTCCATTAGGCATTGTTGATAATATTGTGTGGCAATAAGATTGGCTGAACGCTCATAAGGATTCGTTTCGTAACCCATGGCTTGTTGAAGGCGGGCATAATTTTTAGATTCTTTATCCGTCTTTATCTCGATATAATGCACAAATTCGTGAATGATAGTAAGGGCAAGCGTTTCGACACTTTTGTGGTTTTTGATATAGATGCGAATCAGTTTTTTATCGATAAGATAGCAGCCGTATTTTTTCCGGTGAGGGTGATACGATATCTGAACATTGGGTTGATTTTGTTTATCTCCTATATGCTGAATACACCAATCTACAATAGCCTGCACCAATTTTGGCTTACTGATTTTTGATTTGAAGGTGTTGTTGCTTAGTGGGGTAGTAATCGATGGCATTGAGCTTTCTTGCAGATGTTTATTGCGAAAAATAAAAACCACTCCCCCCAACATAATACTGAGGAGGACCACGAGGATGATATAGAATTCTGCGTTAAACAATTGTTTGATTGATGCAGCACAAAGTTGCTGTAAAAAGATGGATTGGTGAAATGAAATTATGCCTTTTGATGGCCTATCATTTTGAGGCAATCATAAAAAGGTCCAATCTTCTTTCGGAGATTGGACCTTTTGTTATAAGGAAAAAACCTTTGAGGGTCTTTTATCTTTTTGATTTAAAATAACCACCTCTTTCTGAAGAGCCGCTACCGCCATCACTTTTGCGTTTAAAGTCGGGCTTTTCGCTAAAACGACGACCACCTTGCTCACGGTCGCTATTGCTGCGTCCGCCACCGCTAAAGCCACGGCCTTCGCTGCTGCCACCGCTACGGCCACCGCCACTGCGTCCACCATAAGATGGGGCGCCATTTCCAGCACCACGGTATCCACCACCACCAGAAGGGCGACCACCGCCGCCACCACGGCTTTGCTCAGCATCTTCTACGCGCACCTTACGGCTTTGGTATTTTTTGCTGCTCAATGAGGTTTGGATAAAGTCGGCTGCCTCGGCACGAACATTGAAGAAGCTACTCATGTCACGCACGGTTACGCGCTCAATCATGTTCTTTTCTACGTCGGTACTTTCGTGTATGAAGTTGATGAGTTTTTCAGTATTTAAACCGTCTTTTTCGCCAAGATTGATAAAGAAACGTTTCCATCCCACGCCTGCTGATGCTGGACCGCGGTCGCCACGAGGGCCTGCTGCTGCACCAAATCCTGCATTCAGGTCGCTACTTTCACTATAGTTTTCCATAGTGTCTTTCAGTTGCAACCAGATCAAGCGACGAATCAATTCATCTTTGCCAATCTCATCAAAACGCTCGTGGATAATTGTTTGATAGGTTTCTGCAAAATCTTCTTTGGGCTCGATAGTGGCAATTTGATCTAAGAAGAAGAACAATTTTTTGCGCACCACATCACCACCATCTGGAATGTCTGATTTGTTGAATTTTTGTTTTACAATACGCTCGATGTTACGGATATTCGAGATTTCGCGTGGTGTAACAATCGACATACAAATACCTGATTTACCAGCACGAGCCGTACGACCGCTACGGTGCGTATACACCTCGGGGTCATCGGGCAATTCATAGTTGATAACGTGCGTAATGTCATTGACGTCAATACCACGAGCAGCAACGTCTGTCGCAACAATAGCTTGCAATTGCTTGCTCTTGAAACGGTCCATGACTTTGCTACGCATTTTTTGGTCCATATCGCCATGCAATGGGCTTACGTGATAGCCTTGTTTCATCAGCTTTTCAGCTATTTCTTGGCAATCATTTTTGGTACGTGTAAAGATGATGCCATAAATACCTGGAGCAAAATCCAATAGACGCTGTAAGGTTTCGAAGCGATTGTGGTGATTGGTTACATAGTATTGATGATCGATATTTTCGTTGGTCGAATTGGCCACTGTTACCGATAGTTCTTGCCACTCTTTCATAAAGCGTTTGGCAATGCCACGCACTTCATTACTCATCGTAGCCGAGAACAACCACGTATGCTCGCGCGCTGGAGTTGTTTTTAAGATGACATCGATGTCTTCACGGAAACCCATGTTCAACATTTCATCAGCCTCATCCAGCACAACAAATTTTACCTCATCAAGGTTTAGGGCTTTGCGCTCCAATAAATCCATCAAACGACCAGGTGTAGCTACAATCACTTGTGGCTTGGATTTGATTTCGCGGATTTGGCCCATAATAGGCACACCACCGTACACCGCCACAGATTGGAATCCGTCGATGTATTGTCCGTATTTGGCAAATTCGTTTTGAATTTGCATACATAGTTCGCGCGTAGGGCTTAAAACTAATGCTTGTACATGCTTTACGCTTGTATCGATGTAGTGCAATAGTGGAAGTCCAAAAGCTGCTGTTTTACCGGTGCCTGTTTGAGCCAGGCCAATGATATCAGAAGGTTGAGATAAAAGTATTGGAATTACTTTTTGTTGGATTGGAGTGGGTGTTTCGAAACCCATATCCGTTACTGCACGTGTCAGTTCTTCCCTCATTGGGAAGTCAGAGAATAAATTCATTATATTAAGAACTTGTAATTTAGTCCGCGAAGGTACGATTTTTAATCTTCTTAAAAGTTAAATAATGGAATCGACTACTAAAGACTATTTATTTTTAACGTAAAAGGCGAACCCAATTGGGTTCGCCTTTCAACTAAATATTCAAGTTTACACTATCCTAAGTACAACATTTCGTGGTAGGTAGGTAATGGCCAATTGCTATTATCTACTAACAGTTCAAGTTTGTCTGCAGCATAACGGATGTTGTCAAACAAAGACTTGATGTTGTTGCAATACATCTCTGCACGCTTGTGCATACTCGATTCGTTATTGGCTACTTTGCGCGCCGCAATCATTGCTTCTACATTTTCACTCATTGCTTGCATGTGTCCTCCAATTACGTTAATCATATTCAATTGGGCTTTGTAACCGCTAGCATCAACACCTATTTCTTTCAGATTTTTTACATTTTCAATCAATAGATTTTGATATTTCACTGCTGCAGGCAAAATATGGTTGGTAGCAATATTGCCTAAAATACGTGCTTCGATTTGTACTTTTTTCACGTAATCTTCAAGCATAATTTCGTGGCGCGCCTCCAATTCTACTTCACTATAAATGCCGTTTTCGATAAAGAGCTTTTTGGCTTGCGGTGTTACCAACGCGGCCAAAGCTTCAGGAGTGGTTTTGAAATTATTTAAGCCACGTTTTTTAGCTTCTGCAGCCCATTCATCGCTATAATTATCGCCTTCGAAACGGATTTTTTTAGACTCGGCGATGTAGTTGCGCAATACGTGCATAATGGCAATTTCTTTCTTTTCACCTTTTTCGATTAAAGCGTCTACATCTTTTTTGAATTGCTTCAAGGTTTCGGCCATCATCGTGTTCAGCACAGTCATTGGCGAAGCACAGTTGGCTGAAGAACCCACTGCGCGGAATTCAAATTTGTTTCCGGTAAAGGCAAATGGGCTAGTACGGTTGCGGTCGGTATTGTCCATCAACACCTCGGGCAAATGCTTATGAATATCGAGTTTTAATAATTGCTCATCTTGCTCTGTAAAGGTATCGCCCACACGGGTTTCTACTTCGTTCAATACTTCAGAAAGGTATTTACCTAAGTATACCGAAATAATTGCTGGAGGGGCTTCGTTGGCACCCAAGCGATGATCATTGCTTGCAGAAGCAATAACGGCACGGAGCAAATCTGCATTATCATGTACGGCTTTGATGGTATTGACAAAGAAAGTCAAGAACATTAAATTGGTGCGGGGTGTTTTGCCAGGGGCTAAAAGATTGACACCAGTATCAGTTGCAAGGCTCCAGTTATTGTGTTTACCGCTACCATTGACACCTGCAAAAGGTTTTTCATGCAGCAAAACACGCAATTTATGACGCTTCGCTACTTTGGCCATAATGTCCATTAAGAGGGTATTGTGGTCAACAGCAATGTTTACTTCTTCAAATATGGGTGCACATTCAAATTGACTAGGTGCTACTTCGTTGTGGCGCGTACGCAATGGAATACCCAATTTGTAGGCTTCTTGTTCGTAATCTTGCATGAAAGCAAAAACACGGTCGGGGATAGAACCAAAATAATGGTCTTCTAATTGTTGCCCTTTGGCGGGTGCATGGCCTACTAAAGTACGGCCACACATCATCAAATCGGGTCGAGCATTGGCAATAGCTTCGTCTACAAGGAAGTATTCTTGTTCCCAACCCAATGTTACGTTTACCTTCTGAACGTTTTTGTCAAAATAATGACAGACATCCACTGCGGCTTTATCGAGTGCTGTTACCGACTTAATTAAGGGTGCTTTATAATCCAAAGATTCCCCATTATAGGCGATGAAAATAGTAGGGATGCACAATGTTTTTCCATATCCCGATTCCATAATGAACGCAGGAGAAGAGGGGTCCCAAGCGGTATAACCACGAGCTTCAAAAGTAGCGCGGATACCACCATTAGGGAAGCTCGACGCATCGGGTTCTTGTTGGATTAATGTATCGCCATCAAACAATTCGATTGCTGTGCCATCGCTTTTAATGGTAAAAAAGGAGTCATGTTTTTCGGCGGTAGTACCTGTCAAAGGCTGGAACCAATGTGTATAATGGGTTACACCACGGTCTTCGGCCCAAGCCTTCATGCCACTGGCTACTTGGTCGGCCACACGACGCTCAACACGAGTACCATTTTTACGCGAATTCATGAGGCTTTTATAGGCCTCATCGCTTAGGTATTCGCGCATAATGCGCTCTGTAAATACGTTGCTGTTAAAAATGGCAGTGATTCTTTTGCCATTATAGTGATTGATTTTCTTTTCATCATCACCTTTTAATACTTGCTCTAGAGCTACTTGGCGTAAATGTGACATAAATATTATTTTTTGCAAAACTAAAATAATATTCGCCTTTACCTAAAATTATTTAGAATTTTTCTGAAAAAATAAAACATTATTTCAAAATAAATATTTTATGAGGAGGCTATCGAAAGCGCAAAATCATTGAAAATAAAGCTATTTAGTATCAAGGGCTGGATTGGATTCGATAATTGAAGATTAATTGTTATATTAAAAAAGTCCTTCTTTTCTTGCCAATCTGTGATGGGTAGATGTTCTATAAATGCCACACCGCGCCTACCTTGGTATTTATAGGCTGCTTCTTTGGCTGTCCAAGCAAGGGTGATTTTTTCAGGCTTATTGTCGCAATATAATTGCTCTGTAGGCGATAGGAATTTGCTTTGTATGGCGAGCATGCTTTTTTGCCAACACTGAATATCAATGCCTACACTTGACTCATTGCTCAGTACACAAGCCACAAAGGGAAAGGAATGCGATATAGAAAAATGAAATTCCTGATGGGGTAATTGGGGTTTGTCCTGTTCGTCCTTGATAATAGCATGAACAGGGAAATCTTTATTGAGTTGTTGCAATAAAAATCTCCCTGCCAAAAATTCAATTCTGCGCTTTGGATGGGCAATGTGCTTTCCAGAAATACTCAATTGCCTTTCAAAAAAATCTTCTGCTTCGCTGATGTGCCAAATGGCTGCTAAGCTGTGCAAGTTGGGCTTCCATTCTTTGAATAAAGGCATAATTCGAATATCTTTTAAAAGCAACGACTCACTCCAACCACATAACGCAAGTTAAAATATTGAGGATTAGCGAATGGAGGTCGATTGAGGAATAAAGGCATGTCAAATCGAATGGTTAATGGTTTTGCCTTGTCAAAAACACCCCATTTACGAATGGTAAATGCGGTGCCAATTCCTGCATCTACACGGATATCACTGACCATATTGGTGGGTCGCGCATTCCAATAAGTGGCAATGCTATCATAGCGACTTAGCTGCATTAGACCCGCATCGGCAAATACATAGGCTGATGCACTGAGCCAGTTGCGTGTATATTTCGGTCGTAATTTGATGTAATTACCAAAGTCTAATTCGGCATTAAATGCGGCACCACTTTGGCCCTTATAGGCAATCAGCACCGCTCCATTTCTTTCGTCAGCCATAAAGTAGCCAGCATATCCACGAAGGTTGAGGCCACCGCCATATTGAAAATGATTGGTGTTGTAGCGAGAGATATCACTAGTCCATTCGCTGGGTACAACACCAACACTACGTGTATATTTATTTTCCATCATTTCTTCTGGACTAGCTCCTGCTGCAAAAAGGGCAGACTCGTAAGGGACATTATTACCTACACCATAGCGTGCAAAAAAGCGTGTGCGTAAATCAAATTTACCGAAACGATTGGTATTAATCGCTTCTATTTGTGCAAAAGCATAATTAAATGCAGCAGGATTATTGCCTGTCAAGAATGGCGCGCGCAAGGAAAATTTATAACGACCATTGCCATTAAAATAGTTATAGCTGTGCGTCCATGCTGCATTTAAAGAGCTGTTAGGTAAGGCTTTTCGGCTGCTCCACTCATTAGCGAATAATAAATAGTCGCGGTCGAAAGCAAGTGGGCGCCACATCGTTTGGGCATACAAATCAAAAGTATTGCTTTTGTTTTGTTGCCAAGTAAATCCTCCGCGATGCAACCAAAGACCGTCTAAGAAACGAGAACTCACAAATAACTGAAGCTTAGGATTCGCAAGTGATACAGGGCTTACATAATTAACGGAATAGTTGAAAGGGGCATATTGTTCGTACCTGCCTTGATTAGCAGATACAAGGTATTTGTCGCTTTGGCCAGCCTGTGTATTCCACCAAAAGCTAGCATCAACTTTATGCAGTGTATTCATGTAATTTCCTTCAAAATGCATGCCGGCTTTTAGGCCATCCACTGCATTCCACCATAGGTCGGGGCGAACATAAAGTCTATAATGTTTTCTATCCCAAGAACCATTGACGCCCCCGTCAAATTTTGTTTTGATGGCTTTGAAACTAATGGGCATTCCTTTGGTTTTGTAATTGTCTATCATGTTGATATCTACCAAACGGTTTGAGGTGTCAATTTCTACGTGGCGAATACCCGATGGAACAGCCACTTTAGCCGTGTAAGTAGGATGTAACTTTTCCCATCCATACCACTTAGGCAATACGGTTGCAGTAGTGTTTTTAGCAAACCAAGTATTGGGAATCGTATAGTTATATTGCTTGCCATCTTTAGCAGTAACGGTAAAGTCAATAGGCATTTGCATTGCGCCTTTACGTTTGAACAAAATAGAAAAACTATCGGTGCCAGATACTTTAGTGATGCGGTTTACAGAGTAGTTAATGGTTTTAGTGGTTTCAAACCATTGGTCGAAAAACCAGTTTAAATCAACATGGGTGAAGTTGATAATGGATGCTTTAAAATCTTCGAAGTAGGGGTGCCCAATTTTCCATTGGTTGAAGTAATTTTTCATTGCTGCACTAAACAAAGAATCCCCCAAAGTGTATTCTAAATTGTATAACATCGAAGCGGTTTTATAATACACCAATCGGTAGCCGCCGCCATGCCCCAAAGCGCCATTAAAATCATCGGAATGCGTATTGAGCTGAACTTCTTCGTGGTTGAGTGCATCAGAGTGATAAGCATTAAAAACAGATTTGTCTACTACTCGAGAAGGCTCTGCAAATCGGTTGCGCCATTTAGATTTCCCCTTTGCAGCAGGAATTATTTTGCCATCAATGCGTCCCAAACCCCAAGCGGTTAAAAATTGGGTAAAGCCCTCGTCCATTGCAGCACGGTAGGTTTCATTACTACCAATCATTCCATAAAACCAATTATGACCAATTTCGTGCACCAGCAAACCATTATAGCTTGGAGCACGGCCACCATCAAGGGTCAACATGGGATATTCCATACCGTCATTGGCATCAGCAGCAATCATTTTAGGATAGGCATACATACCAATATCTTCCGAAAAAGTTTGGATGATTTTGGCTACATATTCGCCACTTGTCTGCCAGCCCGAAGCATGCGGCTCTTGCACCAATCCTACACATTCTACACCATTCCAATAAGCTGTACTGATACGGTAGGAGGGATCTGCAGTAAAAGCGAAATCGTGTACATTATCGGCGTGAAATTTCCAGATTTTGCGTTCCCCTTTTACATATGGGATAATGGTTGAAGGGGCTTCGTTCCATGGCTTTTTTGCAAAGTTTTTAACATCTAATTTTTCCCTCAATGCTGAGGGTAAGACTTCTTCACGATTTTGAATAGCACCTGTAGCTTCTACGATATAGTTACTCGGAAAGTTGAGGGAAACATCATAGCTACCAAAGTCGGCATAGAATTCTTTATTAAGGTGTTGGTAAGTGTCCCATCCAAATTTACGGTCGTACACACATATTTTCGGAAACCATTGTACACCGTTATAGTGCATAAAGCCCCATGCATCATACATCTGCATGCGGCGGCGGGTAGCTCCTCGGTCGTAATGGGTAGTGAATTTTAGATCAAAACTTGTTTTGGCTCCTGGCAATAAAGGTGTATTGAGATACACTTTCATAATCGTGTTATCCAATTCTACTTTCAATGCTTGGTCATTGCTAGCAATCATTTCCACAATAATGCCCTTACCCTCGGCCTCTTTCTTACCTAGCTGCTCCTTAATCTTATTATTGGATTCTAGCTGATGTAGATGCGATCCTTTAATAAAGGCATTTTGAAACAAATGAAAATAAACAAAGTACAATGTGTCGGGCGAATTGTTCCAATATTCAAGGCTTTGGTTGGCATCAATTCGGTGGTCCTTTTCATCCATCGAAGCATTAATGGTATAATGTACATCCTGTTGCCAATAAGCTGCATCAGGTTTGCGATTTTGCCAATAGTAAGTGTTTTTGCTGTTGCGGAAACTATTGTCATTTATAGGTTGGGCTTGGGCAATAGTTGCCACCGATAGGAGCAAGACCGTAAAGAATCGATACATAAAATTTTCTTAAAATGTGGCGTGAAAATACAAAAAAGGTGGCATAGCGGAAAACCTAAGTCTAAAACTAAACATAAAAATCCCTTACTTTTGCAGCCAATTTCTAATTAGTTATCTTTTAATACCAAAAAATAATAACATGAGTAAAGTAAAAGTTGCCATTAATGGTTTTGGTCGTATCGGTCGTTTGGCTTATCGTCAAATCTTTAATATGGAAGGTATCGATGTAGTTGCTATCAACGATTTGACACAGCCAAAAGTATTAGCGCATTTGTTGAAATATGATACGGCACAAGGTCGTTTTAACGCTGAAGTTAGCCACGGCGAAAATTCTATTACGGTTAATGGTGGCGACATCAAAATTTATGCACAAAGAGATCCTTCTCAAATTCCTTGGGGCGCTCATGATGTAGATGTGGTATTAGAGTGTACTGGCTTCTTTACGGATGCTGAAACTGCTGCAGCGCACATCACTGCTGGTGCAAAACGTGTGGTTATTTCTGCTCCTGCAACAGGAGATTTGAAAACAGTGGTATTCAATGTAAACCACGCTATCCTTGATGGTACTGAAAAGGTAATTAGCTGTGCTTCTTGTACGACAAACTGCCTTGCACCAATGGCAAAAGTATTAAATGATAATTATGAAATCAAAGTAGGTCAAATGACGACGGTTCATGCCTACACCAACGATCAAAATACCTTGGATGCTCCTCATGCAAAAGGCGACCTTCGCCGTGCACGTGCTGCTGCCGAAAATATTACACCTAACTCTACAGGTGCTGCCAAAGCAATTGGTCTTGTTTTGCCTGAACTTAAAGGTAAATTGGATGGTGGCGCACAACGTGTACCCACCGTTACGGGTTCGCTTACCGAATTGACCGTGGTATTGGGCAAGAAAACTACAGCTGAAGAAATCAATGCTGCTATGAAAGCTGCTGCTAACGATTCTTTTGGATACAACGAAGACGAGATCGTATCTAGTGATATCATTGGTATTACTTATGGTTCTCTGTTTGATGCTACCCAAACAAAAGTAGTAACTGTTGGCGATCATCAATTGGTGAAAACGGTAAGCTGGTATGACAATGAAATGAGCTATGTATCTCAACTTGTGCGTACAGTGAAATACTTTGCTGGAATTATCAAATAGCAATTCGAATATTTAATCAATAAAAATCCCGCTTCTAATTTTTGGAGCGGGATTTTTATTGTTGAAATATCTGCGCAAATACAAACAATAAAAGAAGCACAGATTAAGAGAAAAAGTACACCGCTTTTCGGGATGTACCGCTCTTCGGGATGTTCCGAAGGGCATCCCGAAGCATAGATAAAGTGGATTTGCAATCCACTAGGCAAGCAACCAAGCCATCTAGGTTTTAGCTACAATGCAGTTGCCCGATTGCTTTATAACGCTCCTAGCGCTGCTTGGGGCGAGCGCAGCGAGCCCCACTAAATATGCGAAAAGCCTTTGTGTCTTTGTACCTCTGTCAGCTTTATGTGAATGTCAGGTGCAAATAGAAGCCCAAAGAATGTTACGTGCCCTGACGGTGTGACACAACCCAAGGCTCAAAGAATGCGATAAAGCTGACACCAAAAAAACATTCCAACAATGCAAAGCATTTTCATTTTTCAATTATCCGTTTTCAGTTAATCACTACTTTTACGGTCGATGTTTAGGTCTGTAATTATCCTTAGTTTACTCTTGCTGCAAAACAATTTGTCAGGTTATGCACAGTCGGTCCAGCTATTGCTTTGGCGCATCGATTCTGCCAATAGTGCTCCTGCTGTGCTCCTGCCGAACAAGTACAATAAGGAACAAGACCTGGTTCTAGAAGTTCAAAACATCTTGCCCAATTTGCAAGCACAAGGCTACCTTTCGGCTTCAATAGATCTTTTAGCCATTTCCGAAAATCTATATCAGGTTTTTTATTTTCAGGGGCCAAAATATAGATGGGCAAAACTCTCACTCGATTCTATATCCCAATCTTTGCTGATCGCCACCAATGGCAGCGAACAACAATTTGTCAATAAACCTTTAAACCCCAATGCGATTGCAAGGCTCTGCGAAAAATTATTACAGCACTGCGAAGAGAACGGATATCCTTTTGCAAGGCTTTGGTTGGATAATGTGCACGAAGTAGCTCCTGAGAAAATAGAAGCAGTGCTGAAAGTTGATCTTGCCGAAAAGCGGATCATCGATTCCATAATCATAAATGGTGATCTCAATATTTCTAGCGCCTTTATTCATCGATATGTAGATATTGCTAAAGGCTCTGTTTATGACGAAAAGAAATTAAAAGCCATTAGCCAGCGTATTAGAGAATTGCCTTTTTTGCAAGAACATTATCCTTGGGCCATCCAATTTAGACCTGGCGATACCCGGCTCAATCTGTACCTAAAAGAGAAAAAAGCCAATCAGCTGAATGCTATACTTGGCTTGATGCCCAATAATTTGCAGGCCAATCAATTATTAATCACCGCCGATGTGCAATTGGCTTTGCAAAATTTTCTCGGACAGGGAGAATCGATCAGTGCTAGCTTTCAAAATCTGCAAGTAAAATCGCCCCGAATTAAGACGGATGTGGTGATTCCTTACCTTTTGAAATCGCCCATTGGTACCGAAGTGCACTTTGATTTTTTCAGTAATAATCTTCAATTCAGAAAGATAAGTTTGCAAACAGGCTTTCGATACCAAGTTTCGACCACCGATTTATTAAAACTTTATTATCAATTGCTTGGTACGCGGATTTTAGAAATAGATACTGCTGGTATTTTGGCCACAAGGCAATTGCCCGCCAATATTGATGCACGGTCAAGTGGTGTTGGTTTGGAATGGCAAAGCCAACATACCGACTATCGATTAAATCCCCGAAAAGGTTGGCAGGCGAGGCTAGGGCTTACGGCCTTTCAAAGAAAAATAATGGAGAACAGTACCATTAGTGGCTTGAGTGATGGATCAGGTTTTCAGTATCAATCACTCTATGACACACTTATTAAAATGGCCTACCAATATCATTTTTCAGCCGATGTAGCGGGATATATTCCACTGGGTAAAAATCTTTGTATCAAGCTTGCTTATTCAGGAGCCTTCATTGCCGCGCCTCGGGTTTTTCAAAATGAATTATTCCAAATAGGGGGTTTTAAAATGCTACGTGGTTTTGATGAACAAAGCATTTTTGCGAATCAATATCATATTGCCCTTGTAGAATTGCGCTTGCGTTTTAGTCAAAATTCTTTTGCTTATTTGTTTAGCGATAATGGTTGGGTAGAAACAAAATTCAATAATTACAATCGCGCTGCTTGGCACAATGGCTTTGGCTTGGGCACCACCCTCGAAACCAAAACAGGGCTTTTTTCCATTGCTGTAGCATTTGGTCGAAGTGAGCAAATACCCTTGAGGTTCAGGGAGTCTAAAATATCATTTGGTTACATTGCCTTATTTTAATCAAAAAAGATAATTAGGCAGACGACTATTCTATTAACTTTGCTACTAGATATGCGTTTGTCCGTCTTTTACAGCCTTTTATTTTGTGTCTTGTTTCTGTTCCCAGTTTTTGCAGAGGCCAACGTAAACATAGAGGCTTATGATGTGCGCATCGATTCTATTGCTTTGCAACAGCACAATAAAATCACTTTTGATAGCACTCTTCAACAGTTGATGTTCCCGGCAAAAAAGAAGCTCATTAACCAAGTAATACGGCTACGCAGCATTGAAAATCACTCACTAGAATTTTATTTGTTACTGGCTTTGTGTGCCCTGTTGGGTGCCATTAAATCGATTCATCCCAAATATTTTAGTGATGTTTGGCGTGGTTTTTTCAATCCAACCCTAGGTAGTCGTCAATTAAAAGACCTCATCCAATCGGCTACCTTCCCCAATTTATTGTTGAACTTGTTTTCGTCTATTGTTTTGGGTTTATATGTCTATTATCTCATCTCCCTACATGTCGATTGGCGTTTTGCAAGTTTGCCTTCAGCACTGATGTTGGGGTTGTTGATTTTAGGCGCTGTTTTGTTACATGCGGGTAAATACATTTTTGTGCAGCTAGGCGTTTGGGTTTTTGGGAAAGGACCCATTGGTGAACAGTATAATTTCAATGTGTTTTTAGTCAATAAAATAATAGGTATATCGCTTTTGCCCTTTGTCATTTGCTTTGCTTTTTTACAGGCAAAATGGCATGGTATTTTGATGTTTTGTTCACTGATTCTCTTGGGTCTACTTTATCTTAATCGATACCTAAGATCTTGGAATATTTTTGCCCCCTTCTTCCAAAATAGTCGTTTGCATTTTTTTATGTACCTTTGCGCCTTCGAGATATTGCCTATGGCAGTGCTGTTGAAGTTTGTATGGATGATTGTATAAAATAAAGGACAAGAATGGAGACGCAAAGCTTCTACTACTCACCCAAAAATAATAACACCTTATAGTCCTAATAATAAAGATGGCAAAAGTAGTTGTTGCACCAAAAGTAAAAACAGAAAAAGCGTCGAAGCCGAAAGCAGTAAAACCCAAAGTGGCTAAAGATGTTGTTGTGTTGACAGAAAAGAAAATCAAAACAACAAAGGCTTCGAAAGCATTGCCAGAAGCTACTGTAGGTTCATTAAAGCCCAAAGATAAAGCCATAAAAAAAGCCGAACCACTTAAAGAGGTCCACAGTGTATTGGTTACTTTGCCTAAACCTGAAACAGAAAAATCTCCATATTTCGAGATTGCCAAAAAGTATAATATTCTTGTAGAATTTTTCCCTTTTGTAAAAGTAGAAGGTATATCTGGTAGGGATTTTAAAAAGCAAAAATTAGATATCGTTGAGCATACCGCTATTATTTTTACGAGCCGCAATGCTGTCGAGCACTTTTTCAGAATCTGTGAAGAAAATAAGACAAAGGTTTCGCAAGAGATGAAGTATTTCTGTATTTCGGAGGCCGTGGCTTTGTACTTACAAAAATATATTTTGTATCGCAAGCGTAAGGTTTTTTACAGCGCTGATGGTACAACCGATGGACTCTTAGAAGTTATCGCCAAACACAAACACCAAGAGTGTTATATTTTGCCTACAGCAGATAATGGCAAATCGGATATTCACGTATTTTTAAGCAAAAATAAAATACCGTTTTCGGAAGCAACCCTCTATCGCACCGTTAGCAATGATATTACGGTGTTGATGAAAAAGAAATACGATTTGCTTTTATTTTTTAGCTCTTTAAGTATTCAAACCTTATTTGATTATTTCCCAAAATTCAAGCAAGGCGATACCATTATTGGTGCATTTGGTCCAGCCACTGCAAAGGCTATTTTAGAAGCTAATTTGCGTCTTGACATGAGTGCTCCGATGCCTGGTGCTCCTTCTATGGCAGCTGCGGTAGATGTTTTCTTAGAAGAAAACAAAAAGAAAAGAAAGAAATAAAGTTTCATTACATAGTAAAAGCCCGAAGTTGATCCACTTCGGGCTTTTTTGTGTTAGGGTGGCACTGGAGGCATCCACTTATGGATAAGTAGTGATACTAGATAAATCCATTCCTAGTAGCCCATAAAAAAATGCTGCACAGCTGTGCAGCATTTTTTTATTCCTTTTCGATTATTTTTTGCCTTTGGCGGCTTGTTGTTTTTGTATTTCGGCGATTTTTTCAGCCCATTTTGAGTTGGTCACCGGCTTGCTTTTATTGGCTTGTATTTCAGCATGAACTTTCTTTTCGTCTATAAAGAACTTTTGAATAATAAATTGCTGTAAAATGCTCAGCATATTGCTGACAAAGTAATAAAAGGTAAGTGCAGCAGCCATTTTATTGAAGAAGCCCATTAAAAATATGGGGAAGATGTAAGGCATCCATTTCATCATCGGGTTGTTAGGGTCTTGCGGTGTATTGTTGCGGTTATATACGGCTAAGAAAAGGCTTGATGCTGTCATCAACAATGTAAACAAACTGATGTGGTTGCCATACACTGATGATAATCCCCAAATATTGGCGGTCCAACTATAAATACTATCGTAGGTAGAAAGATCTTTTGACCAAAGGAAAGAGGCTTGTCGTAAAGGTAATGCTGTGGGTATAAAGTAGTATAGTGATAATAGAATGGGTAATTGAAACAACATGGGTAAGCAACCGCCCAGTGGGTTAACCCCAGCGGTTTTATAGAGTTTCATTTGCTCCATGCTAAACTTTTGTTTGTCATCACCACATTGTTCTCTTAGTTCGTCTAATTCAGGTTTGAGCACCCTCATTTTGGCTGTTGAGAGAAAAGACTTGTAGGTGAAAAATGAAAGGGCTAAACGAATAATAATGGTCATTAAAATGAGCACTAAAGCAAGATTACCAACGGCGCTACTGAGGAAAGTGAAGAGCGGTAAAAGCGCCCATTTGTTGATGTATTTTACAAATGTAAAAAGGCCATAACCATAGGGTACCATGTCTTCGAGTCCTACATTGAAGCTTTTTAGGGTTTGGTAATCGTTTGGTCCGATATACCATTTAAAGTTATAGGCTTGTTCTGCACCTGCTTTTACCGGCAAGTCGAAAGCGAAAGTGCTTTTAGAAACAATGTCTTTTTCACTAAGTTTGGTATTTGATTTGATGTTCACTTTGCTAAAGGCATCCTCAGCTATTAACGCGGTACTAAAGTATAATTGACGATATCCCAACCAAGACACTGATTTTTCCAGGTCTTCGTTTTTCTCTTCGTTTACTGTAAAATAATCATCCTCATTGTCTTTGTATCGGTAGTAAATTTGGGTAGCCAAGCGCTCATTGTGCACATCTTTCTCAGTGCTTAAGCCCTTCATATCCCAGCTGAGTGGTATGGTAGTAGCAGGCATTCCGCTCAGGCGCACATTGTATTGCATAAGGTAACCATCGGCAGCTAGAGAATAGGTAACCACTACTTTTTTCCCTTCACCCATATCAGCCACCAATTCTATTGACTGATCACCATTAGCTTCGCTTTTTACTGTTGGTGTAAAATATAAATCTGCTGTGGCCAATGCACCCTTGTTGGCAGGCAAAATCATATTCATGCTGTTAGCAGCACCTTTAAACAAATAAAGTGGAGCTTGATAATAGGTTTTGAACTCTTTTAATTGTGCTGCACTAGGGTAGGCGCCCTTTGTGTTAATGGTTACTGCAAGTTTGCTGTTTTCTAAAATCAATTCTTGTGCAGTACCATTAAACGCTGCTGGTAAAAGTTTACGTACAGAGTCATTGATGGCTTGGGTTGCAGAATCTAAAGTTGATGCCGCTGCAATTTTTGCCGTATCTACCACAGGTTTGGGATGCAGCTTAGCATAGGCTATTGAATCCGCAGTTTTTTGAGCGTGGTATTTATTTTGTTCGTAATTGCTGTAGGTAAAATAACCTATTAAGATGGCTACTAAAAGCCCAAAGCCGATCGCTGAATTTTTATCCATTGCTTAATTAAAATGTCAATTGAGCAGCGAAGGTAAGGATTGTGTTGCGGACTTGGCATCTTGTGTTATTTTTTTCAGCAAGGCCTTAAATTAAGCATAAGTTCAGCTTTAATGCTAAATTGCCATCCTATGTATCATATAAGAAATGCAGTCAAGGCTGATTGTCCTGCAATGATGGATTTAATAAGGGAATTAGCCATTTTTGAAAAAGCACCAGAGCAAGTTACCGTTTCATTGTCTCATTTTGAAGAAAGTGGTTTTGGCGAAAAGCCTGTTTGGTGGGCGTTTGTGGCCGAAATAGATGGTGTCATCGTGGCTATGGCGCTTTATTATATCCGTTACAGTACTTGGAAAGGTCAAAGGATGTATCTCGAGGATATCATCGTTTCAGAAGCTTATCGAGGACAAGGACTGGGTGCTGCGCTCATGGAGGCTTTAATTGCCGAAGCAAAAGCGAAACAATTCAAGGGGATGATATGGCAGGTTTTGGATTGGAACGAGCCCGCAATACAATTTTATAAAAAGTACCAAGCGCATTTTGATCCAGAATGGATTAACGTTAGCCTAGATTTTTAATATTGTGTACGCCAATAGCCAAGATTGGAGGGGCATTTGTACGTTTTGAGTTGGATAGAAAGCCAAAATTGTAACATCAGGTATTGGTCTAAAGTATTATTAGCCCCTCTTTGTTTATTAGCCTGTCCAATTGGGTTTTGCGGATTAAGAAGGAGAGAAGGATCCTGTATGAAATAGGCCGCATTGAGTGCAGAGGGGTCTGGCGCAAATTTGTCAGAGCCGATATAAGTAGTACTCACGTCATCAAGATAATCGGTAAAAGTAAGTCGATGCACAGTCTCTAATCCCATGTTGACACCTGGAGCCAACCACCATTTTACGCCAGCGCCAATAGGTACACACATCGATATGCTCTTGTATTTTCTGTCTGCAAATTGTGCAAAGTTTTGGCCTTCGGTTCCTAATGGTCTCAAAAAGTATTTTTCGCCTTTGTAAGTAGTGTAGGGATTATAATAAAAAGCGCCGATGCCGATGCTGACGTAAGGTGTCCAGCCATTTTCTTCATTGCCTGTTTCGTACCTAAAAAAATTAAATTCGGTTTGAAGCGTTGCCTCATAGATGTCGCTTCTGAAATTTAAGTTGCGCATTTTTTGATAGGCATTACTATTATATTTATCATCATAACCCACCTGAGTGTAGTTTGCAGCAGCGCGTATAGAGATATAATGGTTGAAATTATAACGAGTTAAAACGCCAAAGTTGCTGCGGATATGCTTAAAGCCATAATTGTCATTTAAGTCACCAAAGTATTGGGTGGCACCTACGGAAGCCCCAAATTCGGTCCATTTAAAAAAGCTTTGAGCTTGTACTTTGCTGAAGGAGCAAATAAAAATCAGGATAGTAAAAAGATGTTTTGAAAACATAATGTAAATCTAGGGAAAAAAATTGCACAATTTGCAGCAGTAGTTAATTCGCTTTTTCAGGTTTTACTTTGAAGGTAAAAAAGCGTTGAACTAAATAACTAAAAACAGCTAAAATGATTATGGTTAAGGTTTGAGAGGGTGTTGGGTAAATGTGCAATACATTGATAAAAAACTTGAGCATCCAATAGTTCAAAACAAAGTTGAGCGCAACAAGAGAGATGTATCTAAATAATTGAATCCGCCCCTTTAAATTGGATTCTTGAAATACAATGTATTTTGAAAACAAGAAACCTAAAGGTATGGTTACAGCAGATGCAATAATTAAGGACGCATAGGGTCCAGCGATGGGGCCATTATTAGGGACAGGTACATCTTTTTTGTGCAGGAGAATATTAAAACTAAACCAATAAATAAAAATATTGAGTAGCTGGTTAGAACCGCCACAGGCTAGGTATCTAAACGTTTGTTGATCTATCCATCGAGCAAATGGAGGATGAAAAAAATCAATAATTTGAAGTAGAATTTCTCTTATTTTAAACACTACAATTTTTTTGGAAAAGGCAGTTGCAAATGTAATAGCAAATTCTTACAGAAAAGATTATTGCGGAAAATGAAAAAAAAAATTTGGAGAAATAAAATTCTTATCTACTTTTGCAATCCCGAAAACAAAAGGGAAGTTCTTTCAAACGCTTTAATAATAAGCCACTTTAGCTCAGATGGTAGAGCAACTGATTTGTAATCAGTAGGTCGCTGGTTCGATTCCGGCAAGTGGCTCTATAAATTTTTAAGAAAAGAAAATTGGTTTGTCCTATCTTCGCAATCTTAATTGTTTATATAACCGGGTAGGTGGCCGAGTGGTTAAAGGCGGCAGACTGTAAATCTGCTCACTCACGTGTACGTAGGTTCGAACCCTACCCTGCCCACAGGTTAATATTAAAATTTGGACTTTGAATTTTCAAAGTCCAAATTTTAATGTTAAAGAAGTTTTTTACAAGCGGGAGTAGCTCAGTTGGTAGAGCGACAGCCTTCCAAGCTGTAGGTCGCGGGTTCGAGCCTCGTCTCCCGCTCAATACAAAAGCTGTTGTAGCTCAGCGGTAGAGCACTTCCTTGGTAAGGAAGAGGTCGGCAGTTCAATCCTGCTCAACAGCTCGAAAAGATTAGGGATTGCAAGCGTGGGTTGGAGCATCCCGTTGAATAACGGGAAGGTCGGCAGTTCAATCCTGCTCAACAGCACGAAAAAACAATTGAAAATTTGCTCCTCAGGCGTTAAATTTTCAATAACATATTACAAACAAGTTGTCAGATTTTTTTAGTCCGATAATTATTAATACATTTGCGCTCGTTTCGGCAAAAAAGTGTTTTCTTTTTTTGTTGAACTCAATGCAAAATTAGAAAACAACAATTGTAAACAACTTCTTAAAAAAAAGAATAAAATGGCAAAAGAGACCTTTAACAGGGAGAAACCCCACGTAAACATTGGTACAATTGGTCACGTAGACCATGGTAAAACAACTTTGACTGCTGCTATTACATCGGTGCTTGCATCTAAAGGTATGGCTGCAAAAAAAGGTTATGATGAAATTGATGGTGCGCCAGAAGAAAGAGAGCGTGGTATCACAATTAACACTGCACACGTTGAATACGAAACAGTTAATCGTCACTATGCACACGTTGACTGTCCAGGTCACGCCGACTACGTAAAAAATATGATTACGGGTGCTGCCCAAATGGATGGTGCTATCCTTGTAGTTGCTGCTACTGATGGACCAATGCCTCAAACAAGAGAGCATATCCTTCTTGCTAAACAAGTAGGTGTACCTCGTATTGTAGTATTCATGAACAAAGTAGATCTTGTTGATGATGCTGAAATTCTTGAGCTTGTAGAAATGGAAGTTCGTGATTTGCTTACTAAAAACGGATTTGATGGTGATAACACACCAATCATCCAAGGTTCTGCACTTTCTGGTTTGAATGGCGAAGATGCTGGTATCAAACAAATCGAAGATTTGATGACTGCCGTTGATGAGTACATTCCATTGCCTCCACGTGCTGTTGATCAACCATTCTTGATGTCTGTAGAGGACGTATTTACGATTACTGGTCGTGGTACAGTTGCTACTGGTCGTATCGAGCGCGGTGTGATTAAAGTTGGTGAGAACGTTGAAATCGTTGGTTTTAACGAAGATCCATTGACTTCAACTTGTACAGGTGTTGAGATGTTCAAAAAATTATTGGATCGTGGTGAGGCTGGTGATAATGCTGGTATCTTGCTTCGCGGTATCGAGAAAAAAGATATCCGTCGTGGTATGGTTATTTGCGCTCCAAAATCAATTACTCCGCATACAGAGTTTAAAGGTGAAGTTTACGTACTTTCAAAAGATGAAGGTGGTCGTCATACTCCATTCTTTAACAAATACCGTCCTCAATTTTACTTCCGTACTACAGACGTTACTGGCGAATGTATGTTACCAGAAGGTGTTGAAATGGTAATGCCTGGTGATAACGTTAACTTGCACGTAGTATTGATCGCTCCAATCGCGATGGATAAAGGTCTTAAATTCGCGATTCGTGAAGGTGGACGTACCGTAGGTGCTGGTCAAGTTACTGAAATCATCAAGTAATCATTGATTATCATTTTGTAAGAATACATTGTAATTAGCTAATTAGCCTTTGCTAATTAGCTAATTACTTTACCATATACACGGGCATGGTGCAACGGTAGCATACGGGTCTCCAAAACCTTTGATCTGGGTTCGAATCCTAGTGCCCGTGCAAACAGTTTTTATCGAGCTTTTAGTAGCTTTGCAAAACAAAAATATTTTTTATGAGCAAATTTGGTAGCTATATTCAAGAAGCCTACGACGAGTTAGTGCACAAAGTAACTTGGCCATCAGCTGATGAATTACAGCAAACTACAGTTATTGTATTAGTGGCTTTAGCCATTGTTACTTTAGTAATGTTGGGTATGAACCTTGCTTCGGAGAAAGTAATTACCCTAATATATAACCTATTGGGCAACTAAATAATATCTTTCAGATGAGTGAAGAAATAGTTATTAATCAGGATACCAAATGGTACGTGCTACGCGTAGTAAGTGGTAAAGAAAAAAAACTGAAAGAGTATATTGATAAAGAAATTAAAATCAATAACTGGTCAAAATCTGTTCATCAGGTACTTTGCCCAGTAGAAAAGATATTTAAAGTCGTAGGTGGGAAAAAAGCCCTTCGCGAAAAAATATTATTCCCCGGTTATTTAATGATTGAGGCTGCTGATGGGAAATTGACTGATGATATTGTACAAACAGTTAAATCACTTAACGGCGTAATTCATTTTTTAGGCAAAGAAAACCCTATTGCCCTTCGTAAAAACGAAGTGAACAAAATGTTCGGCAAGATGGATGAGGTTTCTGAGGCGGGTATTGGTTATGCTGCTACCTTTATTGTAGGTGAAGTAGTGAAAATTATCGATGGTCCATTTAATGATTTCAACGGTACAGTAGAAGAGGTAAATGACGAGAAGAAGAAATTAAAAGTTACTGTAAAAATATTTGGACGTGCTCAACCTGTTGAGTTAAATTATGGACAAGTAGAAAAAGAAGCTTAATTGGTTTAATCTTATACATTTTAAGGCTGTTTCATTTTTGGAACAGCCTTATTTTTTTCAACAATACCATTGATCATTGTCTACACCTGTTAAAAATCATTACAAAACACTCGAAATAGCTCCACAAGCTTCTTTGTCGGAGGTTAAAAAAGCATATCGTCATCTTGCTCGTAAATATCATCCCGATTTAAATGCCCATACAGCTCAGGCAACAGTATATTTTCAAGAAATTCAACTTGCCTATGAAATTTTGGGTAATCCCATTAAGCGCCGCAGCTACGATAACGAATTAAAACATGCCGGACAAAATTTTTTCGGTTTGAAAGATAATGGCCTAAATAATTCGGAACAAATACTCAAACAGTCTAAAGATTTGTATCAATATATACGTAGCTTAGATCAACGAGTGGTTAATAATGATGCATTAATTGATTTCGTTTTGGGGCTGTTGCACGCAGAAAATATGGCCTTGTTGCAACGTGCCGACAATGAAGAATGCAATGTACAAATTGCTGAAAATTTATTGAACGCTTGTAAGGGTGTGGTGGCTTCTCGATTGTTTCAGCAGCTTGCCGATAAGCTTTATGTATTGCATCCAGATAATACCGCTGCCATGCATCAAAGAATTTCTTCAGAGCTTTCGTCTAGGTTGCAAAAAGAAAGACAAAACAGATGGGTCCCCTATGCGGCATTTCTTGTTGTTTTTATCGTTATTCTCCTGATGCTGCTGATTGTTTTTTAGCTGGATAATTATCTCCATTCTAGTTGATCAATCTTATATCGAGTACAGGTGTCGATTCGGAAGTAGTTTTTGTTTATTTTTTCTAGCTTCAATATTTCAAAAGGCTCTATCATTATATCCTTATCTATGTCTTTAATTTTTCGATTCTGATACTCTTCTTCAGACATCAAAATGGCTGTAACAGAGGGTTTTTTATTAGTCAAATTGCTCAGCAGTAAAGTTTCAATGGGCAGGGCCCAGCTCATCATGAGTCTGTCATCTAAATGGGCATTTCTGTTGGTGTATACAATTTTTGTTTCCTGATTATTTTGGTGTTTTGAAACCACAGTATTTAACTCATGAAGATGTTTTTCAAATGGGCTAGAGGCCATTGCTATCGCGTATAGCCTAAAACTAAAGATCGCTAGCAAAAATGCAACACTAAGCTTGTGATGGAGTAGTGGCAGTACAATGCGTACAAATGCAAAGCACGCAATGATACTTATACTCATCCATTCGCTTTCTATATAAAAATGAATGGTTTTATCGGGATAGGTCAAGCAAATACTGATAAAAAATAGCAATAAATATAGCGTCATCCAAAGGGCAAGTGCTACTCTTTTTGTAGCAATAAGAACAAAATAGCTTGTCAAAATGATCAAGGTCATTTGCCAATAGCTATATACCAAATGGTGTAGAAATTCTTTTGCAGTATAAGACCGCATCGCCGATGATATTTTGACCCAATTAGCAGATTTTATATTGGAAATTTTTTCACCATCATACCATCCCTTCTGGCTCATGTATAACTTTATACTTAAAATGATTACAAGTATGAGCGTATAGAACCAAAAGCTCTTTTGCGCAACCCATCCCTCTTTCTTTTCTAAATAAAGAAAGCCCCACAAAAAGCTAGCGCTAAATAGAATTAATGGATGGCTAAAAATGGCGAGGAATGCAAGTAAGGTAAATAAGGCATAGGAAAACAACCTATTGCTTTTTATGGCTTCATGGTGCAGGGTGCTACCCATAAAAATCATTAACCAGGCTGTCGCTTGATGCACTTCATTATTGGTCCAATAGTAAGCGCTTGTGCAACATATGGTGTAATAAAAGCCCAATAATATGGATAAGCTGTATTGTTTGATCCAGTGCAAATAAAGGGCAGTGCTTAGGTAGAATATAGTGAAGCTTATGCTATACAATAGCAGTATAGTA
>JAXITL010000020.1:0-27959 GCA_034680125.1 Chitinophagaceae bacterium
CATCTATTTTGTCGGACAGTAAAACACCGAATATGGCGGCAGGAATAAATGCGGTAATTAATTTGAGGTAAAAATGAATGCTTTTAAAAAAGCGCTTGAAATACAAAACCACTACCGATAGGATGGTGCCGAGCTGGATGGCCACCGTAAATAGTTTTACAAAATCGTCAGACTGAATACCCATTAGTGAGCTACCAATAATCATATGCCCGGTAGAAGACACGGGCAAAAACTCAGTAAGGCCTTCAATGATGCCGAGAATAATGGCTTGTAATGTTGTCATAAAAAATTAAGGAATGTTGAGGTATTTGTGCGTTTGCATCGATAATTGCCAACGAGGATTTTGCTGGATAAATTCAATAATCAAGGGGCTCATTTCTTCGCGTTTATCCCATTCGGTTTGCAAGAATAATTTGCATTCGGCAGGCACTAGCGCAGCGTAATCTTCCGCCCATTTAAAGTCAGATTTGTTGAACACGATGATTTTTAATTCATGCGCTAGCTGCATATTTTCTTCGAGTGGCGCTTTGAATTTTTTAGGCGAAAGTGTTACCCAATCCCAATCGCCTGTGAGCGGACTCGACGCCGAAGTTTCAACATGGGTGCGAAAACCAGCATGGTGCAGGGCATCCGTCAATGGCTTTAATGCGTGCATCGAGGGTTCACCGCCGGTAATGACAGCAATTCTTCCGGGATGTTTTTGCGCAACAGCAATAATTTCTGAAACGGTCATTTTAGGATGCACATCAGCATCCCAACTTTCTTTGACATCGCACCATACACAGCCCACATCGCAACCACCCAATCGGATGAAATAAGCAGCCTGACCTGCAAAAGCACCTTCACCCTGAAGGGTGTAAAAATGCTCCATTACAGGGTATTGAATATCGGTATCGCTTGTGTTTTGAGTCAAAGTAGTGCGTATTGATTATCGGGCAATCTGTGATGCCTTCAAAGTGTTTTTCATTAATCCACAAATGGTCATCGGCCCTACACCTTTGGGCACAGGTGTGATATAACTACATTTCGCTGCCACTGCATCAAAGTCGACATCACCCACCAAGCGCGAACCACTTTTGCGTGTGGCATCATCTATACGGTTAATGCCCACATCAATAATAATAGCGCCATCTTTCACCATATCGGCTGTCAAAAATTTAGGCTTACCAATCGCTGCCACAATTACATCAGCTTGCAGGGTCATGGCCTTTAAATCTTTGGTACGACTATGGGTAAGGGTTACCGTTGCATTACCGGGATGGGCATTGCGGGCCAGCAACACACTCATCGGTGAGCCAACAATATTACTGCGACCAATCACCACACAATGTTTCCCGCTGATATCGATGCCATAATATTCCAACATCAACAAAATGCCGTAAGGCGTGGCGGGCAAGAAAGTATCTTGTCCCAACAACATTTTTCCCTGCGAAATGGGGTGAAAACCATCCACATCTTTATCGGGATGAATAGCATTAATCACAGCATTTTCTGAGATATGCTTAGGCAAAGGCAATTGAACCAATATACCATCAATATCTTTGTCTTCGTTAAGTTTTTGTACTTCTGCAAGCAAGTCTGCTTCGCTCATATCGCTATCAAAACGCAGCAATGTGGAGCCAAAACCCAACTCGCTACAAGTGCGCACTTTACTACCCACATAGGCTTCACTGGCAGGATTATTACCTACCAAAATAGCAGCCAAATGGGGCGTTTTGCCACCCTTACTTTTAATCGTCGCTACTTCTGATTTGATTTGTTCTTTAATATGTGCGGAGACTGCTAAGCCGTCAAGAATTTGCATGCGGCAAAGATAAGGCAAATGCCTAATTGGGCAATGTGGCTAATGTGGCTAATGTGGACAATGTGGGTAATGTGATAGCAAAGGTTATTTAGAATCTTTTGAGGTCAGCTTTGTTTATTCTTCAACCTAGTTGCCGTTTATACTGAGCCTAGCCAAAGAACACAGCTCAAGAATGATCTTTTATTATTGTTTTTGGTGGACTGTTACAAGCCTCTGGCTCAACAGAGACAAAGCACTTATTTACTCGCTTTGTCCATTTGCCTCATTAACTCGTCACCCATTATCGCTCTCACTTTTTCTTTGAGCACAGGTACATCCTCGAGGCTCAAACCTTGCACAGATATAGGCTCCAGAATATAGGCACGGTTTTTACCCGGCCACATTTTCCACCAAGCCGAGTAGTGCCAACGGGCTTTTGTATCGGGGAAGACAATGGGCAAAATAGACACTTGGGCTTCTATCGCTAGGCGAAAAGCACCGTCATAAAAGGCTTGCATAGCGTCAGTACTTTCGTTAAAAGTGCCTTCGGGGTACATAAAAACACTGCAATCATTATGTAAAGCATCTTGCATAGCGCGCATACTAGCCGCACGGCTTTGTATACTGCTGCGATCTACCAACAAGGCTATTTGTGCATAAATAAAGCCAAAAAGGGGCACTTTCTTTATCTCATGCTTAGCCAAAGGGCGAAAATAAAAAGGCAATACATCGTAAATAACAATCGGGTCGAGGTAAGAAACATGATTGGCAACAATGACGAACTGATTGCCTTGAGGTAAGGCACCAAAACGGCGCACCCACATAGCCGTGAGCCTTAGCCAAAGCCAAGACCAGAGCCAAGTAAGCCGCCAAACCATCTTACGGCTAGCGGCAGTATTGGGCAAACTGAGTACTAAATAAAAGGGCAACACTGCAAAGAGTGTTGCCACAAATATCAGCACTACATAGGCTGTATAGAATGGTTGAAGAATTTTCCTAAGCATTAGTATTGACTACATTCCTGGAAACAAAGGACGAGCAATGGCCTCGCGGAAAGGCCAAGGAATAGAGGCCAACATTACGACTAAGGAAAGTAAAGAGAAGATGAATATTTTTTTGAATTTGGCCGTATCATCCATTTGTTTTTTGGCAAAGGCATAAGCCACATGCGCAAATACGATGGCCAACAACATTCCTATCGTATGCTCGATAGCAAAGAAGCGACTATTCGCATCTTTCATCACTTCGCCCATACCCAAATTTTGAATATTTTTCAAGCCCCAAGCGCCTGTAAAATACAAGGCTAAACCCAGTAATAATTGAATATCCATGGATATCATAAAGAATAGAGGCATTTTTTTATCTGCAGCAGTGAATGCTTTTTTACTGCTCATGCCCTTGTAGCTTTTAATAATGGTTAAAAGGGCTAAAATTAAAACTACCCAACGGAGAAAATTGTGTGCGTGATTCATTTTA
Source organism: Chitinophagaceae bacterium (assembly GCA_034680125.1). GTDB lineage: Bacteria > Bacteroidota > Bacteroidia > Chitinophagales > Chitinophagaceae > Rurimicrobium. The sequence continues at coordinate 3,260 of JAXITL010000020.1, forward strand.
TGAAGTTTAAAAAATTTTAAAAGGAGCAACAAATGTAAGTGAAAGCTGTTAATTTTTTGACGCTAAAAAGCATCTTTAAAAGGCAATTTAACGCAAATCGATTTCGGTATTATCGCCAATATTAAGACTTTGGCTACTGCCCCGTACAAAAGCATCATTACCGATTATAGAGCCGTGCAGCAGCACGTCTTCTAGCTCGGCATATGAGCCAATAATGGAATTTTTAATAATGGAAAATTCGATTTTAGTGGCCTCGCCAATAGTTACGTTAGGACCAATAATAGAGTTCTTGATCACACAGCCTTTGGCAATACTTACAGGATGGATAATTACTGTTGATTCTTGATCTTCAGCGCTCTGGTTATCTGTTTTCTTTAATAAAGTGGCGTTAGTAGTCAATAAGGTTTCTTTTTTACCGCAATCAAACCAAGTATTTACCCTAAAAGCGTCAAAACGTATATGATCTACACTGATCATTTGCTCAATGGCATTGGTCAAAGGATATTCACCCGAGGCTGTGGGTTCTTGTTGCAGGACAATATCCAGCGCATTGAATAGTTGCTGTGTTTCTTTTATAAAATAAATACCCACCATAGCCATATTGGACTTGGGTATCATGGGCTTTTCAAAAACGTGTAGTACCCTATCCTCCTCACCCAATTCGGCCACACCAAAATTTCGAGGATCGTCTACTTTTTGAACACCAATAAGGGATATTGGACTTTGAATCAGATTGTTGAGGTTGTAATCACAAATCGTATCGCCCAAGACAATAATGATTTCTTCATTATTAATTTCATCCTTAGTGAGCCAAATAGCGTGTCCAGTGCCTTTTCGGTCGTTTTGTGTTACAAAGGAGCACTGTAAACTTGGATATTGATGGGCTATATAATCCTGAATTTTTTCGCCCAAATAACCAATAACAAACACAAATTCTACAACACCAGCATCTATTAATTGATCAACAATGACACTCAAAATCGTCTTACCGGCAATAGGTATTAATGCTTTGGGTTGAGTGTAGGTAAGGGGGCGTAGCTTAGTGCCGGCGCCGGCAACGGGGATAATTGCTTTCACTTGAGGAGGTGGTTTTCTGAATAAAAATGAACAAACAATTTAACGCACTGTACAACAAATGTAAGAACATTTGGGGGCAACTAAATACAGCAAACAAAAAGGCCTGAAATGAAGCTATTCCATTTCAGACCTTTTACTATTACAATGCTATACATGCAGATTAACTATATTTTCCAAGCATCAACATCGGTATTATCGTTAATCCCTGATGCCGCAATGGGGGCCTCTTCTTGAGCAGCTAGCGGCAACTCCGTTTCAATCATGCTAGGAGTATTCGGTTCAGTGGATTCTGTTTTGTTTTGTTCATAATGCTCTTGGTCGTCGGCATGATTAAACGCGTCAAAGTCGAAGTCAGGCATCAAATCAGTTTTCACATAATTGACGGTCTCTACCAGCGCCTCGGCAAATTTGTTGAAATCCTCTTTATAGATGAACATTTTATGGCGGTCGTAGCCATCATCTTCAAAACGTTTTTTACTTTCAGTGATGGTAATAAAGTAATCGTTTCCACGAGTTGCTTTTACATCAAAAAAATAGGTTCTTCTTTTACCAGCTTTTACCCTTTTACTAAAGATACTTTCATTGTTACGGGTGTTCTCGCCGTAGTTCTTATTGTCGTACGCCACTATTCGTGAGTTTTTAGTTTTTTAAATGATAACCTCACAAAAATAAAAAAGTAGTGCAACAAACCAAGTTTATTTTGGCCTTCGACCCTTATTTTCAAAGAAATAAAAGTATTTTTTGTTTTTTCAATAAAGGTCCTATATTTGCAACCCAATTGAAAATGGTGCGATAGCTCAGTTGGTAGAGCAATGGACTGAAAATCCATGTGTCGGGGGTTCAAATCCCTCTCGCACCACAAAAAAATAGCGAAGTAGATTTTAACTACTTCGCTATTTTTTTATGCAATAGTTTTGCGGCACTATGGTAGACAATATGATTCATCATCCAGGTATATTGATCGGTTTTAGCATAATAGTATTCGTTATGCTCTTGCTCGACTTGGGGGTGTTTAATAAAAAAATACATAAAGTAAGCAATAAGGAAGCCGCCATTTGGTCTATTGTTTGGATATCTCTTTCTATGCTATTTAGCGTAGTGGTATACCAAATAATGGGCTTTGAAAAATTCACCCAATTCCAATCGGCATATTGGATAGAAAAGGCGCTTTCGGTAGATAATTTGTTTGTATTTATTTTAGTCTTTGGCTTCTTTAATGTGCCCGAAGAGCTTCATCATAAGGTTTTATTTTGGGGCGTGATTGGGGCCTTGGTGTTCAGAGCTATATTTATTTTCGCGGGTGTAGGTCTTATTAACCTGACCTACTTGCCGGAGACGCTCATTTTAGGACATCCCTTGCGCATCAATATTTTATTGCTGTTGTTTGGCATATTCTTGGTCTATGCAGGTATCAAATCTTGGTTTGCGCATGCAGACGATGATGAAAATAAAGACTTCAATAAAAGTCCTGGAGCAAGGGCTGTTCACCGCCTTATTACTGTAAGCGACGATTATGATGGGGGTAAATTTTTCACAAAAGCCAATGGAAAACGAATAGCCACTCCCTTATTAGTGGTACTTAGTGTGATTGAATTCACCGATTTGTTATTTGCCGTGGATTCTATTCCTGCCATATTTGCCATTGCACCAAACGATCCTTTTATACTGTATACGTCCAACATCTTTGCAATATTGGGTTTGCGTTCACTTTATTTTTTGCTCGCCAACTTTATGCATCAGTTTAGTCGCTTAAAATATGGATTGGCTATCATACTCAGTTTTATTGGAATCAAGATGATTATCGAGCCGGTTTTCCATATTTCTTCCCCCCTATCACTGAGTATTGTCGGTGGCGTACTCTTGTTGTCATTAATGGCCTCCTTAATTTTTCCAGAAGAGCCAAAACAGGCCTAAAAAAAGCTACCGAAGTAGCTTTTTTGGTTTATTTCTTTTTGTATTTGGCGATTAGTTCTGCCACAGCACTACGTTTAATATAATCGGGATTGAGCTGCGTAAAAATCTTCAATTTAGCTACACTTCTGGACAAAGCGTTTTCAAACTGGATGAGTGCTTCTTTGGATTTGCCCATTTCCAACAAGACTGCTGCATGGATATAGTCAAAATCGGCCTTGTCGCCGCAATTGCCTCTTGCCACATCCAATTGCGTTAATGCCTCATCATAGTGTGCGGCAAAAAACAATCCTTTAATCAAGGCCAACCAGGTAGTCTTAACCAAGGGCTTCAATCTTACTGCATTTAAATAACATAAAAGCGCCTCGTTGGTAGCCTTCATTTCCATCAAGCAATTGCCAATGGCTAAGCAATAAGTTGCATTCTCTTTATTAATGCTTAAGGCTGTAGAATAAGATTTGACGGCCTTTTCCCAATCCTGCTCTCGAGCATAGGTCTCGCCAATTTTATAAAAAATAACATCATCCTCAGGACTTAATTTGGAGGCTTGCCTATAAAAATGACGCGCTAGCGAATAGTTTTTTTGTTTCTCCCAACAAAAGCCCATGGCTTCAAAAATTACATCTTCTGCCTTACCAATCTCTAAATGTTTTTGCAAAACCTCTAAAGCACTATCATATTGCTTGAGGCGCATAAAAGCATCAGCAAGATTACGGTAAGCAAATTCAAATTTTTCGTCAATCGCTACACAATATTCATAAGCATCAATAGCCTGCTCATATTGCTTTAAACCTTGGTAGCCGGCACCTAAGTTAAACCAAGCCAATGTGCTGTATGGGTCTATTTCGGTCAAGTGCAAATGCAGGTCAATGCTATCTTGTAGCTGATTGGTAAACTCGGCCCAAAAACTGACTTTCTGGAGCGCCTCTTCATTTCGGGTATCGAGTACCAATACTTTTTTGAGCGTTGTATACACATCTTCATAATCTTCGCACTCATCATATACATCCGCAAGCTCTAACAACAATTCTATTTTTTCACTCCCTTCAAATCGTTCACTACGCATCAACAAATAAGTGGCGGCCTGCTCATATTTGGCCTGACTCAGCAAAACATCTGCACGCAATAAGACTGCGCCCAGATTTGCTTGGTCATATTTTTCTAACTCGTCCAGCGCTTTTAGCGCTTGTCCGTATTTCTGTGTTTGGGTTAAAATTTCGGCTTTGAGCAAAAAGATACCGCTCGAAAAGGGATAATAAGTACTGCCGATATCGCAAGCCAATAAGGCATCTACATCATTGTTGTGTTGGAAATAGTATTCGACAATACGCTCATACTCTTCCTCCTCAAGCATCCCAAGCGCTTTTCCATTTTTAATTTGCTCAAAACGCGCTAATAGTGCCTCTATTGGACTACGCTCTTCGTCCATATTTTCATCGTCATCGTACATGGCTTCCTCGTTTTAATCAAATGTATAAAAAAGACTGTTTGTACAAGATAAATCCTTGCGATTGGCTCATTAAAAAATCCACAAGTTATGCACAATTACAGATGCGTCTCCGTTACGGGAACAACTATATCGAGGACTATTTCTTCGTTAATTGTATAGGGAATACCTCCTTTAACCGATTGTTTTATAGAGCTGTCATAACCAATACCCATTAGGTAATAATTGCCTTTTTTCAAGCCCCTAAAGATTGCTGTCGAAACCCCACTTGTCATGATACAATCGGCCGAATCATCGAAATTGGTCGTTGCATCTTGCGCATTATATTTAATGTAGACTTTAGCGTTGATGATGTTTTTATTTTCGTTGTGATGCTTGGGTACAATGCGTAAAGTTGCATTGCCTCCTTTGCCAGCAATATTATCCAATCCCGAACGGGTACAAGCAGGCAAGGCGAATAAAAAAATCAATGCGATAATAAAGGGCGTTTTCATAGGATAAATGCTGGATTTGTAAACAAATTTAATCCTTTTAATGGCAAAAAAAAAGGATGAATCACTAAATTAACAATCCCTATTTTCAACAGCTTTATTCACTTAATTCTAGCCAACGCATTTCTTTTTCTTCGAGTAATTTTGTGATTTCGGTAGCACGTTCACTTAACTTTTGCAATGCTTCAAAAGGCACATGGCCAATCATTTTTTGGGCTATCTCTTCCTTTTCTACCTCCAATTCGGGCATATCTTTTTCCAATTGTTCCAGTTCTTTTTGCTCTTTAAAAGACAGTTTCTTTTTGGGCTTTAGATCTTCTACCAATGTCGGTGCTTCAATTTTCACTTCGCTAGAAAGTTGTGTGCCTTTTATCACAGTATCATTGCGCTCTCTAGTTTTTTCCCAAATACGGTAGTCACTATAATTACCGGGGAAATCAGTGATTTTACCTTCGCCTTCAAAAACAAATAGATGATCAACCAATCGATCCATAAAATAACGATCGTGCGATACAATTAATAAACATCCGCCATAATCACTCAAGAAGCGCTCCAAAACACCAAGGGTGGGCAAATCAAGGTCGTTAGTCGGTTCATCTAAAATGAGAAAATTAGGATTTCGAAAAAGAACGGCTAACAATTGCAAGCGTTTTTTCTCTCCACCACTTAGTTTGGTGAGATAGGTATATTGTTGATCTGGCGAAAAAAGAAAAAGTTCTAAAAACTGCGCGGCACTAATAGTACCGCCCTTAGCCAAAGGGAAATTTTCGGCAATGTTTTTCACATATTCGATAACACGCATATCCTCTTTTATCTCCAAACCCTGCTGCGAAAAATTACCAAACACGATCGTTTCACCCACATTTATTTTACCACTATCAGGCTGTGCTTGACCTTGTAAAATTTGCAAAAAAGTAGATTTTCCAGCACCATTCTTTCCAATAATACCCAGTCTTTCGCCCTTATTAAACGTATAATCAAAGCCCTTAAGAATCTGCTTTTCTCCAAATGATTTATATACTTTTTTAAACTCTGCAATTTTCCCACCCAATCTATTCATTTTCATTTGCAGACTTACCTTATTGTCTTCAATTCGTTTTTTGGCAACCGCCTCTACATCATAAAAATTATCTTGTCTGCTTTTTGATTTTGTGGTACGCGCTTTGGGTTGCTTGCGCATCCACTCTAATTCTTTACGATAAAGATTCTTAGCCTTATCGATGGTAGCCATTTCACTGTCTATTCGAGCAGCCTTCTGCTCCATGTAGGTTTCATAGTCTCCTTTATAAAAATTAATAGTACTGCCATCTATTTCCCAAATATTATTGCAGACTGCATCTAAAAAATAACGGTCATGGGTTACGAGTATGAGCGTAATTTTCTCTTGGTTGAGGTAATGCTCCAACCACTCAACCATTTCTACATCGAGATGGTTGGTCGGTTCATCCATAATCAACAAGATATGTTTATGCTCAAAGCCAATATCAATAAGCGTTTGGGCCAAGGCCACCCTTTTACGCTGGCCGCCCGAAAGTGTTTTTACATCTTGATTGAGCTGATGAATATTGAGCTTTCCTAAAATCTGTTTCACTTTGGTATCAAATTCCCAAGCATTCAGTTCATCCATTTTCTCAAGGGCGTCCGACATTAAAGTGCCATCATCCTCGGTACTTTCGCAAGCCAATTCATAATCTCTAATCGCCTTTACGATCGGGTGATTGGCATGAAAAATATTATCGAGAATAGAAAGTTCTTCGTTGAATTGAGGATCTTGTTCAAATAGTGCTACGCTTACTTCTTTATGAATCCACACTTTACCACTATCGGCCACATCTTGGCCCGAAAGTATTTTGAGCAAAGTAGATTTTCCACTACCGTTTTTGGCAATGATGGCAATTTTATCTCCTTCGTTGATATGAAATGTAATGTTGCTAAAAAGGGGTTTTATCCCAAAAGACTTCGTCAAATTCTCGACACTAACGTAATGCATAGAAAGCAAAGATACTGGCATAGGGCATAATAACCGACTTTGGATTGCCATGTTTGAGGATTAGTTTGTATTTTCGATTATCCAAATATTGCTAATCGAATGTCAAAATGGACCCTTTTTAGTTGCATCATACTAAGCCTTAGTATGGCTTCTTGCAGAAAAAAACCATTACCTGTACCTGATAATAATAAACCCATCCCCACTAAGGGCACTATTAACATAAAAATCAATAACCAAGTCGGATCAAAACCTTTAGTGTTGGGAGATTTGGCACCTTATACCTTAGCAAATGGAGAAGTGTTCCGTATTTCTACTTACGAGTACTATTTATCCAACATTGCCTTTATTGATGAGCAGGGAAATCGCTTTCTGGAGCAAGAAAGCTATCATTTAATATCAGCTAAAACTCCTGAATCTTTAAGTTTTGTCATTAAAAATGTCCCTTTTGCAACCTATAAAAGCATTGAATTCACAATAGGTGTTGACAGCCTACGCAATTTCAGTGGCGCTCAAACAGGTGCTCTAGATCCTAAATATGGTATGTTTTGGGCCTGGAATTCTGGATATATCATGGCTCGACTTGAGGGCAATTCCCCTCAATCAACCGCTGCCAACAACAATATTGCCTATCATATTGGAGGATACAAATTCCCGTACAACGTAATTCAAAAAGTAAAACTCGATTTGGTATCCAACGCAATGGTTGCTGATACAGTATCTCCTGTCATCCATGTGCATTCTGATGCAGCTGCATGGTTTACAGATCTTGGATTCAATCCTTTTAGCTTCAGTAAAACACCCAATGTAACTACTGAGGGAGAAAATGCTGTTTTGATTTCCAACAATTACAGCAAGATGTTTACTGTAGACGCTGTTACACATTAACTCATTGATTAACGACAGTAACAAAATGACAGACAATAAAATCACCCAATTATTGGGTATTGAATACCCCATTATTCAAGCAGGAATGATATGGGCAAGCGGTTGGCGATTAGCATCCGCCGTTTCAAATGCTGGTGGTCTAGGATTAATCGGCGCAGGTAGTATGTACCCCGATGTTCTGCGTGAGCATATCCAAAAATGTACAGCAGCAACGGCAAAACCTTTTGGTGTGAATGTACCTTTACTTTATCCCAATATTGAGGAGATAATGAACATCATTATCGAAGAAAAAGTACCGATTGTATTTACTTCGGCAGGCAATCCTAAAACGTGGACCGCAACGCTTAAAGAAAAAGGCATAAAGGTTGTGCACGTTGTGTCTAGTGCAAAGTTTGCTTTGAAATGCCAAGATGCTGGCTGCGATGCCGTAGTAGCAGAGGGCTTTGAGGCAGGAGGCCATAATGGCCGTGAAGAAACCACCACTTTATGCTTGATACCTTCTGTCCGACAAAATTTAAGCATTCCGCTTATAGCCGCAGGTGGCATTTATGACGGCCGCACCATGTTGGCAACAATGATCCTCGGTGCCGATGCCGTGCAAATTGGTAGTCGATTTGTAGCAACTCCAGAGGCTTCTTCCCATCTTGCTTTTAAAGAAGCTGTAGTAGAGGCCAAAGAAGGAGACACCCAATTGAGCATCAAAAAATTAACCCCAGTCCGATTACTCAATAACCCTTTTGCAGCGCAGATACAAAACGCCGAAAAAAATGGGGCAAGCACTGAGGAATTGGAAAAAATATTAGGTAGAGCACGTGCGAAAAAAGGTATGTTTGAAGGCGACATGACCGAAGGCGAATTAGAGATTGGGCAAGTTAGCGCCATGATCAACGAAATAAAACCAGCTGCTGAAATAGTAGCAGAAATAATGAAGGAATTTAACCAATTAGTACAAAACCCTTTAGCCCGATAAGCTTTACCAAACTATAGCGTAGCCACCCCTATGAAGCTCCAACAATTTAACCGCCAAACAGAAGCCCAAAGACAAGAACTTGTTTCCTTTTTACAAAAACTAGATGAGATTGTACCTGAAGAAATGCCCCAACTGGTAGCGGAAGAAGATGCTGCAATGTGGGCAGAAACAGATTGTCTCAGCTGCGCCAATTGCTGTAAAAAAATGACGCCCACTTTTACCCCTGAAGACGTGAAGCGAATTGCTGCACATTTAAGCATGACAGCAGAGGCCTTTCGCAAAAAGTGGCTGTATAAAGAAAAAGGTGCTGCGGGTGATTGGATGAATAAAAGCATCCCCTGCCAATTTCTCGGCAGCGATAATAAATGTGGCATTTACGAAGTACGCCCTGCGGACTGTGCCGAATTCCCGCACCATCATAAGCAACCTTTTGATAACTATAACGATACCTTTACGCAGAACCTTTCGTATTGCCCTGCAACATACAATTTGGTACAGCGCCTGAAAAAGCGCGTGGAGAAAGAATATGAATGGTAAAGCTATCTCCATTTTTCATCTCCTATCTTTGCCGCATCAAACACATGATGCGGCTTTTTTTATTTTTTAGTTTTTTATGCTTTGGTTTTGGCCAAAGGAACAATGGCTTTGCGCAAGCAATAGCAGTTCCCCTAAATGTATCTGGAATGACAAAAACGATCAACAGCATACAATTAGAAGGAAATAAGAAAACCAAGTCCAGCGTGATTCTTCGTGAAATGAGCATCCAAGTAGGAGACACCCTTAGAGGAGATTCACTAGAGCAAATATTGAAACTGAATTTTCAACGCTTGTACAATTTAAACCTCTTCACAGAAATCAATTTTCAAGCAATAAATGACAGTAAAGACTTGGCTGGATTAGTAATCATGGTTCAGCTCAAAGAACAATGGTTTATACTGCCCCAAGCCGACATTCAATTGGCCGACCGCAATGTAAACGTTTGGTGGGATGAGCATAAGGGCGACCTCAGCCGTATTAATTTGGGCCTATACCTACAACACAAAAATCTTACAGGGCATTTAGACAAACTCAGCATCAGCACTCATGTTGGCTATACCCAACAACTGAGCGCTTCCTATTTTCGCCCTTACATTGACCAACAACAAAAGCAAGGCATCGGATTTGGATTAGGTTATTCACGCAGTAGGGAAATTGCCTATGCCACCGACAACAACAAACTTCAATTTATCCGCCATAACCAGGACTTTTTATACCATTACTTTTTTGCAAACGCAGCATGGTATTATAGGGCAGCCTACCATACAAGACATATACTGAGTGCAGGCTATAACAGCTATAAAGTTGGGGATACCGTAGTACAACTCAACCCAGATTATTTCGAACAGGCCAGCAAAAAGCTGCGCTATCTAGAAATTGCTTACCGCTACGAATACAATGGTGTAGACAATTGGAATTATCCCAGAAAGGGTCTAAAAATTGTCGGTACTGCTGCCTCACGCTGGGGCATTGAAGGCATGAAATACCAAGGAATAGCAACAGTTGAGATGGGCTTGTTTCACAGAATACATAATCGATGGCTCAGCTCAGCAGTACTGCGGGGTCGGACTACCTTTAGCCAAGAACAAGCCTATTTTATGCAAACAGCTATGGGCTACAAAAGCAATTATGTGCGTGGATATGAATATTATGTTGTCGAGGCCAATCACTTTGCCATTGGGCGTTTAAGCCTAAAATACGAGGCCCTGCGCAAGCGATTTGACCATGTACCCTTCCGATATTTACCCACCTTGCCCCTTTGGGTGTACCCCAAGATATTTATAGACTGTGGCTATGCTGCCAACAATAAACAGCAAGGCTCTAACAGCCTGGCCAATACCTTTTTATACGCCATCGGTGCCGGAGTAGACATTATTACGGCTTACGATTTAAAACTCAGAATTGAGTTTGCCTATAACCATTTGGGTGAAAATGGGCTATATTTACACGCCAATAGCGAATAAAAATTTTATGCTTGTTGCCCTATACAATAGATCCTTTGAAGCAGACGATGTACCTATGCTTCAGCGCATTATCCACAAGTTGGAGGGATATAATCTGCAACTCGTTTTTTATAAAGATTTTTATGAGCGCATCAAAACGCATTTAACGCTACAAAAAGCTCCACAAATTTTTTTTACAGGAAGGCAAGACTTGCCGCTACACACCGATATGCTGTTTAGCTTCGGGGGAGACGGAACAATGCTCGACACCGTAACTTTTGTGGGCAATTCTAATATCCCCATTATTGGCATCAATTTGGGGAGACTAGGTTTTTTGGCAGCTATTTCTGAAGAAGAAATTGAAGGAGCTTTAAGCTCTTTGGTGCGCGGCTCCTACAGTATCGAAAAAAGAAGCTTATTGCACTTGGACGCCAATATTCCGCTTTTTGGCGATGCGCCATTCGGACTAAACGAATTCACTATCCATCGAAAAGATTCTTCTTCGATGATTAAAATACACACTTACCTCAATGGTGAATTCTTGAACACCTATTGGTCCGATGGCCTGATAGTAGCCACTCCTACGGGATCCACCGGCTACTCATTAAGTTGCGGCGGGCCCGTTGTCTTTCCTCAAGCCTCAAATTTTATCATTACGCCTGTGGCTCCGCACAACCTCAATTTGCGCAGCATTGTGGTGCCCGACGATGTGGTTATTACTTTCGAAGTAGAAGGACGATCAGATACCTTTTTATGCACTTTGGATTCACGCTCCGAAACGATTAACAGCCATACACAACTAGCCATCAGAAAGGAAAACTTCAACATATCCTTAGTTCGTCCACACGAGCATAATTTCTTGAAAACAATTCGCCAAAAATTGTATTGGGGTATTGATAAACGAAATTAATGATGGCTGGACGCTGGCAATTTCTGTTTATTTTATTCATTTGTTTGTTTACAATTCCTGAAAAAACAAGCGCGCAAAAAATCAAAAAAGAAGATTATTTTTTCATTGATGCTTTAGTTCAAAAGGCTGGGCCAATGAAAGGCTTTGGGCTACAGTATATTGTGGACTCTATCACGAAAGAATGCACAACAGCGCTCCAAATGACTCGGGCCTTTTATTATTGGCAAACACATTTTGTCCCATTCGACCGAAGAAGAAAAACACAAAAAAAGAGCAAGGATGATGCTTCCTCAGCACTAATGGAACGCAAGGCTGCTAGCCTTGGCTTAGCATTGATGTTCCAAGCCATGTGCACGTTAAAAAAAATAGACTGTAGCCTTGTGGCAGGTACCATACGCTATCGGTTGAAAGATATTGGACAATTCGACGCAGATGAAGTTCATTATTGGAACATAGTGACCATCAACAATACCCAATATTTAATTGATGTCAACTTAGGTATAGGTAGCTTCGATGAAAAAGGCAAACATATGATACCAAGCTATACCGATGCTTGGTGGTTGTGTAATCGTAAATTATTTGCCAGCTCCCATTTTCCGGAACATCCAAAACAGCAATTATTAGAAGTTCCTATTAACAAAAAAGAATTTTCACAAGGCCCCATTGTATGGCCAGGCGCTATTGTTGCCGGTTTAATCCCTAGCCGTTCAAGCAAAGGAATCATTAAGGCAAAGCAAGAAGACAGTACCAATATGCTCTTCAATTTTGCCGGCAAGCTCAATGTACGTTCGGTAGAAATGAGTATAGATGATGCATCTAGAATACCACTTAATTACGACTTCGATGAATTTGGCCTAAGCTTAAAACTAGAACACCCCAAAGCAGGCAAACATAAGATAGCGCTTTACTTCAACAACAGCTTAGCCTTTGTATATGTCAGCGAAGTACGCAAAAACCTAGCGCATAAAAAGCAGCAATAATAGTCCTACACTTCAATTCCAAATAGCCTTTAACTTCGCGTCTACTTATGACTCAAGAACAACTAAAAGAAATGCGTGAACGGGTGCAACATTTGCACAAATTTTTGCGTGTAGAGGATAGGCAACAGAAAATCGAAAACGACCGCCAATTATCACTTTCCGAAGGTTTTTGGAATGACAATGCCCGAGCAACGGGTATCTTAAAAGAGATTAAAATCAATAAATATTGGATCGAGCTATTCGATGCCGCTAAAAATTCTGTTGAAGACTTTGCCGTGTTGCATGAATTTTGGAAAGAAGGCGAAGCGGAAGAACAAGAAGTATTGACTGGATTTCAAGTAGCGGTGAAAACACTCGACGAACTTGAATTCAAATCGACCCTAAACGAACCCGAAGATGAGCTACACGCGGTGCTGGTGGTAAACTCTGGCGCTGGGGGCACGGAAAGTCAAGATTGGGCAGAAATGCTTTTGAGAATGTACAGAATGTACGGCGAAAAACAAGGTTGGAAAGTATCAGAAATAGACATTCAACACGGCGATGGGGCAGGTATAAAACAAGCAACAATCGAATTTGAAGGAGCGTTTTCTTATGGCCTATTAAAGGCCGAAAGTGGCGTGCACAGGCTTGTTCGTATTTCTCCATTTGATAGCAATGCACGGAGACACACATCATTTGCAAGCGTGTATGTGTACCCGCTTATAGATGATAGCATACAGATAGAAATCAATCCAGCCGATGTAAAAATGGAGACCTCTCGAAGCGGCGGTGCAGGTGGTCAAAATGTAAATAAAGTAGAAACAAAAGTACAGCTTACGCATATTCCTACGGGGATTATTGTGGTGTGCCAGCAGGATAGAAGCCAGCTTGGCAACCGTGAACTGGCCATGCAAATGCTGAAAAGCCGATTGTATGAGATAGAACTTCAAAAACGAAATGCGCTGAAAGAAGCCACAAACAGCAGCAAGAAAAAAATTGAATGGGGCTCACAAATCCGTTCTTATGTATTTCATCCTTACAAAATGATTAAGGACCACCGCACAGATTATGAAGTAGGGAATGTTGGCCCTGTCATGGATGGAGAAATTGATGACTTTATCAAGGCCTATTTAATGAGCTTTAAGGAGGATGTATCCTAAAAGAAAACAGCCAAAACACTATTGAATATTTAAAGTGCTTTGGCTGAAATATCCTTTAAAGTCTCTTTATGGGTTATCGATAATATTGGCTCCTTTTACTGTCGCCTGTAATTGTTGTAAACTGCGTTGCATGGCGTCTGTGCTACCATCAAGGAAAATAGTATTGCCTTTGCCATTTTCTGCAAAATGCTTGATGGCATCTGTCCACATCGAAAACAAAATAAAAGAAGCATCAAGATTGGCCGATTCCATTTCCTTTGCAGCCTGAGCCATACCGCGGGCCACTTCTTCACGAAACATAGCCACACCTTCACCCCTCATTTTAGCAGCAAGCTTCTCGGCTTCTGCCGAAATTTTAATCGCATTACCTTCCGCCTCGGCTGCTTTCGTTTTGGTAATCAACAAGGCTTGTCCTTCGTTTTCAGCGGCAGCTTTAAGGTTGTTAGAGGCCACTACTTGTGCCATAGAGCGCATAATCGCCTCATCAAAGGTTATATCGTTAATTTGTAAATCAAGCAAATGAAAGCCCCATTCTTCAAGTTGATTATCCAATTGCTCTTTAACGTGCTGGATAATCTCATTCCGTAATTGTAAAATCTCTGATTGCTTTTTTGTGGCCACAAACGCTCTAACAGAACCCTCTACAGAACGCACAAGGGCTTGCATAAAATTACGTTCGTCCACAAATTTAAAGGCTACATTTTGCACCGTATGATCATCTTGATTCAACACGGCATACAGCATCATTGCCGAAAAATTGACATTGGCTTGGTCTTGCGTAATGGCTTGAAACTGCAATTCCATAGAGCGATTTTGAATAGAAATGCGCTTGTAGATTTTTTCAATAAGGGGTATGCGGACACTAAGACCTGGCCTTAATATCCGGCGATATTTGCCAAAAACAGTAATTACCGCTACACTGCCTTGGTTTACCGTCACCAATCCCATCAAAACGATGATGACTAAAATACCTAATATAATAAGACCTGTCATAAAAAAAAGTTTTTATAATTGTTATTCTTCAACGAAATTTGTTGAAATAAAAGTAACACTAAATTGGCAACTGCAAAAAAAATTTTAAAGCTTGATACGCTGTCTATCGAAGATGATTTTTTTGAAAACGCAGCCTTAATCGGGATTTCAACTGATAAGCCTGCTTATTCACTCTGCCATTTACTCAATGATTCTTTTCTCCTTTCCTTTCAAAGAAAACCCAAACTAGATGTTACCATTGGTAAGAAAAACCAACAAGCCTTCACCTTTGCTGTTTATCAAAGTCATGTTCCTCGATGTGCCTTTACTTTTACTTTTTATAAGCTAAAAGTGGATGATGTACACTTGCTACCCAGTATCAAAAACATCGACTATATATGGCTGGTAAGGGGGGAAGACGTTTTGGACGCAGAAGATGCAGCAATGCTCTACCTCAAAAAATTACGACTGATGCCAGAGATCCAATTTACCACCCTCCTGGAAAAAGAGAAAATCAAGAATATAGATTTTCTGATTCTTTAAACATAAAAAAAAGCGACTCCCGAATGGAAGTCGCTTTTTTTAAGCATGACCAATAGTCTAATTCTTAAGGAACTTTTTTGCAATCAAATGGGATGCCGAAGTAATCGTCATGACATAAGTGCCCTTAGGCAATGAAGAAAAATCAAACATAGTTTGAGGGCTAATCGTTTCATAATTCTGTGTCATTATTAAAGCGCCTTTGACATCAAATACTTTGAGGGTGCTGGGTTCTTTAATATCCGTGTTTAATTGTGTTGTTGTCTGCACCGGATTGGGGAACAATACAATGTTAGGCTTGTTGGCAATGGGGATTTCAATATCTAAAGCTTCTGGCACTACCGCAGAGCGCCAAATTCCGCGACCATAGGTAGAGATGAGCACGTGATTTTGAACATTATTAACCTCTATATCCGTGATGGTTGTATTGGGTATATTGTTACTATAGCGCTGCCAATCATTAAGAGAGTCGTTGATATAGTAAACAGCTTTATTCATGGCTAGATACACTGTGTTGTTTTTACTACTCGCTTGATGTACAATACCCTTTTTGGCACCCGAAGGCAAGCTGTAGGTTATGTTAGACCATGTAGCTCCGGTATCCATAGATTTATATGCACCAGCTGTACCCACTGCATAGATGATTGCAGGATTATTCCTGTTAAAATCAAAATTTGTAATAGAGGTCAGGGGCAAGGATAGCAATGGTTTAAAACTAAAAGCTGGGGTACCATCAGAAAGGTACAATTTAGAGCCATCTGAAATGAGCACCTGCATATCGCTCTTCGGAGAAACCCTAATTTGGGTAATATTGACAGCAAGTGTAAATGGTGATATTGCAATAAAGGTATCCAAATTCAAATAATACAATTTCTTAAAGCCCGCATAGAGCATACCCCCTTCGCCATATTCTAATGGGGTAATCCAGCTGCCGCTTTCCGTACCAGGAGATCTAGCGATGTAAGTTCCTTTAGTCGTTTTGGTAATGTCATTGTTGTATAAAGAACCTCCATATTGAATAAAACCATAGTGGATTCTCGTATCGGTTGGGTTGATAGCGGCATCCATACCATCGGCACCATGATAAACCTCCCAAGCACTATTTACGTAGGAAAATCCACCATTATCTTGCAAACCACCTACAATTTGGGTAGAATCTTCTTGCGCTACATCTATTCTGTAAAACTGACTAATATTAAGTCCGTTTATTGTTTTGTCTGAAAAATCAACTCCATCATTATCCGAAATATAAATACCTCCATCTGAACCGCAATAGAGTTTATTGTTATAAAACTTTAGGTCATGAATATCAGCATGGGTATAGGCTTTATTGTTAGGATCGCTCCATGCTGCACCTTTTGTCATGGTTGTTCCTCCATTTGTAGATTTCCAAACATCCAAACATCCTGTAAAAATCAAGTCTTTATTAGTGGGCGAAACGGCCAATGCTAAATCGTAATAGGCTTGTGTTGATCCAAAAACTGCGGTGGTAGTTGTGTTGCGTGCGTTAAATGTTGCACCACCATCAGTAGAACGCCAAATACCGCGGTAGGTGTTGTTCGACTTAGCGACTAAAACATAGAGATATTGAGAGTCGGCAGGGGTAACATCAATCATGGTGCGTCCTGCATTTAAAAAAGTATCGATTACAGTGAAATTTTCACCGGCATCTGTTGATCGTAAAATGCTGGTTGTGGTACCGTCCCTCTGCACTACATACAATGTATTCGGGTTATTGGGTTTCAATCGAATTTCTTTACATTGTTTGGTAATTTTTCTGGTCCAAGTAAGGCCTGCATCAAGGGTTTTGTATAATCCATTTGAGCCTACCACCCATAGCATATTGCGGTCTTTCGGATTAATCAATATTTCACCCGCATCAGAATTGGCTGCGAATGGATAGCTTAACTGATTCCAGGTTAAGCCCGCATCAGTAGATTTATAAATCCCATTGGTATAGGAATCAGACCCATCTTCATCACCAGTGGAAATGTAAATAATGTTAGAATTTGTGGGGTCAATGGCAATACCTGATACGCCAATAGAGGGCAAAGTATCGGTAAGGGGCTGCCAAGTGGTGCCACTGTTTTTGCTCCGCCAAAGGCCACCATTGGGTGTACCTACATAAATAGTATTTGGGTTACTGGGGTCAACAAGGGTAATGTTTACACGGCCTTGGCCAGGACTCCAGGAACCTTTATTGGTGTGAGAATAGGGGCCTAATGGTTTCCAATCACTTTCGTCAAGGGCTGTGGTTTTTGCAAAGGTTAAGCCTGTTTTAGGTTTTGTAGCTTTACGAGCAGTTGCAAATTGCTGGGCAATTTGTGCAGCGGTCATTAAGGTACCATCTTCATTAAGGTAATGCTTCCAATATTCTTTCCAGCGCTGATAAGGCTTATTACCAGATCCTTTTTCATCTCTTAGGGGATTGCTATCCCAATAAGCATCCAATTCTTTCGTAATTTCAAAATAGTTGTGGGTGTAAAATGTTCGACCCAGCACATTTATAGGAAGATTCTTTTCTTGTGCACCAACAGTAGTGGCAAAGCACAAGGCCATTGCGGCAAACAATATTATTTTCATGTAAGGTAAAAATTAATTTTGTGAAGATATTGAATTTCTCTACAAAACGAGATAGGCAATATCTGCTAGTCAATAGTTTAGAATAATAGTATCCCAATAAAAAAGGCTCGTATACAGGATATACGAACCTTTTACAGATAAAAGCTATGTTTTTTAGATATGCCCAATCAACTTTTTTAGATAAACACCATATCCACTTTTAAAGTATTGATCAGCCAAAGCCTGCATTTGTGCATCATTAATCCAACCATTACGGTAGGCTATTTCTTCAATACAACCAATCTTCATTCCTTGGCGCTTCTCTATAACATTTATAAATTCCCCTGCTTCTATGAGCGAATCGAAGGTGCCCGTATCCAGCCAAGCTGTACCCCGATGCAATACGCCTACTTCAAGTTTACCATTTTCTAGATACGTTTTATTGACATCGGTTATCTCTAGCTCCCCGCGCGGAGAGGGTTTGGTGGCCTTAGCAATAGCTACGACATCATTATCGTAAAAATAAAGACCCGGTACCGCATAATTAGATTTTGGTTGTAAGGGTTTTTCTTCGATACTCATGGCTTTAAAATCTTTATCAAATTCTACCACACCGTAGCGTTCAGGGTCCTGCACCTGATATGCAAAAACCACTGCACCATTCGGATTTGTTTTGGTTTTTAGAAAAGTACCCATGCCTGAGCCATAAAAAATATTATCGCCTAAAATGAGCGCAACAGGAGCATTACCTATAAAATCTGAACCTAAGATAAAGGCTTGAGCGAGACCATCCGGACTAGGCTGCACAACATACTCAAAACGACAGCCGATCTGACTACCATCCCCTAATAATTTCTTAAAACCAGCCTGATCCTCTGGCGTGGTAATAATTAATATCTCCCGAATACCCGCCAGCATCAATGTGCTCAGTGGATAATAGATCATGGGTTTATCATACACAGGCATTAACTGCTTGCTAACTGCAATGGTCAATGGATAAAGACGTGTTCCCGAGCCGCCGGCAAGAATAATTCCCTTCATAAATTTATATCATTTATTTACTCTCTTTCGAAAAAAACTGTTCCCGTTTTTGTTTCAGAAGTTCTTTGAACGAGTAGTGATTACTTTCTGAATTGCAAGGATACTCATATATCCATTTTTTGCCAAAATATTCTGCAAAAGCATTGCGAAGCACATCCTGATGTTCAGGAATAGGGCTACGCGAAAGCGTTTGATAATACAACAGTTGGGGATGAACGGAGATAGACGGTACAACAATAAGGTCAGCTTTTTGCTGCTGAATGTAGCTATATCTTTTTTGGTGCTCATCATTGTATTGCGCTGCATTTCCTGACACCACATCCCATAAGGCATGAACCGCATTATTGGGTATCACCAGAAAAATACACACTACATAAATAAAAGACAGTGTTTTGAATCCCCTGTGCAAGTTGCCTTTGAGCATCTCAAAAAAATCAGATTGCTCCTGCATCATTAATTGTGCAGCAAAAAGGAAAGCCAATAACAAAAATATAAATAGGACATTCTCAAACCTCATTTCTGGTGTACTACCACTTACATACACTACTGCAATTTGGCAAATCCAAAAGAAAACCAAGCTACTGATGAGCACTTTTTTAGCAGTAAAAAAATGGAATTGACTGGCTTTGGCGGACCAGTTTTGTAATCGATGACCAAAAAACAAGATGTAAAAGCAAAGCAAGGGCATAAAAATAATAGCCCATTTACTCAACCAAAAAACTGCTGCATAAGTACCTCCTGAAAGGGCTAAAACCATACTGCCCGAAAATGGCGTTTGCTGATAACGATTATGGTTACCACCGGATAAACTAACGATGACAACTAGAACCAGAAAAGCAATTGTAGAGAGCCAAAAGCCTTTATTTTTAAGCAAGCTGTATTGGCGACGATATAAAAAATGGATTGTTAGGGGAACAAAATTCAGCATCATTCCTACCTCGCTACAGCCCACTAAGGCAAAGGTATTGAGGATCAACAGCAGCCACAACCAACCCTTTTTCCCATTAGGTTGATTTGCTAGCTTGACATGCATGACTATGGCCCACAACCACAAAGTTGCTGCCGATAAATAAGTAGCCTCTGCACAAAGCCAATAGGCAAATTCATGCAAATTGGGTAAAAAAGAACCAATAGAAAGCAGCAAAAAAGAATAAAGAAAAACAAGGCTCTTGAAAGGAACATAGGGACGCAACAGCAATTGCACAAAGAAAAAAAGACTGAGTACAAAAACAAGAAAATAGGCAGCAGTTAAACACTGATAGCCAGCTATACTGCCCTTAATTAATGGGTTAAAAAAAATGAGCATCGTTGAAAAAAAACGACCACCACTGTATTGGTATACAAATTGAGAGGCGCCCCAATAGCCCTTCTGAGACAAAAAGTTTTTATACGAAAAATCGTCAGAATGTGGATGGCTATAGGCAAACAAAGTGAGCAATAACAGCAGCAACACCGTGGCTGCAACTATTATTGCCCATTCTATTTTAGTCCAAATTTTCATTTGATGAGTGCAGCTGAGGAAGGATTAATTATCGTATTGACCTTCATAATATTTTTGATAAGCGCCACTAGTCACATTCTTCAACCAAGCTTCGTTGCTCAAGTACCAATCAATGGTTTTACCCAAACCCTCTTCAAAAGTGACAGAGGGTGTCCAGCCCAATTCATTTTTTAATTTATTGGCATCAATAGCATAGCGCTTGTCGTGCCCCGGGCGGTCTTTTACATAAGTAATTAACTTCTCAGAATAGCCTGCAGGGCGCCCTAATTTTTCATCCATTTGCTTAATCAATTCGCGCACAAGGTCAATATTTTGCCACTCGTTAAATCCGCCAATATTATAGGTTTCGCCAACTTTGGCATGGTGAAATATTGCATCAATGGCTATCGCATGATCGATTACAAAAAGCCAATCGCGGGTGTATTTTCCATCACCATAAATAGGCAATGGCTTTTCGTTGATAATATTAGAAATACATAGGGGAATCAACTTCTCAGGAAAATGGTTGGGGCCATAATTGTTGGAGCAATTAGACAGCATAAAAGGCAAGCCGTAGGTATTGCCATAAGCACGCACCAAATGGTCGGAAGCGGCTTTGGATGCTGAATAGGGCGACTGTGGATCGTAAGGCGTCGTTTCTAAAAAGAAACCGGTTTCGCCCAGGCTGCCATATACTTCGTCGGTAGAGACGTGGTAAAAAAGATTGCTTAATTCTTTGCGGTCGGGGAAATGACCATGAGTATGTGCAGGATTTAAGGTCCAATATTCACGCGCAAGATTGAGCAAATTAGCCGTACCTATTACATTGGTTTGGATAAATGCATTGGGGTCTGTAATGCTTCTGTCTACATGGCTTTCGGCAGCAAGATGGATAATGGCGTCGGGACGATATTGCTCAAAAACAGCTCTTAATTCTGGCTCATGGGTAATATCTGCTTTTACAAAAGTATAGTTGGCAGCATTTTCAATATCGCTGAGGTTCTCCAAGTTGCCTGCATAAGTTAGGGCATCAAGGTTGATGATTTTATAATCAGGGTATTTATGGACAAATAGGCGCACAACGTGCGAACCAATAAAACCAGCACCGCCGGTAATGATTAAAGTCTTATTCATGCAGCAAAATTAATGCAGTGCACATGATAAATGCACAATATTTTAATGACAAAGAACCAATAAGGTTCATTATTTCGCCAATGCAGCCTTTATTTCTGGACCCTCAGGTTTTACAGAAGATGGGAAGACCGCAATCAATTTGCCATTTTCATCCATTAGAAATTTATGAAAATTCCATTTTACCTCGGCATCTTGTACACCGTTTAGGGCTTTTTGGGTAAGCCATTTATAAATAGCTGCTTGGTCGGCACCCTTAACAGATATTTTAGCCGCCATGGGAAAACTGACACCATAATTTTTCTTACAAAAGCCTGCGATAGCAGTATTGGTTCCGGGCTCTTGTCCGCCAAAATTATTAGCGGGAAATCCCACAATCACCAATTTGTTTTTATGGGCTTTGTACAATTTTTCCAATCCTTCGTATTGTACGGTATATCCACATTCAGATGCGGTATTCACAATCAATATTTTTTTACCCTTAAATTTCGCGAAATCGATAGTACCACCTTCGAGGCCAGCCACTTTAAACCCATGAATCGTGGCATCCTTGCCACCAGCGTATACGGTACCCACCATAAATAATGCACTTAATAATAAGGAAGAGAACAAAATTTTCATTTTCTTTTGATTTTTTACAAACATAAATCATAGAGCTGAATAGGTATCACAAAACAAATGCTAAATTTGCCCCTCGATGCACAAATCCCTTCTATCAATACTGAGTATCTTGCTTTCGCTTGCCCTTGTGTGCGGATGTGCCAATATTATACCCCCCACTGGAGGCAAAACCGATACCACAGCCCCCCAATTATTGAACATTAAACCCCATGATTCTTTGCTCAACACGAGGGTCAACCGCATCGAGATGCGCTTTAATGAATACGTAAGCATAGGAGATGCCGCCAAAGAGATCACTGTATCGCCCATTTTAGCACAAAATCCGAGTATAATAGCCATTGGCAAGACTGTCATTTTAAAAATCGAGGATAGTCTTTTGCAAAAGAATACAACCTACACCCTTTCTTTCGGAAAGGCTATAAAAGACTTACATGAGGGCAATTTTTACAGCGGACCATCTTTTGTGTTCAGCACAGGCGCTTGGTTTGATTCCTTGACGATCAAAGGCCACATAATGGATGCAGCAAAAGGCCGCTTAGATAGTTCTGGTGGCATAAAAGTATTGCTGTATGATGTTACAGATTCTTTTGATGTGGTGTCCAAAAAGAAACCCTTGTACCTTACAGTGGCCAATAGCAAAGGTGAGTTTAACCTCAAAGGTTTACCAAATAGGTCTTTTAGGATATTTGCGTTAAAGGAAACTAGCGAAAATCTAAAATTTGACAATGATGATGAATATGTTGGCTTTACAGATTTAGTATACAATCCTGCCTTAGATACCTTACCAATCACGATTAATATTTTTAAAGAAATACCCGATACGGGTCGACTAAAAAGGGATAGCATCCCTATGCCCGAGCCAAAAAGAAAATCCAAAATTGTTGCAGCAGAAAGCAGAAAGGCAAGTGCAATCCCCAGTTTAGATGCCAAAACCTTTAATTATAGTGCCCTTATTGACACCACTGCTCTTGCAAAGCGCAGCCAAGACATAACAGAACCCATTAGCGTTTTTTTCTCCAGACCTTTAGATACATTCTATGCAGACCGAATAGCCCTAAGCTTTGATAGTAGCGGAATAGAAATAGAAACAACGTTCAAAATAAGTATCGATTCCAGCAGAAAGAAGCTGAGTATTTTGCCGGATTGGCGCTATAATTCCGTGTACACAGTTCGTTTACTTAAAGGATTTGCTAGGGATATGAATCAGGAAACAACCATGCCCTCAAAGTATATTTTCAGAACTAAATCTGATGAAGATTATGGAAAGTTGGACATTAATGTACCCAAAAAATATGTCGCTAAGAACTTTTTGCTACAGGTCAATAAGGACAAAGAAGTTGTTTATCTAGAGGGCCTTTCAAAAGCCAAAGTCGGTCTCAAATTACTAGAACCTGGGGCCTACACCTTGATGTTGATTGAAGATCAAAATGGAGATGGCGAATGGACAACAGGTGAATTAAAATCTAAACGTCAACCCGAAAAAGTGTTCCCCTATACCAATAGCATTATAATGAAAGCAGGCTGGGAGCATATAGTGGATTTTGAAAAAGAGCAACAGAAAAAATAAATTATGACCTACCATTTTGTAGTTGGCGATTTGGCCGCAAAACCTTTATTAGCAACATTTGCAGACCAAGAAGACGCAAGCGTTATAGTCTTAAAAGACATTTTAAACATTGGGCCAATAGCCAAAGAAGAAGGCCAGAATTTCAGTGAAATGCGTGCTGCTTTTTGGCAAGAAATTATCCCAAATGAAAAGCAAGAAATCATCTTAGATGATATGGAGCGCTTATTAGACATTTCAAAGAAAATGTATGAGGATGATAGTATTGTTGCTTGGTTTTGGATGGCACCTTTGCCCGCCGATGTTTGCGCTTACTATTGGTTGTTATATTACCTCAGCAAACACAGCGGCCGATTTATGGTTGTCAATATAGCTGGCCTGCCTTTTCTGAATGACTTGGGTAAATTGTATTTTCCAAAAAGCATTGCTGAACTCAGTGCTAAAGAAATTGTCAAGGCAACCAAACTGGCACGCCCTGTTACGCCTTCCGAAATTGAAGTAGACCTTTATGAATGGAAGCAATTACAAGCCCATAATGCCGCTATCCGGACAATGGCTGGAGGCAAAATCATTAAAAATCAAGCTGTGGATTTCTATGACAATCTGTTGCTAGCCCAGTGCAGCAATACTTTCCAAAAAAGCCAGAAAATAATACAAGCCGCTATCGGCAAAGAAAACAATATTCCTACGGGTGACCTTTATCTAGCCTGGCGTTTGCGCGAACTATCTGCAGTGGGAACATTGCAGATACAAGGAGAAAATGGCAAATCACCCAAAGATTTTGAAGTAAAATTATACGAAGCGGGCAGCACCGAAGAAGAAAGCATATGAGTTACAGCATCGAATTAGAAGCACAAAGCAAAAAGAAACACCAAACAACTTCTTTGCACCTCATTACGGGCTTTGCCTTATTGGGCATCGGCGGACTTACCTTTTTAGTGGGTGATGCCCAGTGGATAAAGACCGTTTTCCATGCGACGATTATACCCAGTACCCTATTGGCAAGCCTC
>JAXITL010000021.1:0-27254 GCA_034680125.1 Chitinophagaceae bacterium
AGAAATGACAGGAGATGTGTTGATTGATTAATCTTCTAGCCCAAAAATCTTTTCAATAACTGCTTTGTTATTCGCTACAATTACCTTGCGGCGAAGGCTCAGTTTAGGTGTTATTTCGCCGCTTTCTACTGTCCAATTGGCGCAAATAAGCTGTGGTCTTTTTACTTGCTCATAAGGAGCAAGAGTCGCATTGATTTTTTTCACGTGCTCCATGATGATACTTCTTACCTCATCATGATCTGCTAGTTGTTGGTTATGGACTTGGGGTAAATTTTTCTTCTCAAAATAATCATTGAAATGACTAAGCGAAGGAATAATTAAAGCTGAAGCAAATTTTTGACCATCCCCAATAACTATACATTGCTCTATAAAGCTACATTCTTTCAACTTGTTCTCAATTGATGATGGCGATATATACTTGCCTGCATTATTCTTGAATATTTCTTTTTTCCGGTCGGTAATTTTAAGAAATCCGCCTTCCACAAAAACACCCACATCGCCCGTATGCAGCCAACCATCGTCATCAATAATCTCGGCTGTTGCTTCTGGATTTTTATAATATCCCAACATCATACTGGGGCCGCGCATTAAAATTTCACCATCTTCTTCGGCTATTTTAACTTCACTATTTTCTACTACCAAACCAACTGTACCAAACTTTCTTTGTGCCTCACTCCAGCGATTTACAGAAAGCACTACACAGGTTTCTGTAAGACCGTAACCTTGCAGCATCGGCAATTTGGCACAAGTAAAGATGCGTTCTAGCTTTGGGTTGAGCGCCGCTCCCCCACTAACGATAACTTGAATTTCGCCACCCACAGCTGCCCGCCATTTTTTATACACAAGGGCATCACAAATCGCTCTTTGGGTTTCGTAGAGCCATCCATTATTAGCTTGGAGCTCATAACCTGCAGCAATGCGCATACTCCAATCAAAAATCAACTTTTTAATCCCTTTCAAATGAGCACCAGCAATACTGATGCGTTCTAGCACGCGCTCCAAGACCCTTGGTACAGCGACAAACAATTGTGGCTTAATCTCACGACAATTTTCACCAATAGTATCTATACTTTCTGCATAGTAAATACTTACGCCATGAAAAAGATAAAGCGTATTGAGGAAACGCTCATAAACATGGTTGAGGGGTAAAAAACTAAGCGCACGCCATTGGTTTGTAAAAGGGGCAATGTCTTTACAAATGTGCACGTTGCTCATCATATTTTTGTGAGATAGCATTACCCCCTTGGGAATACCTGTAGTGCCAGATGTATACAAGAGCGTATACATATCGTCCGGCTTTATACTTGACTTAATAGACTCTATTGCTGCTAGATTTAGATGACTTTTTCCTAATGCCAATAAAGTATTAAAATGAGGAACGGCATCTATATCGACAAAACTATAGATATGCTCTAAGTATAATAATTTATCTTTAACAGCATGTATTTTTTGGTAAACATGCTTATCTGAAATAAAAATGATTTTGGCTGCACAATGATTGAGAATAAAGGTGAGATCATCGTTACTGATGGTGGGATAAATAGGTGCAGTGGGCATGGCAACTTGCTGGCAAGCAAAATCCACAAAATTCCACTGAGGCATATTGGAAGCCATAATAGCAATATGCTCTCCAGGCACAAAACCCATGTGCAACAATGCTGAAGCCAACTGTTGCGTTGTCTCTGTAAAGGCATCCAAACTATAAGCTTGCCATTGCTTATTTACTTTGGCATTGAGCAAATCTGGCTTTGGTGCATAGGTTTTCAGATGCTCCAAAATATCAAATACACGTTCCAATTTCATAAAGACAAGGTGTACATATTTAGGGAAAAAACAAAATTCTTTTACTATTTTTAGAACGCAAATATTAGGCGAATGTACCAATACCAACTCATACCTGTTGCCCAAATGCACAGCATTATACCGCTCCTTCAATTACTAAATGAAGAAATGGATGTGACCACGATACAACAAAGACTAGATGAAATGCTTACACGAGGTTATGAATGCTTGGGCGTTTATGATGGGGATCAATTAATTGGTATCTGTGGCTTATGGATACTCACCAAAATATATGCTGGCAGGCATATTGAACCAGATAATGTCTGTATTCATCCTGATTACCGCAACAAAGGCATTGGCGAAGCTATGATGCATTGGGTTGACGAATATGCACGTAGTAAGGGTTGTATCGCTGCAGAACTGAATGCTTATGTGGTTAATAAAAAAGCACATAAATTCTGGTTAGGCCAAGGTTATGAAATAATTGGCTTTCATTTTATAAAAAAATTATAACTTTCGTCAAAGTACGCCCACCTCATACCCCAACAATCGAATGAAAACAATGATGCTATTAACCTATATGAATGTACTCCTAAAAAAAATATGTACCATGTTTAGGAATGTCGATAGCCTTAACTATGGTTATGAAACATACACAATCGGGCATGTCGCTTGGGCCAAAAATGATTCGCGCTTGGGCTCTGTATACCAAAAAATCCTATCAGGCAAGCTAACTTCAACAAATTGAAGAAGCCCTAGCTATTACATGCTGTTCTGCGATTAAAAAAACGAGCATCAACAAAAGCTCATTATATTGTTATATTTCTATTTTAAAATTAAGTTTGTATTTACAATTTCCTTTATGAAAAAAAGAAGCATAGAAATTAAATGGGCCATTATTTTCACCATAATGACTTTATTATGGATGCTCGGTGAAAAATTAGCCGGATTATATAGCTACAATATTGCCATGCACGAAACTATAACCAATTTTATCTTCATCCCTTCCCTAATCATTTATCTGATGGCTTTGAAGGAAAAGAAAAAGAAAGATTTCAATGGGCAAATATCCTATGCACAAATATTGATTTCGGGTATCATTTTGTCACTCATGATAAGCTTACTTAGCCCCTTGGTACAGTACAGTACATTCACATTTATTAGCCCAGAATATTTTGGCCATGCGATACAATATGCGGTGGCAACCAAACAAGCCAGCCTTGCTGAAGCCCAAGATTATTTCAGCCTTGAAACATACCTGTATCAAGGCATGTTTTGCGGTCCGATCATTGGTTTTATACTGACTGCCCTAATCGGATTGTTCTTGAAAACCAAAAGACAAATCCCATTTTAAAATAAATCCACTATACATCAGGTAAGCAGCATCTATTGTATTGTCAATTTGATTAATTTTGCATCTCTTAAAAAATCAATCTATAAGATGAAAAAATTAATACTTATCTGCGGTACTGTATTATTAGCCAGCTCAGCTGCCCATGCTCAAAATTGGTCATTAGACAAGGCTCATGCCAAATTAGGCTTTGCGATCACACACATGAAAATTTCAGAAGTTGAAGGCTCTTTCAAAAACTTCGACGTGAATGTTATTTCATCAAAAGCTGACTTCACAGATGCTGTTATTACGCTTAGTGCCGATATAAACAGCATCAATACCGATAATGACATGCGCGACGGACATATAAAAGGAGCAGATTATTTTGATGCTGCAAAATACCCTAGCATGACGTTTAAAAGCACTTCCATTCAAAAAACAAGTGGCAATAACTACAAAGTAAGTGGGATATTGACCCTACACGGTGTAAGTAAACCGGTAATATTAAATGCTAAACTTAATGGTGTGGGTGAAAACCCAATGAGCAAAAAAACAATGGCTGGATTTAAAATAACAGGCAATATAAAACGTTCGGCTTTTGGGGTGGGAGAAGAGAGTGCAATGCTCAGCGATGATGTGGCCCTTAACGCCAATATCGAGCTAATGAAAAACTAATGAATTGAACTACTAGTTAATAATTTAAAAATCCCGATTGAAAAACTCAATCGGGATTTTGTATAAAAGGACCTGAACTATTGGACTTATTTGCGCTCTTTATCAACCGCTACTACTGTTTTCAATTGGAGTGCTTTTGCTGCACGCATCACAGCAACAATGTTATCAAATTGTGCTTTCTTATCACCATTAATCACTACGGTTGGGTCTGCGTCATGACTTTGCGAAACAGCTCTTTCAATGGCTCTTTGCAACGAATCAGGCTGCACAGAACGTGTACCAACAAAGAATCTTTGTAAAGAATCTACGGTGACCACTACACTCTGCTTGGCCTTACTGTCACTGGCTGCACGGGGAACAGATACTTTAACCAAATTGGGGTTAGCAAGAGTCGAAATAATTAAAAAGAAAAAAAGAAGAATAAATAAAATATCGTTGAGCGCCGATGTTTCGGATTCTTTACTATGACGGAGTGAAGTGCGTAAATTCATGTAAACTATAAAAGTGCTTGCAAGATAAAATAATAAACGCATCCAATGCCATTTCTATTGCAGCAATAAGCAAAATATTATCTATTAACTAATTGAACGCCTTCATCGCCGTCGGGCTGTAGGGGTACGAGCAATTTAAATTGACTACCATCAATTATATCTCCGAAAAAATCGGGCATTGTATGAAGCCAAAAAGAACTGCTGAAATAGGTAACAGAGGGAAAATAGGCAAATAAACAAGTACCTTCTTTGAGTAAAGAAATAAGTTGTGGTGCCAATGTTTCGGAAACGGCAGGGCATCCCCAGCTGCGGCCAAGCCGATGGTTTTGGTTGATAAAGGACGCGCATACATAAGCAGCGCCATGCAATACAATGGAACGTTGGAAAGCGGCACTATTAAACCCTTCATCCATACCATGGAGATACAGTGATAAACCATGCACCCCTATATAAGTACAACCCGTGACATAAAAACCAATACTACTTTGGTGCGAATTTTCTTTGTTTGAAAATTCAGTCGCAAACTCTTCACCAGTTCCTTGTCCATGTGCAACAAAACTATTATACAACACCTTTTTTTTGACCAAGTCTATCACCCATAATCTTCTTGCATTTGCTGATAGACTATAATCGCAAATAGTAATAATTGGTTTTTCTGGATTGAGCTTCTGAGCTGCCCTCAAATTTGCGAAACCTTGATAGGCCTTTTCAAAAACCTTTGGATTCAACCTGTCAAAAGTGTCAAATTCAATTTGCTGGTAGAGATGATGGATATAGGCCCTTTTCAATTGCTCAGAGCTTTTGACGATTGCTTTATTTTCGGCCTGTACGGGCATTGTCATTATCCATACCATAAGGATTGTAATGGTATTACTACAGTTCACAAAAAAGTTCTTCCTCATCATAAATGCCTCCTGAGTCACCGAAATTATGCCCTAATAAGCGTAAATAATACCTTAGAAATGTTAATTAGCAGAACCTTTATCAAATCATGGCCCAACTATTTAACAATAATATTCGTCTTTGTAAACTAAAAAGAAATAAATAACGTTAATTTTGAGACGGTAAATTTTTGTTTATGAAAAAACTACTTTTTGTATTAATCAGTCTTATTTTTTGGTCTGGGCAGGCAATTGCTCAAGAAAAATTATACCTTAAAAATCAAAAAGCCCCTATTGATTGTCAAATTACCGAAATCAATACCAGTGAGGTTAAATACAAGCCTAGTGATGCCGAACAATTAACTGTTGGTGTGAGCATAAATGATGTTGAAAAAATCGTATTCAAATCCGGCAGAGTGCAAAGCTTTGGAGACCCGCTGCAAGACTTTAATTTTTATAAAGGACAAAAAAAATGGATTGCAAAATTTGGATTGCTATCTCCGGCATCTGGTTATACCGACTTTTATATTGAAAAATCTGTAAAACCGGGTAGGAGCATTGAGTTTCAAGCAAACGTAATTGGTTTGGGTAAAAACTCAGTGATTAATGGGCAATATGACACAAGTGGTAAAGAGTTTTTCTACAATCAAAAAGGAGGTTCTGTGGGTGCAGGGCTAAAAGTATTGCGTCTTCCAGATTTTGAATTAGCCAATAGAAAATTAATGCACATCTTACAAGGTGGTTACCTAAAACCTGCGGTTATGTTGGGTTATTACCAAAGGAATATGGTGTATACCGACCCCAATACCTATACTACAATGTCAAAATCAAAAGGCGTCTTTACCTCTTTAATTTCAATGACTGTGGGCAAACAGTGGGTATTAGACAATACGTTTTCAATTGACATCTACGCATTAGTGGGCTTGGGTGTAGATAATTTTAGAAAACAACAAAGTAAAGCAATAAGAGAAGCTTCAAACGGCCTAAATATTGACAATTACAATGATATAATTCCTTACAAAAACTTTGGATATACAAGATTTGGCCGTGGAGATGCCGGAGTGGCCGTTGGTGCAGGAGTTAAAATAGGATACCTATTTAACGTAAAGAAGAAAAAGGATTCAAGTGGCATCAATAAAATGCGCGAGCGCTTGAATAAATAAAAAAACTGACGAGTTACTCACATCGCACCGCTACAACCATCTACCCTTGCTACATTCCTGTCCTGGGGGATTTGATAGGAGCTGGTCGTATAAGACTCGTCAGCGGCGCAAAGTTATTCAATTTGCCAAAACAACCAAAAAAATAATCGTTGAAAACTAACAACTTATTGCCGCACTCCAATTTTGGGGTGCTTTTTTTTAGCTCATTTTCTTGTTCCGCAAAGCCAAATAGAATACATTTGTTAATAAACCACCATATCATTATGAAAAAAATATTATTTGGAAGCTTGTTTGTACTGTCCTATTTATTTGGCAATGCACAATCTGCAAGGCTAGAGTGGGCAAAAGCCCTAGGCGGAAATAACAACGAACAAGGCAATTATGTCATTAACGATGCAATGGGTTTTGTTTATACCGTTGGCTCCTTCATGGGTACAGTAGATTTTGATCCAGGACCGGGTGTTTTTAACCTGAGCGCAACTGCATTAACTGATATATTTGTGATGAAACAAGACCCTTCGGGTGCATTTCTTTGGGCCAAAAAATATGGTGGCCCACTTGATGAGGAAGCCACTTCTATAGCGATTGACCCAGGGGATAATCTATATATAACAGGTAATTTCAGGGCAGCAGTCAATTTTTTCCCAACAGGCCCAGGCGGTTCTGTATTATCCAGTGGAGATTATGATGTGTTTATGCTCAAACTTGATCGTGATGGAAATTTTGCATGGATTAGAAATATGGGAGGTAATGCTCCCGACTCTGCAACATCAAATTGCTGGAACAACACAGGATATATGTATACAACAGGATTTTTTTGGAATACTGCAGATTTAAATCCTGGCCCTTTGTCTTTTAACTATACATCAGCAGGTTTATCCGATGTGTACATAACCAAGGTTGATCAATTTGGCAATTTCATTTGGACAAGGACTTTTGGCACAGATGGAGTTGATAAAAGCAATGCCGTTACCACTGATTTTTCGGGCAATGTATACACCATTGGAACATTCAATGGAGCAGGAGATTTTAATCCATCAAGTGGTGTCTTTAAATTAGGCACCAATGGCATGAATGATATTTTCATTTCAAAACTAAATCCATTGGGTGGATTTGTTTGGGCCAAACAAATTGGAGGAACCCTAAACGATATAGGGAAAGATATAGTGGTTACCGATTCAGGGTACATTTACATTACGGGCAGCTTTAGCGGTATTGTAGACTTTAACCCCGATACTGCTATGGCGGATACCTTTTATATGGAGGCCAAAGGGGTTAACGACATGTTTGTGGTAAAATTGAATAGTAATGGTGTTTTCTTATGGGCCAAAAACGTGGGCCATAGTGGTGCACATTGTGAGGGTGTTTCTGTAGATGTAGATCACAAAGAAAATGTTGTAATTGCGGGCGTTTTTAATGACACCATGGATTTCAACCCAGATACCAGTAGCTATATAATGAATTGTGCTAGCGAAGGTTTGAATGATATTTTTGTAGGCAAATTTGATGTGAATGGAGACTTTATGTGGGCAAAAAGATGGGGAGGTACTGGAGCAGATTATTGCACCTCAATGATCATCGATATGCCCAACAACATATACACGACCGGGTATTTTAAGGACAGTGTGGATTTTAACCCTGCAAAAGAAGTATTTAAGCTAGGCAGCAAGGGAAATAACGATGCCTTTATTCATAAAATGTCTTATTGCACACCGGCATATATTACTTTGAAGGATACTTTCTGCAGTCCCTTTACACTTGATGGCATCACTTACGACAAAAGCGGAAGCTATACACAAACCGTAACGGGCGCTGGTGGTTGCGAAAATTTTGTAAGCCTAAGCCTTGATATCCGCAATATTAATGATTCGGTAACTGTATCTGGAGTAGTACTAACCGCAAAGGCAACAGGAGTAAAATACCAATGGATTGGATGCGACAAGAAAAATGAGATACCCGGTGCTACTGGCAAAAGCTATATAGCTCTAGGCAATGCAGATTATGCTGTAACCCTATTTGATGGCAAATGTAGAGACACTTCAGAATGTCATACCATCAGTAGTTTCCCTCCGCTGTCTGTTGAAGAATATGCCTTTCAAAACGCCATTCAGATTTTCCCTAACCCTTCGAAAGGTGAATTTGTCATTGCTATAAAAGAATCAATGTTGGGTGCCAAGGCCTCTATTCATAATCTTTTGGGGCAAAAAGTGAGAGACGTTTCATTAATCGATGCAAATACCGAACAATCATTACCGGCAGGATTTTACCTCATCAATATTACCAAAGGTCAAAATCGTGTTACCAAAAGACTCATTGTAGAATAAAAAATATCAAAAAAATACATCGCAAAAAGGCTGTTCCGTTGGAACAGCCTTTTTGTATTTCAACCCGAAAAATTTATAACCCTAAAGCGCCAACATACTACAACCTCGTAAAGCAGCAAAATCCATACGCCCTAACACCTCAAAACGCCTATCTGAATGTACTTTACCCATATCCTCTGTAGCAATAAATGCACAAGAATAGACATTAGCTAGATCGATGATATTCAACACGCCAGAACCTTCTTCCATTGTGTCTAAAGGGTCTTGAGGATCACGAACAAAGGCGCGCATAGTGGGCAAAGGCTCAAAAATACCCTCGGTTTTGGCATAGGCTTGTGACAATAATTCTGTCATTCCATACTCCGAATGCACCCTGTCCAGTTGCCATTGTTTTTTCAAAAATTGGTGTACTTGTTCTCGTGTCCACTCGGCTTGCCTACCCTTCATACCGCCAGTTTCCATCACCAGTACCCCACTCAAATCCATAGGATATTTCGTGGCAAAATCTATCAAGGCAAAAGTAACACCGAGCAATAGCACCTTTTTGCCTTGACCTTTCAATTGCACTAACTTATCTTGCAGCAAGTCCCATTCGTTTAAATAAAAGCCATTTTCAGGATGCCCCCCCTTATCCATCATTGTTTTGGCCATATGCACCAGCGAGGATGTTTTCCTTTCTA
The DNA here is from genome assembly GCA_034680125.1 of Chitinophagaceae bacterium. GTDB lineage: Bacteria > Bacteroidota > Bacteroidia > Chitinophagales > Chitinophagaceae > Rurimicrobium. The sequence goes on from JAXITL010000021.1 coordinate 9,330, forward strand.
AATAAGACGGCAACAAAGCCAATATTACCCAGTCTTGTACGGAGCCATAAAACCCTTCAAAACCAGCTACCGAAATAGTTTCATAAAGCGTTAAATCGTGTACAAAATGCCTACTTGGCGTCATACCTGTTGTACCACTACTATCAAATACTGCTGCTGCACAGGCATCGGGCATTGTACTTACTTTGTGTGTTTTAAAAAAAGAAATGGGTAAAAAAGGAATTTGAGTAAGCGTTTTTACAGCATCTACATTAATTTTTAAAGCTTGATGATAAGCCCTGTACAATTCATTATGCTGGTATTGATAACGGTAAAGCGCCATTGCAGTTGCTTCAAAATCATGTGTACAATTTTGAAGCCAATCATTTCCATTGATAATGTCAAACTGCATTGGTTTTTGGATTATTTTTGAACGAGAAATACTTTTACAAAAAAACAAAAAAAAGCATTGTGCGCAACAAACCAACTTTTATAAGGAAATATACCCTTTTGCAAACTTTAGGATTGTGCTTTTGCACCAACCTGGTGCTACTATCTTGTGGCAAAGCAGACAGCCCTAAAAACGGCAAAAACCCACCCAGTATTAGCTATGTAGGCATGTCGGGCAATGTAATGCAAGCGGGAAGTAATGAATACATCAATGTCAATTTTAATTTTTCAGACAAAGATGGTGATTTGGGTAACACAACCTCATCGGGCAATTTTGATATTTATACCATTGACAAAAGAGATACTTCTCTAGGAAAATATTATTTCCCCAGAGACATCTCAAAATATATTGACCCCACCCAAGGCGTTTCTGGCTCTTGTAGTCTAGGCATAGAAGCTAGCTTTTTGTTGCTACGACCCAATAGACAAACTGGAGATACTGTTAAATTAGAGTTGTACATAAAGGACAAGGCAGGCAATGAAAGCAACAGAATCACTTTGCCAGAAATCTACCTAACACCTTAAGGATCCTTAGGTGTCGAAATTTAATATAAGTAAACAAGTAGCCTTTTCTTAAAAACACTTAATAAATAAGAAGGGATTTGCTATTTTTGGAACTTCAAACTCAACAATAAAACCTCTCGAACAATAATATTTTTATGGCCGAAGTGATAAGAATGCCGCTACTGAGCGATACGATGAAAGAAGGTGTGATAGCAGAATGGCACAAAAAAGTGGGCGACAAAGTAAAGTCGGACGATGTGCTTGCCGATGTAGAAACCGACAAAGCAACAATGGAAGTCATGCCTTTTGTGAGTGGCACCATTTTATATATTGGAGTTGAAAAAGGCAAAGCTGCTAAAGTAAACGAGATCATAGCCATTATCGGTAATGAGGGCGAAGAATATGCATCTTTATTAGATAACAACACAACTACAATGGCAACAGCTGCAGAAAGTGAGACTACACCAACTATAACAAGCGACTCAGCAAGCGCCATCCCTGAGGGCGTAACGGTCATCCGTATGCCATTGCTCAGTGATACTATGACTGAAGGGAAAATAGTGGTTTGGAACAAACAAGTGGGTGATGTCGTAAAAAGCGATGATGTATTGGCTGATGTAGAAACCGATAAAGCTACGATGGAAGTAATGGGCTATGCAGATGGCACTTTATTACATATTGGTGTTCCTGCAGGTAGTGCCGCCAAAATCAACGAAATCATAGCTATTGTAGGCAAGCCTGGTACCGATATTCAAAGCATTTTACAGGCACCTGCTGCCCCAAGCCCAGCCAGCAATACCCCTAGCGCCAGCGCAACTAGTGCAGCCCCTGCCCTTACAAGCATTGCACCAACTGCTGCAACAACGCATGACGATAGTCGAGTAAAAATTTCACCATTAGCTAAAAAAATCGCACAAGAAAAAGGCATTGACTTCAATGCACTTGCGGGTAGCGGTGATGGTGGAAGAATCATTAAAAGAGACCTGGACAATTATACCCCACATGCCGCAAAAGCATCTACGGTAGCGGCTCCAAAAAGCCTTGCAAGTATTTCTGGCACAGAAAGCTATACCGATACCCCACTCACGCAAATGCGTAAAATCATTGCTTCTCGCTTGGCCGAAAGCAAATTCAGTGCGCCCCATTTTTACCTTAAAATTTCGGTAACTATGGACAAGGCCATGGAAGCCCGTAAACAAATCAACGAAATGGGTGGTGTGAAAATTTCTTTCAATGATTTTATCATCAAAGCCTCAGCAATGGCTTTGCGCAAGCATCCTGATGTAAACAGCTCTTGGATGGGCGATTTTATCCGTGCTAATCACCATATCAATATTGGAAGCGCCATAGCCGTGGAAGAAGGATTGATTGTACCCGTAATCAAATTTGCAGACCAATTATCCTTAACACAGATAGCTGCCACTGCAAGTGATTTGTACAGTAAAGCACGCAACAAAAAAATACAGCCGAGCGAATTTACCGGCAATACCTTCACCATTTCCAATTTGGGCATGATGGGTATTGATGAGTTTACCGCTATTATCAATCCGCCAGATAGCTGCATATTGGCTGTAGGCAATATTATACCTACACCAGTAGTAGAAAATGGAGCTGTAGTAATACGCAATATTTTAAAACTAACCCTCAGCTGCGACCACCGCGTGGTGGACGGTGCCGTAGGTGCACAGTTTTTACAAACACTTAAAACTTATCTCGAAAATCCAGTAACGATGCTGGCCTAATAGTATAGAGAAAGAGCCGATAGGCTCTTTCTTTTTATAACCCAATTTCCATAAAGCAGAATGACCATTTCACAAAAGGCAAAATCAACAATCGGCTTAATTCTTCTCCTGATACTGAGTGGAATTTTTATCTTCTCAGCCCTTACAAAATTCGTTGCCATCGAGCCATTTGAATGGACATTTATGGATATGGGCCTACCCAATATGCTCTCTTTTTTCTTAGCACGATTTTTTATAGGCTTCGAGCTGTTGTTGGCCTTTTTGATGTTGGCGCATATTTACCTAAAGAAAATTACCTACCCAATTACTCTTTTATTTTTGATACTCATGACTATTTATCTAGTCATCGTCTTGATTACAAAAGGAAATCAAGTAGACTGTGGCTGCTTCGGCGATACATTACCCATGTCTCCTGCAGTAAGTATCATCAAGAATATTGCCTTGCTTGCACTTACCTTTTTATTGAACAAAATATACCCTGTACAGCCTTACCGTTTTCAATGGATAGTGGCTTTATTGGGTGCATCTGCAATGATGATAATACCTTTTGTAGGGGTACCCTACGCGCAAAAGCCCCAGCCTATAAATCTAAATCCTTTGTATAGCGACCTGAACTATCAGCCATCTGTAGAGCTGCGCAAGGGCAAACACCTTGTAGCCTTTATGAGCCTTGGCTGCCCCCATTGTCGCCATGCTGCTAAGATTTTTAAGGATATTTATGCAAAGGATAGTACACTACCCATTATGATGATATTCACTGGTTCAGCTACAGATACTAGCGATTTTTTTGCCGAAACCCAAGCGCATAAAGTACCGCATTTTGTGTTTAACAATTCGGATCAGTTTATCAAAATGGCTGGAAAATATGTACCCCAAATTTATTGGATTAATAATAACATTAAGGAAAGAACAATTACTTACGTGCAGTTGAATACTGATTTATTGAGAAACTGGAAAAAATAAAAAAATGGCTGAATACGAAGAAGAAGATCTTGAGGATTATGGTGATGGCGACGAAGTCGAAGCATCGGGCGAAGCTGTGCTTGCCGAAAGGGAACGATTTATTGTTAATAAAGGACAAGAATCAATACGCATCGACAAGTTTTTACAAAACAGACTTGAAGGAGCCACTCGCACAAAGGTGCAACAAGCGATAGATGATGGATTGATTTTGGTCAATGATAAAATGGTCAAATCAAACCATAAAATAAAACCCGGAGAAGAGATTGTTATTTTTGAAACACGCCCTTCGGAGCTTTATGAAATAGTACCCGAAGACCTACCCCTAGATATTGCCTACGAGGACGATGACATCATGATCATCAATAAAAAGGTGGGTATGGTAGTCCATCCCGGATGTGGTAATCCCCGCGGCACCTTAGTAAACGGACTTTCATTTTACCTCAAAAAAGAAGAAACAGAAGAGCTACCTCGAATTGGATTGGTACACCGAATAGATAAGGATACCAGCGGATTACTGGTGATTGCTAAACATGAAGCTGCCATGCAAAAAATGGGCATTCAGTTTAAAAACCACACGGTACATCGCCGATACATTGCTCTAGTATGGGGCAATATGGAAGAAGATGAAGGAACAGTGGTAGCTCATATTGGTCGGCATCAGCGATTTCGGAAGATAATGGCCGCATTCCCAGAGGGCGATTATGGCAAAGAAGCGGTGACCCATTACAAAGTCATCGAGCGATTTAATTATGTAACCCTCATAGAATTAAGACTCGAAACAGGCCGTACACACCAAATACGGGTACATATGAAACATATTGGGCACCCCCTATTTAGCGATAGTACTTACGGGGGCGATTATATTGTGAAAGGAACCGTTTTTACTAAGTACAAGCAATTTGTTGAAAATTGTTTCAAACTATTGCCGCGACATGCTTTGCACGCCAAAGAGCTGGGCTTTATACATCCAGGGACAGGCTTGCCTGTCATGTACGATTCTGAAATACCCCAAGACATGGTATCTGTGATTGACAAATGGAGAATCTATATTAATGGTATGACCAAACAATTAAAAGACAAAATTGACAACGGATAGTTTTTGCCAAATCCATTTGTTTTCTGAATAAAATTTTTACCTTTAAGCTTCCTAATCATAATACTTAATTTTTATGAAAATAAACAAGTACATCACAATTGCATTATTATCCTTAATTACCATTTCCTTGATGGCTGCAAGTTGCAACAAACGCATATTGCCTCATAAAAAATATAGAGGGCAAGCACCTAGAGGACCTCGAAAATAAGACGCATACCGAGCGTAAAAACGAACAATAACTCAAAGGATATTGAATAAACAACCCCAAGTGTTGCGTTATTTAATATCCTTTTTTATTCAAAACCACCGAAAAAAAGCTTTTGAAAAGAATCATTATTCTGCTGATGTTGATACTGGGCAATGAATACTGCATTGCACAACTAGGATACGACACGGTAAAAATTCTTTTTCCCATCAATGTTATTGAGCTGGATCTTATAGCCCAGAAAAAACTAGATTCGCTCGCACGCTCTGTGAGCAAAACAACATTACTCATCTATGGCTATGCCGATTACTTAGGCAATGAACCCGCCAATATGAATTTAGCTAAAGGCCGTGCCCATAATGTTAAAGCGTATTTGCTATCCCGAAAAATTAATGCGCAACAAATTTTGGTTTGTGAAGGAATTGGGGAGGTAAAAAGAAATCTTCCCAAAACAGAAAGTGGATATCCTGAAGACCGAAGAGTAGCGGTATTTATAAAAAAAGAGCAAAAGAATAACGCGTCAAAAATCGAGCCCCTTATACAAATTAAAAAAGGCATCCAGGTTGGTGAAATAAAAGATGATGGAAAAATTATCCCCATAGAAAAGAAAACAGCTACGCTAAAAACATCCAGTACCAACAACGAAAACTTATTGGTAGGACAAAAAACCAGCACAAAAACTTCAGCAATCGTAGCCAAAAATCCAATCGAGAAGAGCATAATCAAAAGTAGATTCGAAGAATTGAATGAGCTTAAAGTAAATGAAGTAATGCGTATTGAATCCATACACTTCCAAGCAACAAGACATTTCATTACCCCAGAAAGTGAAACAATTTTGCAGGAATTATTACAAACCCTAAAAACCTATCCCGACCTAGCCATTAATATTGAAGGACATGTTTGCTGCATGCAAGGCGATGGAGATGCTTTAGACACCGACACTTACGAACTAAAGCTTTCCGAAAACAGAGCAAGATTTATCTATCAATATTTGATAGACAATGGTATTGAATCGAAGCGCCTTGGGTATATTGGACATGGAAAACGACGTCCAATCATTCCCAATGAAAAAACAGAAGAAGATGCACAAAAAAATAGACGAGTAGAAATTAGGGTTGTCCGAAATTAAGAAATGACGAATCAAAAAGAAAAATTCAAAACCATTGCTGCTGCTACAACATCTTTGTTTAAAGACCGCGGGAGCAAATTTTTGGGCTACAGTTTCCCCATTAATAGTATTGAGGAAGTAAAAGCCAAATTAATTGAGGTAAAACAAGAACACCCAAAAGCCACACATCACTGTTTTGCTTATCGAATAGGTATTGACGGATTATCTTTTAGGGCCAGCGATGACGGCGAACCCAGTGGAAGCGCCGGCAGACCCATTTTAGGACAAATTGATAGTGCTGGATTTACAAATGTATTGGTCGTCATAGTGCGTTATTATGGTGGCACGATGCTAGGGGTGCCCGGTTTGATCAATGCCTATAAAACCGCAACCACAGAGGCTTTGCAAATAGCAATACCGATAGAGAAATGGATCTGTCAGAGAATGGAAATTACTTTCGATTATAACGCTATGAGTGAAGTGCTCTATCTACTCAAACAAAATGAAGCAGAAATAATCAAGCAAGAATTGCAGTTGTTTTGCAGTATTATTGCCGACATTCCAAAAGTAAATACGGAAACTTGTGCTGCGCAGATACTTAAAATCAGAGGCACAACTATTCAGCCACAAGCTAACTAATGACTACACGCGCATCAAAATATGCCCAACTCATCAAAACCGAAGCCTTACGCTTGGGTTTTATGCAATGTGGCATTGCTGCAGCAACTGAACTGACAGAAGATGCGCGCAGATTAGAGTCTTGGCTTAACAAAAATTATCAAGGCAAAATGAGCTATATGGAGCGTCATTTTGACCTTAGAATAGATCCGCGAAAATTAGTACCTGATGCTACAACTGTCATTACCCTCCTACTCAATTATTATCCCGAAGAAAAACAAAGTGATGAGGCTCCCAAAATCGCCAAATACGCATGGGGCGTGGATTATCATTATGTCATTCGGGAAAAATTAAATGAACTAATGTCCTTTATCCACAAAAATATTGGCGAAGTTGCAGGCCGTGGTTTTGTAGACTCAGCACCAGTTTTGGAGCGCTCTTGGGCACAACAAAGCGGCCTTGGTTGGATAGGTAAAAATGGCAATTTAATCAGCAAACAAACAGGTTCTTTCTTTTTTATTGCGACACTTATTTGCGACCTTGATGTAGAGTACGACAACCCATTTATCACCGATCATTGTGGCACTTGCACACGCTGTATAGAGGCTTGCCCTACAGAGGCCATTGTAAGCCCCACGGTGATAGACGGAAGCAAATGTATCTCTTACCTCAGCATTGAATTAAAAGACGCATTACTCCCCAAAGACTTGGAATCAAAAATGGAGGGTTGGGCCTTTGGCTGTGATATCTGTCAAGATGTTTGCCCTTGGAATCGTTTCTCGAAACCCCATACGGAAGAGCATTTTAAACCCATACCTCAGGTACTCAACCTCAGCATCGGCGAATGGGAAGAACTCTCCGAAAACAGCTTTAAACAATACTTTAAACAATCGCCCATTGCCCGTACCAAATGGAAGGGAATGATGCGCAACATCAAAGCTATAAAAACATAAAAGCTGTTGCCCCTAGTAGCAACAGCTTTTATTATGACATCAGCTCACTCAATTTATCTTTGACTACTGTCAACATTGTTTTTAGATGCTGTATCCTGAACAGGTACCGAGGTAGAATCTGCATGTAGCTCATTCGACTCTGTCAACATGGGCTCTTCCTCATATTCTTGCATTTTATCTAATTGAACCAACCATTTATCATTGATTTTTGCCAAAGTGATAATTTGGTTTTCATCTAATTTGGAAGTTTTATAAGTCACCACAGCCTTGTCACCATTTTCTTGTGTATTGACAATCGTAATTTTCAAATTTCTCCCTTCTTCCTTTACAGAATCAGGTACCATAGAAAGATAATTGGCTTGATCTAACAACTCCCTTGTGTTAGAATCACAATATTTTTTGGCCTCATCCAAATCGGCACGAGCAACCGAAAGCAAGAATTGCTCTGCTACTACCTTGGGCGTGTCAGAACTGCAGGATACAAAGCCAAAGCTTAAACAAAGGGCAATAAAAAAAGCAGAAAACTTATTCATTATGATATTCATTTAATTTGATGCGAAGCTACTGTTTATAGGCTATTTCGCCAATTGTTTTGCAATTTTTATGTTCAAAAAGATTGTCGATGGCGATGTATTTTTTGCCTGAATGAGCAATGGTAATGGGCATTATTAGAGTATCTCTACTAGCAAAAAACAAAGCCTTATACAGCATCTCAGAACAATACATTTTATCGTCTGACTGAAGGTCAAATTGCTGATCGAAAGTGATTTTTTGGGAAATATAATCCTGCATTTTAGCCAGCAAATGGGACACTTTTGTGCTATCCAAATCATAGCGAATTATCGCCCATCTTGAATTGATTTTGGAATCGATAAAGCAATAAATGGGTTCGTATATAATTTGTCCTTCTACATGATTCACTGTAGCCATGATGTGGTACACAAACACACCCGAATCAGTTTGTACCGCTAGGCCGCAATGCGAATATGTTTGATTTCGGGTATTGAGCCTGGCAAAGAAATCACTCACCTGATCTCTACCACGGCGTAGGATAAGATCGCCGGTCTGTATGCCCTTTATTGCGCTATCGTTATGGGCAACGACTACTTTCTGATTGGGCTGCTTTTCCTTGCAAGAGCAGGCAATAATTAGTAGAAAAAACAGACAATAACGCATGGCTAAAAAGGTAAATTCTTTTTAATAGAAAAAGGCCAACCAAGAATGTTGGTTAGCCTAGAAAATTTTTATTGCGATTAATCAATTAACTCGCCAAAAAATCTTTCACTTTGTCTTTGTGAATGATATTTTCTTTGAAAGTGTAAGCACCTGTTTTTGGGCTGCGAACGGCTTTAATCACTTTTGTCCAGTTTTTTGCGTCCAACGCCTGTTTAGGGTCTTTTTTAATCGCGGTTTTAGCTGCTTTTGCCATTACTCAAATATTTTAAAAGAATGAAGTAAATTTATTTAATCTCTTTGTGAGTTGTCACACGTTTCATCAACGGGTTGTATTTTTTCAACTCAATACGCTCAGGCGTATTTTTCTTATTCTTGGTAGTAATATAACGGCTGGTTCCCGCTAAGCCGCTGTTTTTATGCTCTGTGCACTCCAAGATTACCTGTACGCGGTTGCCTTTCTTTGCCATTTTTTATTGAATGTTTTATGCTTATTAATTACTAAATTTTATGACCTTCTGCACGCAATTGTTTTACGGTTGCAAGCAAGCCATTTTTATTGATTGTGCGCAATGCTTCTGTAGATAATTTCAAAGTGATCCATTTATCTTCTTCAGCAAGGTACATGCGTTTTACCTGTAAGTTGGGTAAAAAACGACGTAATGCTTTCTTATTTGAGAAAGAAACTTTGTGACCCACCATTGGGCGCTTTCCAGTTACTTGACAAACTCTTGCCATAATTTTATTTTTTTAAGGACTGCAAAGGTGCAGCATTTTAATGAAACAACAAAAATATTTTTGCACTAATTAGGCTAAAATTTGAAAAATATTTTCTAATTGCCCCAAATTGGGGTAAAATCGTCGATTTTCAGACAGTAAAATTAACTATTTAACACAAAAGAAAATGAAAAATATATCCTTTAGGTAAATAATGAAACAACCTTACCTGGATAGGGCTGCTGATATGGGGGCCTTTTGGGGAATTAAATCATCAAGCTTTTGTTGCTCGGCCAAGATGCTTGCTTTATGATCCTGAACGATTTCTATTAGGTTTTCCTCACTAATATCTGAGGCTTTGCCATCTTGTACCAATCCAAACCAAGGGCGAGGCTGGCCAAAGGGATATTCGCCATAGACAATTACGGGAGTTCCTTTAGCCACTAATTGATGTTCCGCATTGAATGTCCACTGTTCGGCCCAATAATATAAAAATTCGGCTTGCTGGGCCCAAAGGCGCATGCAACTATGAGAAGCTGGATAACCCGGTAAATCATATTGATGAAATCCAACGCCGCCAATATTACTCACATTAAAATTCCATTTTAAAATCCAATCATTATCAACGGTACTGCGTGTTTCTTTCGATTTCCAATTGCAAAAAAACAAACCCAATGGAGTTTTAGACGCCTTCTTGCCCATATTGGTTGGCCCAGTCAAAATCAAATGCCCCTTTTCGTAAGCAGCAAAAGATTGCGTGGGGTACGAAAAAATGATAATCTTGTTGATATCACTCAATACCGCAGATTGTATTGGGAAAGGAAGATAGTGCGCTAAAGAATCATCATATTGATTGGGCACCAAAAAACTATCTAAATGCTTCAAATGCTTTTCATCTACCCTATTGATGGCTGCCAGTAAGCGCTGATGGGCATAACCTTCGAAACTGTCTTTTTTACTCCATATTTTTTTGTACTCGAAATGGTAATGAAAAATAGGCTTTTCAACAATCTGCTTTTTCTCCTTTTCAACATTAAGGCTGTCCTTATATTTACTTGGAATATTATTTTTAAATACCTCTGCCCCATCCGCGGTTTCTTTGCATGCAGAAAAGGCTATTAACAATACTAATAAGCACAAGCTTTGAAATTTCATTTCTTTGTTCTGTTTGAATAATTCAATAGTTCTCTAATGATGCAATTCACCTTCCCATTTACTCACCACGGCAGTAGCCACACTATTGCCAATAACATTGGTAGCACTGCGACCCATATCCAATATTGGGTCGATACCTAGCAGTAAGGCAAGACCAGCCTCAGGTATATTAAAGGTGCTCAAAGTGCCTGCAATGACTACTAAGGAAGCCCTAGGAACACCAGCAATCCCCTTGCTTGTGAGCATCAAAATAAGCAGCATACTTATTTGGGTAGCAATAGGCAAATGAATGCCGTATGATTGGGCAATAAATAAAGAAGCAAAAGTCATGTACATCATCGATCCATCAAGGTTGAAAGAATACCCCAATGGCAACACAAAACTGACTATCTTTTTACCACAGCCAAAACGCTCTAATTCCATCATCATTTTTGGGAAAGCCGCCTCACTACTACTCGTACTGAATGCCAATAGAGCGGGGTCTTTCATACGCTTGACCAAAGTAATAGCGCGACGACCAATAAATAAAAATGCTGCCGCAATTAAGAGTAACCACAAGGTACCTAAACCCAAATAAAACTCGCCAATGAAAATGGAATAAGTAGCCAATATACCTGCGCCTTGCTTGGCTATAACAGCTGTCATAGCCCCAAATACAGCTATTGGCGCTAGATTCATGACATAGCCGGTAATCTTCAATATCACATCGGCTACAACTTCAAAAAAATCGATTAATATTTTTCCGTGCTCGCCAATGGCCGCAGTGGCTGTGCCAAAAAGCAAAGAGAAAACCACGATTTGCAGGATTTCATTATTGGCCAATGACTCAAAAATACTGGTGGGGAAAATATGGTGTAAAAAGGACTTTAAAGAAAAAGCAGTTTTTTGCAAACCCAATTCGGCATTAGCATCTGGCAAAGGCAAATTCATATGCGCACCCGGTTCAAAAAAATTAACCAAAAACATGCCCAAAGCTAAACTGAGCAAGGATGCACTAAAAAACCAAAGTAAGGTTTTACCACCGATACGGCCTACTGCTTTTATATCGCCTAGCTTAGCTACACCAACTACCAAAGTACTGAAAACCAAGGGTGCCACAATCATTTTTATGAGCCTCAAAAAAATATCGGCCATCAGCGAAAAGGGCTCTAGTTTGGCATCCCTACTTTTCAATACGGCTGTCTTCTTTTCACTAAGTGATTGAATAGAAGAAGCAAGATCAGCAGAGCCCATAGTCGCATTCGCTTCTTTGAAGGTTTTTATCTCCGCATCAATCTGGGCTATTTGCACATTATCTACTTGTACATAATAGGAGTTAAGGACAAAACCCAAACCTATACCCAAGGCTAGCGCTATAAAAATATAGAGTGTTAATATGTTTTTCTTGGGGGCTTGGTGATGCTGGCTCATAAAAATTTTGTTTTAAAAAAGGTACAATATCTACATCAAATTTTTCTTTATCCAATGCCTAATATGCATCGAATCGCGATGATGCTTCATACTGTCATCATATTTTTTCCGGAATTGCTTCCGCTCCCAAATCATCTTATCTCTGAGTCTTGTAGCCGAATCGATGATGTAGGTATATTTAGGAATTACCTTGGCATTGTACATTTTTTCTTCAAGCGCTTTTCTATTCGTTGCCACAGAGTCTTTCAAATATTTTTCAATCATCAAACTAGCTACAGGTCCAGCCCATGTAGCACCAAAACCAGAGTTTTCGACCACTACTGCGATACAAATTTTGGGGTGTATCCGCGGTGCATAGGCCACAAACATAGAATGGTTTTGCAGCTTCAATGCTTGACCATTTACCACCGCCTTGTTTTCTACCGTTCCAGTTTTGGCGCAGACCTCAACACCTGGCAAACGAGCCACAGTACCGGTACCTTTGTCAACCACATCCATCATTCCAAGCCCTACTATTGCAAAGGCAGAATCAGGAATATGGGTAACGGTATGTTTTTGCAAAAAAGGAATCAGCACCGGATCTTTAGGATTTTTAGCCACCGATTTCACAAAGTGAGGTGTATAATAAAAACCCCTGTTGGCAATGATACACATGGCATTGGCCATTTGTAAGGGCGTACTAGCAATCTCTCCTTGCCCCATACCTACAAATAGGTTGGTACAAGAATTCCATGAACCATTGTACATTTTATCATAGTCCTTCGTATCAAATAAGGTACCCCCCTTTTCCCCTGGCAAATCTACCCCAAGTGGATGCCCAAGACCGAATGAATACATGTGCTCGTAAAACTTATGCAATCCTTCTTTAACGTTTTTAAAAGCCTTTTTGTCTACAGACAAACGATAAATATGAACAAAATAGGAGTTGCAGGAATTAGCTAAAGCTAAGCGCAAATTGGCAGCATGACCACCACCACTATGGGTACAGCCTACCCGCTTACCACAAGCATAATAACCGCCACCACAAGGGTATCCATAGGATGGTGTAATAACACCTTCGTCAAGTGCAACCAGCGCTGTAAGGGGCTTTTGCGTTGAACCTGGATTATAAGAACCCTTCATTGCTCGGTTAAACAAGGGCTTTGTGGCATCTAGAAATAGTTTGCCAAAATTCTTTGAACGTTCTTTTCCGCGCAATAAATTAGGATCGTAGGAAGGACTGCTCACCATGGCTAAGATACCGCCAGTGGAAGGATCAATGGCCACAACACTACCTAATTTATTGGCCATTAATTTTTCGCCATAAGCCTGCAATTCGGCATCAAGGTATAATTCAATACTGCGACCGGCAACTGCTGGTGTATCTAAAACGCCTCCTTTATAAGAATCCCTTGGACGATTAAAATTGTCTTTCTCGATAAAATAAATTCCACGCTGACCCCTTAAAACCTCTTCATAAGCAAGCTCCAAGCCATCTACACCCACATAATCGCCCTGGTTATAACTTTTAAAACGATCTCTTTTGAGCATAGCGGGAGAGACTTCACCAATATAGCCCAACACAACACCTGCGTGAGGGCTAGGGTAAGAACGAATATTGCGCTCTACCATCTGGAAACCATTAAACAAGAATATATTTTCCTGAAAACGAGCGGCCTGTGCAGGTGATAATTCCTCTAAAAAAACCGTTTGGCGAACCCAACCACTTTTATTTACGGCACGCTTGATCAGCTTATTGTACATAGGGGTATCAATGCCTAATGCTTCACAAAATCGAAGGGTATCTTGGTTTTTTTTGGCCTCAATTGGTGTTACGACAAGATCATAAACCACCTCATTATTCAACATCACCTTGCCTTTGCGATCGTAAATGACGCCACGAGGCGGATAGACCACCTTGCGCATAATGGCTATATCATTAGCCATTACCTTGTATTTATCTTCAAATAATTGCAGAAAAAACAGGCGCGACAGTATGACTACTGCTACGGAAACAAAAATAATTTTGAGGACTAACTCGCGCGAATTTGCCGCTAATGGCATTGAAAAGGGTTGTTTAACGAAAATAAAAACTTAATGCAAATCTACTCGAAAATTAAAGAGATTTAAATAGAAAAACTAAACACCGAATTGGGTGAGGTGATGATGAAGGTGTTTGTACATCATGTTATTCCACTCGATGGTGCTTAATTTCCCAAAAGAATGAGACTCCTTTTGGTCGAAATGCTCGCCACCAAGGGCTTGTGTCTTGTTGATATACGCAATCAATCTTTGCTTTTCCTCTTCGAAATGCTTCTCGTCTGCCATTACAAAGGCTGGCGCAGTTCTACTGTTTTTGGGATAAGTTGTTTCATTGACCACTTTAGGCTTGACCAACATTTTCAAAATAAACTTCATGAAAGCGCCATTTTGGGGATGCTTTTGTTCATACATCATTTCGTAGGTCACATTACAATGCGCTAGCATCTGGGATACATTCATTTTGCCCCATTGTGCTACACTATTTGGATTTAAGCGGTGTATTCTATCAATAATTTGGTCGGATACCTCTTGAGTAAATACATTAGGCAATGCCATAGGTAGGAGATTTTGAGAATGGTTGAAACTTGAAACGGTATTTTATTAGGCAAAATAAAAAACTTTACAATATTTCTAGAATAGTTTTAAGACTATGTATTTCGTGGGTAGGCTTTTGGCTGTGGGCTATTTGATGAGGGTTAAAATAGATGGCATCCCATCCAGCATTCATGGCACCAGCAATATCAATTTCTAAAGCATCGCCAATCATGATACAAGGACTATCATTTGCGCCACTTGCTGCTTTTGCAAAATCAAATATCTCTTTGTTGGGCTTAATACTATTACTTTTTTCGGAGCTAATAATTTGATCGAAGTAAGTATGCAAACCGCAATTGTACAGCTTTTGTCTTTGCGTGGCATCAAAGCCATTGGTGATAATGTGCAACGTATATTTACTGGCACAATAGGCTACAACTTCGGCAGCATCGGGTATTAAAAAACGTTGCGTAGGCAGTATTTCGAGATAAGCAGCACTCAACTCGTTTGCCAATTTTGTGTCTGCGATTGTAAAGTCGAGCAGCGTGTGCCACATTCTCTTCCAGCGAAGTTCTTCACGCCTAATAAATCCTTTTCGAAATCGAGACCATAATTTTTCATTGTGTTGATGAAAAACTTCATAAAAAGCATCAAAATCCGATATCCCGCGCCCGCTTAATCGAAAACGTTGAAACAATTGCCACATCGTGTCTTTTGAATTTTTTTCAAAATCCCAAAGTGTGTGGTCGAGGTCAAAAAATACGTGTTGATACAAGGGAATAACCTATAAATGGGAAAGAAATGCTCATCAAAAAGCGCAGCAATTGATAAAAATTGCTGCGCTTTTTCAAATATGATAAACCTGAAAAATTATTTTTTTCTGTGGTAAATCTTATCGTCGTTGAATTCTGTAAGCGATTGCAAAGCAGGATTGGCCAAACGCTCGTACATACGCGAAATTTCGATTTGCTCTTTGTTTTCGTGTATTTCTTCAAGATTATCGGTATGGCTACCAAACTCTTCCAATTTTTTATGAAGCTCCTCTTTTACGGCTACAGATATTTGACCTGCACGACGAGACATAACAACGATACTTTCGTAAAGATTGCCTGTTTTGTTTTTAATAGCAGTCACATCGCGTGTTTCGATAAGTGGATTAACCGCAGCAAGGGCTTTTTTGTTTATGCTCATTTCTTTAATTTTTTAATGTTAGTACTGGCAAGCGTAAAATATTTCTCAGCCTCTTTTATAAAAGGTGATTTCGGGTAATTATCAACTAATTCTTGGTAAGCGCTTAAAACATTGACATAACGTTCTTCTTGCTTTTCTTTAATGCTTGCTTGGGCAAATTTATAATTGGCTTTTACAATCATATATTGATACTCATCCATTTTGGTTGAGGCTGGGTAATCCGTTTGAAGATTTTTGTATACAACAGTAGCCGAGCGATATTGGTTGATGTTGTAATATAATTTTGCAGCAATAGCAGCTTTCTCTTCCAGTTTTGCTTGAGCTTCAGCAATGTATTTATTGGCCTCGTCTATATGCTTACTATTGGGGTTATTATTGACAAAGGTTTGCAATACCTCTAAAGCCTTTTCCGTATTGGACTGCATCACCGTTATTTTGGGTGACATTTTGTAGATAGAATAGGCATGTAAAAAATCTGCCTCATCTACATTGGGCGAATTAGGGAAAGAATTGGTGTAATTTTTAAAATGATAAGACGAGGAATTGTAATCTTTTGTACTGAAACAAGCCATAGCATATTTGTAATACATGGGCTCAAAATTTTTGGTACCCTTCATCACCGGCATTAAAGCCTCATACATTTCCCGAGCACGATGATAATCCTTATTATCAAAATACTTATTGGCCATAGATAGTTTATAGTTTACATCATTACTACGCTTTATTTTCTCGTATCCACTACAAGATACAAGCATGGTAAATGCGAGCAAGGTTAAACAAACTATTTGGGCACGAAAACGCATAAGGTTGGCAAAGATAAGGAACGACAAAAAAAATTCCTAATCTGATTTGAAAATGCTTGTTAAAAATGAATGCGGAACTTTCATTTTTCAATATTCCCCCAATTGCCTAATTAACTATATTTGCAGCATATGCAAGATTTACAGCAAAAAATTGCCGCTTACGAAGCAGAAATCAATGCTTTCGAACCCACTAATGCTGCCGAATTGGAAGCTTTCCGCATTCAGTTTTTAGGTACAAAAGGCATTGTAAAAGAGATATTTGGTGAGATGAAAAATGTAGCTGGCCCTCAAAAAAAGGAAGCCGGCCTATTGCTCAACGCTTTTAAAATAGCCGCAGAATCTAAATATGAAGCCTTTGTCCATTTACAAGGCCATACCCAAAATAAGGAGGCAAAAATAGATCTTACTTTGCCTGGCACCAGTATTCCCCTAGGTACACGCCACCCACTCAAAATGGTAGAAAACAAAATGGTTTCCATTTTTGAAAAATTGGGATTTAGTGTAGCTACAGGCCCCGAGGTGGAGGACGACTGGCATAATTTCACCTCATTAAATATGCCTGAAAATCATACTGCACGCGATATGCAGGATACGTTTTATGTTGCGTCTAACCCTGATTGGGTTCTGCGCACACATACATCGTCTGTTCAGGCACGTATGCTCGAAAAGGGCGAATTACCTTTGCGTGTCATTTGTCCAGGTCGTGTATACCGTAATGAGACCATAAGTGCGCGAGCCCATTGTTTCTTTCACCAATGCGAAGGCTTATATATCGACAAGGGTGTTTCCTTTGCCGACCTCAAACAAACTTTATATCATTTTGTAACTGAAATGTTTGGTGCGAATACTCAAGTGCGTTTCCGTCCTTCCTATTTCCCCTTTACGGAGCCTAGTGCCGAAATGGATATTTCATGCACAGTATGTGGTGGTAGTGGTTGCAATTTGTGCAAGCATACTGGTTGGGTAGAAATTTTAGGTTGTGGAATGGTCCATCCCAATATGCTACGCAATTTCGGCATAGACCCCGAGGTATACTCTGGCTTTGCTTTTGGAATGGGTGTAGAACGCATTACACAGATAAAATATCAGGTGAATGACCTTCGTTTATATTCACAAAATGACGTGCGCTTTTTAAGGCAATTTCAATCAATAGAATAAAGAAAAATGGAAAGATGAAAATTGAAAATGAACTATATAATAAAAGTTCGTTTTTGATTGGTGACACTATGATTTTCAATTCTCCATTATCAATTTTCAATTCAATCAATGATTCTTGTAACGGGTGCAAGTGGTTTTTTAGGG